>DATFGL010000180.1:0-2502 GCA_035249465.1 Rhodanobacteraceae bacterium | reverse complement strand
GCAGAACCTGTGGCGCAGGTCGTCCGGTGTGGCCTCGATACGCACGCGCTCGCCCGACTTGCCGGAATAAACCATGCGCTGCTGCTTGGCGCCGAGATTGCGGCGCAGCACCGCCTGCTTGCCGGCCTTCAGCGTCGGCTTGAACACATAGAATTCATCCGGGTTCACCGCGCCCTGCACGACCATTTCGCCGAGGCCGTAGCTTGCGGTGACGAACACCACGTCGCGGAAACCGGATTCGGTGTCCAGCGTGAACAACACGCCAGACGCGCCGATGTCCGAGCGCACCATCAATTGCACGCCGGCGGACAGGAACACTTCTTCGTGCCTGAAACCCTGGTGCACGCGGTACGCAATCGCGCGGTCGTTGTAGAGCGAGGCGAAAACTTCCTTCACTTTGTGCAGCACGTCTTCGATGCCGGTGACGTTGAGGAACGTTTCCTGCTGGCCGGCGAAGGATGCGTCGGGCAAATCTTCCGCGGTCGCGGAAGAACGAACCGCCACCGCGATGCCGGTGCCGCCTGCATCGGTGCAAAGCTTGGTGTATGCGTTGCTTATTGCTTTTTCCAAATCCGTGGGCAGTTTGGTGTCAACGATCCAGCCGCGGATTTCCTTGCCGGCCGCAGTCAGCGCATTGACGTCCTCGACGTCCAGCGTGGCGAGGCGTTTCTGGATCCTGCCGGCGAGACCGCTCTTTTCCAGATATTCGCGGAACGCATCCGCCGTGGTGGCGAAGCCGCCGGGCACCGATACGCCCAGCTTGGCCAAGTTGCCGATCATCTCCCCCAGCGAGGCATTCTTGCCTCCTACCTTGGCCAGGTCGGTCATGCGCAATTGGTCCAGCCACAGGACGAGTTCGGTCACGATTGTCTCCATGCGTGGGCGCGCGGCCCTGAAACCCGCTATTTTCGCGGGCATCCGGGCCCGAGACAAGCCAAGCCACGCGGTGCGTTTGGCGCCGATACACTCGGCCTCCGCGTCGCATCGGGAGATGGCATTTGAACGGCAACGGCCGCAGGACGGTTTTCTTCGTTTCCGACTCCACCGGCATCACCGCCGAAACCATCGGCAATTCCATCCTCGCGCAGTTCGAGGGCGTGAAGTTCGACGGCCATCGCATCGCCTTCGTGGACACGCCGGACAAGGCGCGTGCGGCGGCGCTGCGCATCAAGACCGTGTACGCGCAGAACGCCGAGCGGCCGATCGTGGTCAACACGGTGGTCGATCCGCAATTGTGTGAAATCATCGCGGAATCGGGCGCACTGATGGTCGATGTCATGGCACCGTTCGTGGGCACGCTGGAACTGGAACTCGGTACGCGGCGTTCCGGAGCCGTCAACCGTTCGCACGGCCTGGTCGACTTCAACCAATACGAGGCGCGCATCGACGCCACCAACTATGCGCTGGCCCACGACGATGGCGTCAACATCGACTACAGCCAGGCCGACGTGGTGCTGGTGGGCGTGTCGCGCGTGGGCAAGACCCCGACCTGCCTGTACATGGCGTTGCATTACGGTGTGAAGGCCGCGAATTACCCTCTGACCGACGAGGATTTGGAACGCGATTACCTGCCCAAGCGCCTCGAAGGGTGCCGCAATCGCGTGTACGGCCTCACCATCGATCCCGTGCGGTTGGCCCAGGTACGCGAGGCGCGCCGGCCCGGCAGCGCGTACGCCAAGCTCGACCGCTGCAAACGCGAGCTCGCCATCGCGGATCGCATTTTTCGCAACGAGAACATCCCGTCGCTCAACACCACCCACACTTCCATCGAGGAAATCGGCAGCAAGATCATGGCGCACCTGGGCATCGAGAAGCACATGTTCTGAGAGGTGCATCGGCCATCGGAATGGCCTGTCGTTGCCTGAATGCGGGGACGATTGCAGGTCCGTTTCACCGGGATTACGATGGGGCCGACGTGGCGCGCGATGGATGGGCGCGACTCGTTTGGGGTCCGATGACGCGAACGCGGGTGCTGGCAGGTTTGGCCAGGCTCCGGGGTTGGCGTCGCCGGCTGCAGTTTGTGCTGATCGGTTTTACACACGCGATGCACCTGCGTCGAATGTGCAAGTCGCAAGGTCTCAACAGCAACAGGGGGATCGGTAGATGAACCACAGGCGTAAGCGCGCACTCACGTTGGCCGTCGCCGCGGCGATCGTTGCCTCAGCCCCCATTTATCTCACGGCCTGCGGTGGTGGAGGGGGGAGCGGGGTGATGAAGTCCAGTTCGACCACGCCGCCGCCGAGCCCGCCACCACCACCACCACCGCCACCGCCGCCACCGCCGCCACCACCGCCACCGCCACCACCGCCACCGCCACCGCCGTATGACCCTGCGTACAACCATCTGATTCCGACCGGCGCATTGACCGCGCAACAGATGGGTTTCACGGGACAGGGCGTCAATGTCGGCATCCTGGATTCGGGCGTCGATCCGGCCGCTCTGCCGATGAACGGGCGGATCGCGTGGTTCAAGAGTTACCTGCCCGGCGGCTCGCAATCGCCC
>DATFGL010000179.1:0-6596 GCA_035249465.1 Rhodanobacteraceae bacterium | reverse complement strand
GACGCTGTTTCCCGAATTGGAGGAGGACGCGGCACGCGCCGCGCGTTTCCAGCTTGGAGCCTCCGACATGCCAACCGTCAACGATGAATTCAACCGGACCTGCGTGCGCCTCGACCTCGATCCCGAGCGGTCGGCGATCTTCACGCACAATGAAGTGACGCTGCAATTCAGCGAAGACGATCTGCGCGTGTTCAACCAGTGCGCGGCGTGCATCGCGCCCGGCACCCCGGAGTTGGGCGCGGAACAGATCGCCGCGGCGGCACGGCGCCTTGCGCGGGCGGTTGGCATGGGCAACCAGTCACGTTTCATCCAGATCCGGATGCGCCGCGCCGGCGAGGTTCGCGCGATCCTGATGGATGCCGGTTGGGCCGTCGACCCCGCCCTGGCGGGACGGATGCAGGATCTGATTGGCTACATTGACGGACCGGTGGCGCTGGTGCCGCTGCACCTGCCGACCATCGGCGGGCTGGACCGCGCGCTGCTGGTCGACATGGCGATGGAGGGTTTGCGCGTCGAACTGGACGAGTACGCCGATTTCTGTCGCTATCGCGCGGGCGAGGCGCAGCGGCTCGGGGTTCCCGTCGCGGCGGTGGACATTGATCGCGAGCGCTGGTTGATCGAGCGCAGCGAAGAACTGCGTCTCGAACGCCTGGTCCGCCGTGGCGGCAGTGACTACGCAAAGGGTGGCCACGCCGAGGTGTTCCACGTGAGTTGACCCACTGCGGCCGGAGGCCGCCTTGAGGGGAAAGATCCTTGCAATCGCACGGCACAAGGACACGCCGGCGCCGACAACCCGCAAGCGGCCGGTCCCGGGAAGGGGCTGCCCCGCAGGAGGTGGAATCATGACACGCACGATGATCGCAGTTGCGGTGTGCACAACCATGGGACTGGCGCTCAGCCAGGTTGCCATCGGCCAGCAGGCCCCCTCGTCGGCATCCGCGGCTGCCACGTTCGACCAGCAGGTCATGCAGCAGGGACCGACGACCGATCGTCCTGGCTACATTGTGCGCAAGGACCCGGTGGCACCCAGGCACGCGGCCGCGCCCACGGATCCGAAGCTGCTGCGTCCACTGACGCAGCGTGAAATGGGGATGCTCTACAACGCCTGCATTGCCTACCCGGAATGCAAGACGGCGTACGCCCAAGCTTACGAGCACAACCAGGCACTGCTGCGCGCCAGAAAGGCCCAAGGGGAAGGTGGGCATTGAGCCACGCGGCCGCGTGTCCGGTTCCGCCGCGATGGGGCCGGACGTGGCTTCGCGGTATGGGATTGGACGGCCCCGGGCGCGGCGCGGCCGGCATGCACGACGGCTCTTGTTTCTGGAATGTCAGGCGTGCATTGCGCAGGGGTTCTTTCATGCATAATGCCGCCGCAACAGGCGCGCGCAGCGCGCCTGCCGGTGTCGTGAGGCAGCGGATGATGGGGCGATTCGAGACTACGCGTTGGAGCGTGGTGTTGCGTGCCCGCGGTGAGGCCGGCGAAGCGCGCGCAGCCCTGGAACAGTTGTGCCGCAGCTATCGGCCGCCGGTACTGGCGTTCGTGCTGCGTCGCGGTTATGCCGCCGATGCCGCGGAGGATCTCACCCAGGCTTTCTTCGCACGGTTCCTGGAGCGCGCGTGGTACTCCGCGGCGGATCCGCAACGCGGGCGTTTCCGGTCCTTCCTGTTGACCGCGCTGAAGCGTTTCCTGATCGATTCCGACGCCGAAGCCGCGACCTTGAAACGCGGTGGCGGCGTGCGCTTCGAGTTGCTCGACGATGACACCGGCTGTGCGGGCGCGAATGACGAAACCCCGGACGCGGTTTTCGAACGCGAATGGGCGCACACGGTGCTGAAAGCCGCATTCGCGCGCTTGCGCGTCGAAGCGGAGCAGGCCGGGAAGCTCGAATTGTTCAAGCGTCTCAGCGAATTTCTCGTCGAACGGCCGGACGAAGCCGAATACGCACGCGCGGCGGAGGATTTGCATTTGCGCCGCAACACCCTGGCGGTCGCGGTGCACCGCCTGCGCCACCGCCTGCGCGATCTGGTGCGCGAAGAACTGATGGAAACCACGTCGAACCGGATGGAACTGGAGGAAGAGCTGCGGACGTTGCGCGGATCGATGCGGCCACTCACGTGATGACCGTTCTGTAATCGTCGCAGTCGTTCCCCGAATGGTTGACCGATCCATCAAATGATTTCAAGACCATGAACCCAGTCGCAGACCATTCCCTCACGGACTTCACCCGGACCCGCTGGTCGATGGTGCGCCAGGCGCAAGGCACGTCCGCGCCGGATGCGCGCCACGCACTCGCGGAACTGGCGTTGCGCTACTGGTATCCGGTGTACGCCTACGTGCGTCGTTGCGGCCACTCGCAGGAGATCGCCCAGGACATCACCCAAGCCTTCCTGCAGCAAGTCGCGGACGACCTGCGCTTGAACAAGGCGCAGCCGCCGGGCAAGTTTCGCGACTGGCTGCTGGCCAAGCTCAACGGATTCCTCGCTGGTGAATGGCGCGAGCTTGCCGAGGGCGGCCAGGTGCCTGGCGCGCCGCCACTGCCGGAACTGGAGTCGCGCAACCGCGGCGAGCACGAGCAGGACGAAACGCCTGAACTGGCCTACCGGCGCAGCTTCGCGCTGGAGGTGTTGACGCGTGGCTTGAAGCGCCTGCGCGACGAGGCCGGCCAAGCCGGACACCTGGACATGTGCGAGGCGCTGGAACCCTTCCTGACGCGAGACCCGCTGCCGGGGCAGTACGACGAGACGGCCCGCAAACTCGGGGTGCGCCCGCTGGCGCTGGTGTTGGCCTTGAAGCGGCTGCGCCAGCGCTTCCGCGAACTGGTGCGCGCGGAACTGGCCGACACCGTGGCATCGGCCGATGAACTGATTGCCGAACAGGAAGCACTGCTCGCCGCGCTGGACCGCGGAGGCCGGCCGTGAACGCGCATCAGCCGCTGCCGGACAAGGATTTTCCGGCTGACGTCACCGACAATCCGTTGGGTCGTGCGCGTGGCCTTGCGGAACTGGCTTTCGGCAGTTTCAGCCGCGTCAGCGGATTCGCCCAGGGACGTCACCTCGCGCTGCTTTCAACGGAAACCCTCGAGCTGGATCTGAACGATCCGGCGCAGCGGCAGTTCGGCGACTACGAATTGCTGGAGATCCTCGGCGAAGGCGGCATGGGTGTGGTCTACCGCGCACGCCAGGGTTCCCTCGACCGCGATGTCGCGGTGAAATTGCTGTCGGCCGGTCCCTGGGCGTCGAAGGACTTCGTCGCGCGCTTCGAGCGCGAGGCGCAGAACGCCGCGCGCATGCAGCATCCCAACATCGTCACCGTGTACGAAGTTGGCAGTTCCGAGGGACTGCACTACTTCAGCATGCGGCTGGTGCGCGGCGAGAGTCTGTCGGCAAAGCTGCGGCGCGGCGAACGTTTCGCCCCGAAAGCCGCGGCCGCGCTCATGCGTACCGTTGCTGAAGCGGTCGATTACGCACACAACCTGGGCGTGCTGCATCTTGATTTGAAACCGGCCAACGTATTGCTGGACGAAACGGGCACGCCCTACGTCGCCGACTTCGGCCTGGCGCGTCGGCTGGAAAATGCGCTGGCGATCGAGAACGACGAGGTCTCCGGCACGCCGGCGTACATGGCGCCCGAGCAGGCGCAGGTGCGCGCCAGCAAATTGACCCGCACCACCGACATCTGGGGGCTGGGCGCGATCCTCTACGAACTGTTGACCGGGCAACCGCCGTTCCGTGCCGAGACCGCGCAGGACACGGTAAAGCTGGTGCTGGAAGGCCAGGTGCGGGCGCCGCGCCGTGCGCAACCGGACCTGCCGCTGGATCTGGAAGCGATCGTGCTGCGCTGCCTCAGCCGTGATCCGCGCGAGCGTTACGCTTCCGCGCGCGCGCTGGCCGACGACCTCGCGCGTTTCGTCGACGGACGCCCGGTGCAGGCGCGGCCGTTGAACGGGATGCAGCAGCTGGTGCGCTGGGCGCGGCGCGAGCCGAAATTTGCCGCGAGCATCGCTGCCGTGATCGTGGCGCTGGTCGTCGGATTGCTGGCTACGTCCGTGCAATGGCGGCATGCCAGAAAGAACGCGGTACTGGCGCAGGACAATGCGGATATTGCCCAGCACACGTTGTGGAAATCACGCAGCGACGTCGCGCAGAACCAGATGAAACAGGGCGACGCGTACCCGGCGCTCGCGAACGTGCTGGCGAACCTGCGCGAGATGGAAGCGCACGGCGACCGTGCCGATGCCGCGCTGGAACGCCTGCGCATCGGCACCGTGCTGGCCAACGCACCGCAACTCATCGATGCGCTTCCCGCCAGCACCGACGTGCGTGAAAATATCGACGCGCTGGCGGTTTCTCCCGATGGGAAATCCGTTGCCGAAGTTGTGAACCGCACTGTCAGCCTGATCGACGTCGCCAGCGGCAAGCAACGCTGGCAAGTGGAGGCCATTCCGAATTCGTTCGGCATGACGGCAATGGGCCTCAACCAGGGAGCCTTTCGCGTGCATTTTTCCGGCGACGGCCGGCGCCTGATCGGCCAAGTCGTGCCGGGTGGAGCGTTGGGTGGCATGAACCCTGCGCTTCGCCCGCACGACATCGACAGCGTGCTGATCGATGTCGCCACGGGCAAGCTGGTGGCACCGCCGAAGCAGTTTGCCGATTTCCTGGCCGTGGATTACGCCGAAGACGGACGCTTTGCACTGCTGTTCGACAAGCACGGCGGTGTGCAGCGCTGGCGCACCCTGCCTTGGTCCGCGGACGGCGATCTGGTGCGGATCGATCACGACCTTGCGGCAATACCGGATGGCATTCAATTGGCGGGCGAGGCTTTGCTCACCGACGATGGAACGACGATGGTGCTGGCCGACCGGGCGAAATTGGATTTCCGCAGTTTCGATGCCGCACACATGCGCCAACGGCAGATCTTGCATTTGACCACGGACCAGGACCGCGCCACCGCCTGGGCGATACGTCACGACGGCAAGCAGCTTGCCATCGGCACGACCTCCGGTCAGCTCGCCGCATGGGATCTCGTCACCGGTACGGCAACCTGGTTGCACCTGCGATTCAATGGGTGGATCGCGCGGCTGCGCTTCAGCGACGACGACACTCGCTTGCTCGCGGCTTCCAGCGAGCCCAGCGAAATGCGCGTGTTCGACGCGCATACGCTCGAACTGGTCGCCGCACCGGTCATGCTCGGCAACAGTCTCGACCCGAGTGCCGAGCCCGATGTCGAGTTCGGTCCGGATGCATCCACGATCCTGACGCGGGACCCGATGACCACCGCGACCCTATGGCAGGTGCCGGAGCTGGGTTTCCCGCGGCAGGCGCCGGTCGCCATCGCGCCGCCGATGGTGGCCCCCTACGCACACCTTGCGCTGGCCAGCGACACGCGATCGCGCCTGATGGCGACCGGCGACAACGGCTTGCTCAAGCTGTGGCGCGTGCGCTGGACACCGTTCATCGGTCGCACCGCCGCGCCGCTGGCTTCGGATACCTTGCGTTTCGACGGCCGGCACCTCGTTTCCGCAGACGGCAACCGCGTCAGCGTGTTCGACGTCGCGACCGGCCAAACCCTTGGCAAGATCGTCGCGTTGCCCGAAGCGCCTACCTATGCCGGGCTCGATGGCAGCGGCACGCGCCTGATCGCCATCGCCGGCCGCGAGCTTTCCTGCTGGAACTGGCATGACGGCAAGCCTTGCTGGCCGACGATCATGTTGCCGGATTCGCCGCTGCGCCTTGGCCTTGCCGCGGCCGCGCCGATGCTCGCCGTCTCTACCGGCAGCAACGAAAGAAGCGAGTTCTACGAGCGGGTGCACGTGATCGATCTTGCGACCGGACGGCAACGCGGTGCGCCGGTGGCGCTGCGCGGGCCGCTCGGCGCGCTGCGTTTGTCCGACGACGGCAGCCGCCTGCTGGTCTTTCAATACTTGAACATCACCTCTCCGGATTCGAACCTGGCGTGGGTGATCGACACCGCAAACGCTCGGGTCGTGCAGACACTGGTGCATACGGACAAGCCGCAGGCGCGCATCGATGACGCGCGCTTTGCCGGTGACGGCAGCATCTGGAGCTTTTCTGGACCGGCCACATGGGGTGAGGGCTCGGATCCGAAGATCTGGCACTGGGATGCCGACGGCAAGCCCATCGGCAAGCCCGTCGGCGTCGGCAATGTATTCGGCCTGGTGCCGTTGCCGCACGGACGCGGCGTGGTCGAGATGGGTACGGCGACGCTGTTTGCCGGCGCGGGTGCCGGACAAAAAGTGCTGTCCGTGGTACCGAGTCCCAGAAACCGCGTGAGTGTCGGTGCGGTCAGCCCGGATGGCCGCCTGCTCGCGCTTGGCTTGCTTGACGGCGTGGGCTTGTATGTGATCGACCGCAACCAGCTGCTCGTGCCGGATTTCAAGCTGGCGTTGCCCAATCACGACGCGGTGCAACAGCTCGCCTTCGCCCCGGATGGTTCTCGCCTGATCGGCCGCACCATGGCCGGGCATTGGTTCCAGTGGCGCATCGCCACCGATGCAAGGCCGGTGAACCGCATAGCGCGGGACCTTGCCCTGCGCGATTTCACGGAGCGGGAAAGCATCGGGCAAGGCAGGGTGCCG
>DATFGL010000178.1:0-11367 GCA_035249465.1 Rhodanobacteraceae bacterium | reverse complement strand
AGTTCGAGCGCACGTTGATCATCGCGGAAGAGGATTCCGTGGTGTCCTATCTGGAAGGCTGCACCGCGCCGATGCGCGATGACAACCAGCTGCACGCGGCGGTCGTCGAATTGGTGGCGCTGGAGCGCGCCAGCATCAAGTACTCGACGGTGCAGAACTGGTATCCGGGCGACGAAAACGGCAAGGGCGGCATCTACAACTTCGTCACCAAGCGTGGCGAGTGCCGTGGCGACGACTCGCGCATCACCTGGACCCAGGTCGAAACCGGTTCGGCGATCACGTGGAAGTACCCGAGCTGCGTCCTGCGCGGCGACCGCTCGGTGGGCGAGTTCCACTCGGTGGCGCTGACGCATCATTACCAGCAAGCCGACACCGGCACCAAGATGATCCACATCGGCCGCGACACCAAGTCGAAGATCGTGTCCAAGGGCATCAGCGCCGGCCGCAGCCAGAACAGCTATCGCGGGCTGGTGAAGGTGGAAAAAGGCGCCGCCAACGCGCGCAACCATACGCGCTGCGACTCTATCCTGATCGGCAAGCAGTGCGGTTCGCACACGTTCCCGTACATGGAGGTCAAGAATCCGACGGCGATCGTCGAACACGAGGCCACCACCTCGAAAATTTCCGATGACCAGATGTTCTATTGCCGTTCGCGCGGCATCAGCGAAGAAGACGCGGTGTCGTTGATCGTGGACGGATTCTGCAAACAGGTGTTCCGCGAACTGCCGATGGAGTTCGCGGTGGAAGCGAAGAAGTTGCTGGAAGTTTCGCTGGAAGGCGCGATTGGCTGATTCGGCGCCACAAGGAAAAACGATGCTGAAGATCGAAAACCTCCACGCCCGCATCGCCGGCAAGGAAATCCTGAAGGGGCTTTCGCTGGAAGTGAAGCCGGGCGAGGTGCACGCGATCATGGGTCCCAACGGCGCGGGCAAGTCCACGCTGGGCAACGTGCTGGCGGGCCGTCCCGGTTACGCGGTGACCGAAGGCACGGTCACGTTCGACGGCGGGAATTTGCTTGAGCTCGAGCCCGAGGCGCGGGCCGCGGCCGGCATGTTCCTGGCGTTCCAGTACCCGGTCGAGATTCCTGGTGTCAACAATACTTACTTCCTGCGGGCGGCCCTGAATGCGCAGCGCAAGGCACGCGGCGAACAGGAACTGGATTCGATGCAGTTCCTGAAACTGGTGCGTGAGAAAGTCAAGGAAATGGGCATGGCGCCCGAGCTGCTGAATCGCGCGGTCAACGAGGGTTTTTCGGGCGGCGAGAAGAAACGCAACGAGGTGTTCCAGATGGCGCTGCTGGAGCCGCGCCTGGCGGTCCTGGACGAAACCGATTCCGGGCTCGACATCGACGCGCTGAAGCGGGTCGCAGCAGGCGTGAATTCGCTGCGTTCTCCGCAGCGTGCGTTCCTTGTCATCACTCATTACCAGCGGCTGCTGGATTACATCGTGCCTGACTTCGTGCACGTGCTCGCCGACGGCAGGATTGTCGAAAGCGGCGACGCGCAGCTGGCCCGGGAGCTTGAGGCGCATGGCTACGCGTGGGTGCGCGAGCGCACGCCGGTGGAGGCAGGCGCGTGACCACAGCGTTGCCTTTCGTGCAGTCCATGCACGATGCCGCCCTGCAGCGGCGCTTGCCTGGCAGCGGCCTGGTCTGGCTGGACGCCGCGCGCGCCGATGCCCTGCAGGCATTTGCGGATCGCGGTTTGCCCGACCAGCGCAATGAACTGTGGAAGTACACCTCGCTGCGGGCGCTGGCCCAAAGGGCTTATGCGGCGGTCGATGCCGGGGCGTCCAGCCGTGCCGTCGATGCGGCGCTGCTGCCGGCGCCGGCACGGCAGGGGTCTCGCGCGGTGTTCGTCAACGGGGCTTTCCGCGCGGATCTGTCGAATCTCGACGCGTTGCCGGAAGGCGTGGCGGTGCAGTCGCTCGCAGCTGCGTTGCGTGATGCGCCCGAGCCGCTGCGCTTCCTGCTGGACAAGCGCGCGGGCGATGACGACGACGGATTCACCCTGCTCAATCGCGCGCTGGCGGCGGATGGATTGATTTTGAAGGCTGCGGCCGGCGCGGAAGTTGACGAACCGCTGCACATCGTGCACGTAGGGTTGGCCGCCGAAGCGGCGGCGGCCTTCCACCTGCGCAGTCTCGTCGAGCTGGGCGAGGGTGCGCGCCTGCGGATCGTCGAGCACCATGTGGGCGAACCGCAGACCGGGCACCTGACCAACATCGTCCGCGATATCGGCGTGTATGCAAACGCCCATCTCGATTGGACCGTGATCCAGCAGGCCGGAGCCGATGCCACGCTGTTGCGCCGGAGCAAGGTTCGCCTGCACGACGATGCCGCGCTCGACCTGCACGCGCTGGAACTCGGCGGGAAACTGGTGCGCCACGAGATCCGCGCCGAGCTCGCCGGCGCGCGTTCGCGCTTCAACAGCCGCGGTGCGTTCGTGCTGCATGGGCGCCAGCACGCCGACGTGGAGGTGCTGGTGGCGCATCGCGGCCGCGATTCCGTCAGCAATGCCGTGTGGCGCGGCGTGGCCGACAATCGCGCGCGCGGGGTCGTGCACGGGCGCATCCTGGTGCAGCCCGGTGCCGACGGTGCCGACGGCAGCTTCTACAACAAGAACCTGCTGTTGTCGCCCGACGCTGAAATCGACACGCGCCCCGCATTGGAAATCTACGCCGATGAAGTCAAGGCCAACCATGGCGCGACGGTGGGCCAACTCGACGAGAAGGTGTTGTTCTACCTGCGTTCGCGTGGCATCCCTCTGGAAACGGCACGGCGCATCCTGGTGCGCGCGTTTTGTTCGGTTGCCCTGGACGGCATGGCCCCCGCGCCGTTGCGCGAACATTGCGAGGCGTTTCTGGCGGAACAGCTTCCGGAGGTGTCGGCGTGAACGTAACGGCCAGGACCGCAAAAGGGTCCGCACAAGTCGTCGATTGGACCGTGGTTCGCCGGGATTTCCCGATCCTCGAACGCAAGGTGCACGGCAAACCGTTGGTGTATCTCGATAGCGCCAACACCTCGCAAAAACCGCGCCTGGTGATCGAGGCGGTGGATGAGTTCTACCGCAATCACAATGCCAACGTCTCCCGGGCCGTGCACCAGCTGGGCGAGGAGGCGACGGCGCTGTATGAGGGCGCACGCGACAAGCTCGCAGCATTCCTTGGCGCCAATCACCGCGACGAGATCGTGCTGACATCCGGCACCACGATGGCGGCCAATCTCGTCGCCTACAGTTTCTTGTTGCCACGGTTGAAGCCGGGGGACGCAGTGCTGGTGACGGCCATGGAACACCATGCCGACATCGTGCCGTGGCAGTTGATCTGCAAGCTGACCGGTGCGCATCTCAAGGTTGCGCCGATCACCGAGTCCGGTGAATTGATCGTCGAGAAGTTCATCGACGCGTTGACCCCGGAAGTGAAGTTCGCGGGCGTGGTGCACGTTTCCAATGTGCTCGGCACCATAAATCCGGTGAAGGACCTTGCGCGCGAATGCCGCAAGCGCGGCATCCCGCTGCTGGTGGACGGCTCGCAGGCGGCACCGCACCTCCCGCTCGACGTGAAGTCGCTCGGCTGCGATTTCTATTGCGTCACCGGCCACAAGATGTGCGGCCCCACGGGCACCGGTGCGCTGTGGGCGCGCCGCGAAACGCTGGAATCGATGCCGCCGTTCTTCGGCGGCGGCGAGATGATCCGTACCGTGTCATTCGATGGCACCACGTTCGCCGATTCGCCGCACAGGTTCGAGGCTGGCACGCCGAACACCGCCGGATTCGCGGGTTTGGGTGCCGCGGTCGACTACCTCACCGGCATCGGCATGGCGAACATTGCAGCGCGTGAGCGCGCGTTGCTGGAATACGCGACCCCGCGCCTGCAGGCCGTGCCGGGGTTGCGCGTTTTCGGCACGGCGCCGCACAAGGCCGCGGTGATTTCGTTCCTGATCGACGGCCTGCATGCGCACGACCTCGCGACGCTGCTGGACCAGGAGGGCGTGGCAGTGCGTTCGGGGCACCATTGCGCGCATCCGTTGATGCAGTTCTACGGCGTTGCCGGCACCTGCCGCGCGTCGCTTGCGTTCTACAACACCGAAGCGGAAATCGATGCGTTCGTCGCGGCGATCGGCCGTGTGCGGAAACTGCTTGTATAGAACGGGAACCGGGAATGGAGAATCGGGAATCGCGGTTGTGCTTTCGCGTCGCGACAGTGCTGGACGTTTCGGCCGTGGTGTCGCTGACGCAGTCGGCCTATCGTGGTGATGCCAGTCGCGTGGGGTGGACCACCGAGGCCGACCTGCTCGATGGCCAGCGCACCGACTCCGCGGAAGTCGCGGCGTTGATCGGGAACCCGCGGGTCCGGTTGCTGCTGGCGGAGCGTGATGGGCAGTTGTTGGCGGCCTGCGTGGTCGAAAGACTGTCGGACGAGCACGCCGGCGATGCCTATTTCGGAATGTTCTCGGTGCGCCCCGAAGCGCAGGGCAACGGTACCGGCCGTGCACTGCTTGCCGAGGGCGAACGCGTGGCGCGCGACGAATGGAAAGCCCGCGCGATGCGCATGAGCGTGATCGACGTACGCAACGAACTGATCGCGTGGTACGAGCGGCGCGGCTATCGGCGCACGGGCGAATACAAGCCGTTTCCCTACGGCGATCCGCGCTTCGGCATCCCGAAGAGGGATGACTTGCGCTTCGAATGGCTCGTCAAATCATTGTGAGTTTGTGTGCGACGTTCCTGTCTTTTTCGCGCGTCTCACTCAAAGGCGGTTTCGCTCGCCTCAGCGGCGAGCGAAGCCGATGCGGAAGCGCTGCAACGGGCGGAAATGAATTCCGGTTTGCGCTGGAATGGCGGAGCGGGACATGACGGATGAGTGGGTGAAAGTCTGCGCAGAGCACGAATTGCTGCCGGGCGAATTCAAGGTCGTGTGGGACGATGACACCGCGATTGCCGTGTACAACCTGGAAGGTAATCTGTACGCGATCGAAGACGTGTGCACGCACGACGGCGGCGAGCTGGCTGGAGGCGAGGTTTGCGGGTTCGAAGTCGAGTGCCCGCGGCATGGCGCGCGGTTCGACGTGCGCACGGGCGAGGCGACGCTGGCGCCGGCAACGGAGCCGGTCGCGGCCTTTCCGGTGCGTGTCGAGGACGGCGTGATCTTTACGCGCGACGATCGTTGACGCGAGATCACACGGATGTGAGCGGCAGAAACCTGATTTCCACGCGCAGTCCGTGCGGATCGTTGTGGTTGCTGATCGAGAGTTCCGCGCCGTGGCGTTCGGCAATCTCGCGCACGATCGCGAGGCCCAGGCCGGTGCCCTCGTGGCCATTGCCCACAGCGCGGAAAAACCGTTCGCCCAGGCGCGGGATCAGCTCCGGTGCGACGCCGGGCCCGTTGTCCTGTACGGCCATCGTGCAGCCGCCGTTTGCCGACGGCTGCAGCTCGACCGTGATGACTGCGCCGTTGCGTGCGCCGTAACGTGATGCGTTGTCGATCAGGTTGCCGAGCAGTTCGCGCAACAGCACGGCATCGCCGACGACGCTGATGTCATGCTCCGGCCCGTGGTAGCCGAGGTCGATGCCCTTGGCCAGCGTGCCGGGCACCCTTGCCGCGACTTCCTCGCGCACCAGCTTTGCCATGTCCAGCGGCGCGGCGGCTCCGAGCGATTCATCGGGTGCCTGCGCGCGCGCCAGAGCCAGCAGCTGCCCGGCCGCGCGCGCGGTGCCGGCGGACAGCCGCTCGACGTGCGCGAGTGCTTCGCGCACCGTTTCGGGGCGGGGATCGGCAAGAGCGCGTTCCGCCTGCAGGCGCAGTCCGGCCAGCGGCGTGCGCAGCTGGTGCGCGGCATCCGCGATGAAACGCTGCTGCTGGCGCAGCATGCGGTCGAGCCGTCCCAGCAGCGCGTCGATGGTGGCGACCAGCGGTTGCACCTCCAGCGGTGCGTCGATGGTGCGCAGGGGCGAAAGATCACCCGCCTCGCGCATCCGGATTTCGTGGGCCAGCGGATCGAGCACGCGCAGGCCGCGGTTGATGCCCAGCCACACCAGTGCCATCGCGACGCCGATCAACAGCAGTTCGATGGGTACGGTGGACACCAGCAATTCGCGTGCGAGCGCGCGCCGCTTGTTGATGGTTTCAGCCGTCGAGATGACCAGCACGTCACCGGGGTCGGCCTTGTTGGTGAGGAACACCGACGCCATGCGCATGGGCAGGCCGCGATCGAGGAAATTGGTGAAGACCGGACCGCCATGACTGGTCTTCGGACTGGGCTGGGGCAGGTCGTCGTTGCCGGCCAGCACGCCGTAGCGCAGGCTGCGCACGGCGAACTCGTTGCGTTCCTTGACCGAGAACTGCAACAGGATGCGCGCCTGGTCGCTCAGTTCGTTGCGGCCGGCGTCGCTGTTGACCAGATCGCCGATCGCCTGCGCGCTGTCCAGCAGCCAACGGTCGTACACCTTGTTGGCGTAGTGCAGGCCGATCACGTAATTGATGATGCCGCCGCACACGAGTACCGCCAGCAGCGGTATCGAAACGAACAGCAGCAGGCGGCGGCGCAGGCTCGGATTACGGATCATCGTCGGCCTCGAGCAGGTAGCCGAGACCGCGCACCGTGCGCAGGTGAACGCCGGTGTCTTCGAGTTTGCGGCGCAGGCGGTGCACCGCAATGTCCAGCCCGTTGTCGGTGAGCGCGTCGTTCCACGTGCACAGCGCTTCGATCACGTGCTCGCGCGAGGTGACGCGGTTGTGGCGGGACGCCAGCACTTCGAGCAAGGCGAATTCGCGCGCCGTGAGGTCCAGCGCGTGATTGCCGATCGTCACCCGCCGCCCGGCCAGGTCGATGGACAGCTGCCCGAGTTGCAGGATGGGCACGCCCCGATTGCTCTGGCGGCGCAGCAGCGCGCGCACCCGCGCGTCGAACTCGGCAAGGCTGAAGGGTTTCACCAGGTAATCGTCGGCGCCGAGGTCGAGGGTGCGCACGCGCAGGTCCACTTCGTCGCGCGCCGTGATCACCAGCACCGGTACGCCGTCGTGGGCGGCGCGCAGGCGGCGCAGTACCTGGCCGCCTTCCTCGCCGGGCAGGCCGAGATCCAGCACCACCAGCGCGAAGGCGTGTTCCTGCAGGGCGGCAATCGCGGCCTTGCCGTTGGCGAGGTGGTCCACCGCGTGGCCCGCGCGTTCCAGCGACGCGCAGACCGCATTCGCGATGGCGGCATCGTCTTCGACTACCAGCATCCGCATGTCCGCGCCCCGCACCGATGGAGTGGAAAGGATATCAATCGTACAGCTTGACCAGCACGATTTCGCCGGCGCCGTCGATCAGCGTCCGTTCCTGCCTGCCGTCGGGCATGACCAGCGCGGCATCGTGCGGGTTCAATGCCACGTGGTTGCCGGCGCTGCCGATGCGCAGGGTGGCGTGACCGGAATCAAGATAGACCAGCCAGCGCACGCCCGGTTCGCCTGGCAGGAACATCGCATCGGCCAGTGTGCGTGGAAGCGCGTCGCCACGCGCCTTGCCGCGCAGCATTAGATTGAAGTCGCGGGTGGCGCCTTCCGGCAGCAGGCCGGTCGGTGCGGGCGATCCGTCGAATTGCAGTGCACGGAAACGCGCACCCGTGAGTTCATGGCCTCCAGGGAAGCGCAACGTCATCGGCGCATCCAGCGGCACCAGCGTGCGGCGTGTGCCGGGAAGTTCGGAAAACGGCCCTTCCCGTTCCACCATCGCCACGCTCACGCGAATCCGCCAGTCCGCGGCGTCGGGTTCGCGCAGGATGACCGTGGTGACGCCGGCGCCGTTGGTCCAGGGTTCGTCGCGCTGGACGCCGCGTGGGATGGCTTGCACGGAAGGCATCGCGCGATGATAGCGAGCAGCCGCTCCCGCTTCAGTCGATCAGCTTGCGCAACGCATCGAGGCCCGAGCCCAGGCTTTCGTTCCACGTGTAGCCGACGATCGGTCGTCCCGTATGCGCATCACGGAATTCCTCCTCCTGCCCCGGTGCAAGCAGGTGGCGGTAGTCCACGGTCAGTTCTTCGCCTGCATCCAGGTCGCGCGCTGCGAAGATGAAACCGAGCAACCACAGACCGTTGGGTTCGAAGCTGTGGTTGACGTAGCACTCGTCGGGCCAGTCGGGCGAAAGGGTGTAGCGGTCCTCGAACCAGCGCACCGACGTGTGCAATTGCGCGGCGCGCTCCGGGTCGGACAGGATTTCGGCGAACGACCAGGTCTGGTCGATCCGGTCCGGTGCGACCGCAATGCACCCGTGCCGCATCGGTTCTTCCAGGAACAGGCCCTTGCCTGCGCCTGGAATGGTGGACGGGGCGATGCGGTAGCGGGTCAGGATCACGGTGGTCGTGCAGACGGTGGAGGCGCGCCAGTGTAGTGCGTGTCGCCGCCCTGCGGCTGCCGGTGCCGGGGATCGGGGTCCGCGGCACCGGGGCCGTGAAACGTCAGTGTTTGTGCGACTTCCGCGCGGGCTTGGAGGCAGTCTTCGCGGCGGACGCGCTGCCGTCGAGGCGGATCGCATCGCGGTTGCGCTCGAGCGTCTTTGCGCCCACGCCCTTGACGTTGCCGACTTCATCGACGCTCTTGAACGGACCGTGCGCGTCGCGGTAGGCGACGATGGCCTGGGCTTTGCTGATGCCGATGCCGTCGAGTGAGGTGGCGATGGTTTGCGCATCCGCCTTGTTGACGTTGACCGGCGTCGCGGCGAATGCCGGCAGCGCCATGGCGAAGCAGAGTGCGAGTGCGCAGAGTGATTGCTTGAACATGTCGGTTCTCCCTTTTGGATGGATCGCGCCGGCGATGCGGCGCGTGGAAACAGCATGCCGCGGCCACACCGTCGCCACAGTCGGGCAGCGGGTCAGACGCATGTCGGACGATTCGGGCGGCGCGTGTGGGGATCGTCCGATGGGGTGGCTGTTACACTGGGCTATTGCCCGTTCGCAGGAGCTTGTCCATGGATGCCAGCAAGGCCCGTGCCTTCATCGGGAGGATCTGGGACGACGAAGTGGTGCCCCGCATCACCGAGTACATCAGGATTCCCAACAAGTCGCCGATGTTCGACAAGGACTGGGCGACGCACGGTCACATGGATGCCGCGGTCGCCTTGATGGAGAAGTGGGCGCGCGCAAAGCTGGAGTCGCTGCCGGGCGCGGCACTCGAAGTGGTGCGCCTGCCGGATCGCACGCCGCTGATCTTCATCGACGTGCCGGCCTCGGGCAATGAAGCGCGCGCCGATGACTGCGTGCTGCTATACGGACATCTGGACAAGCAACCGGAAATGACCGGCTGGAGCGAAGGCCTGGGCCCGTGGACACCGGTGCTGAAGGGCGACCGGCTGTATGGCCGCGGCGGCGCCGATGACGGTTACGCGATTTTCGGTTCACTGTCGGCGCTGCTCGCGTTGCACGAGCAGGGTGCACCGCATGCGCGTTGCGTGGTGATGATCGAAGCGTGCGAAGAGTCGGGCAGCTACGATCTGCCGTATTACGTCGACCACCTCGCGCCGCGGATCGGCCAGCCTTCGCTGGTGGTGTGTCTGGATTCCGGCTGCGCCAATTACGACCAGTTGTGGCTGACCACTTCGCTGCGCGGCATGACCGGCGGCGAGCTGACCGTCGAAGTGCTGTCCGAGGGCGTGCATTCGGGCGATGCGTCGGGCGTGGTGCCCGACAGCTTCCGCATCATTCGCGACCTGTTGTCGCGGCTGGAAGACCCGGCCACCGGCACGATCGTGCCGAGGGAACTCTACGTTGAGGTGCCGGCCGAGCGCGTCGAACAGGCCAGGCAGTGCGCGGAGATTCTCGGCGACGAGGTGTACGACAAGTTTCCGTGGAAGGACGGCATGCGGCCGGTCAACAAGGATCGCGTCGAGCTGATCCTCAACCGCACTTGGCGCCCGCAACTCGCGATCACCGGCGCGGCCGGGCTGCCGGCGCTGGAGAGCGCGGGCAACGTGCTGCGGCCGCTCACGTCGCTGAAGCTCAGCCTGCGCGTCCCGCCGACGGCGAATGGCAGCAAGGCCGGCGATTTCGTGAAGCGCCTGCTGGAAAAAGACCCTCCGTATGGCGCGAAGGTCACGTTCAAGCTCGAAAAGGATGGCAGCGGCTGGAATGCGCCGAAACTGTCCGGCTGGCTCGACGGCGCAGTGTCGCAGGCGTCGCAGGATGCATTCGGCGCGCCGGCCGCGTACATGGGCGAGGGCGGAAGCATTCCGTTCATGGGCATGCTGGGCGAGAAATTCCCGAAGGCGCAGTTCCTGATCACGGGCGTGCTGGGTCCGCATTCCAACGCGCACGGGCCGAACGAATTCCTGCACATCCCCACCGGCAAGAAAGTTTCGCAGGTGGTCGCGGGCGTGGTCGCGGCACACGCGAAGGCGAGTGCGCAGGGTCTGACCTGATGAGACACAACCAACCTGCTCGCTGACCGCTTCGAGGCATGAGGGTGACGACGATTCGTGTGGCGACGCGCGCCGATGCCGATGAGCTGGGGAAGCTCTCCGGCCAGTTGGGTTATCCCGCGGATGCGGCGACCGTTTTGCGCCGGCTGGAGGGCGTGACGTCGCGCCATGCGGGTGTGATGCTGGTGGCGGTCGGTCCGCAAGGCGGGCTGGGAGGGTTCGCGCACATTGAACCGCGCCGCCTGCTGATCGCTGAGCCGTTCGCCGAACTCGCCGCCTTGGTCGTATCCGAAACGGCACGCGGGCAGCGCGTCGGCAGTGCCTTGCTGGCGGCCGCCGAAGCCTGGGCGCTGGAGCAGGGCTTCGCGAGCATGCGCGTGCGTTCCAACGTCCTGCGCGAACGCGCGCACCGTTTCTACTTGCGCGAAGGCTACGTCGAGAAAAAGCGGCAAGCCGTTTTTCTCAAGCGTCTATAAGGTGGCTGCTTGATGTGAAAGCAAGTCCGTTCGCGTTGAGCGGAGTGGGCGTAGCGAACGGAGTCGAAGGACGAACGCAAGTTGATTCGACGCACTACCAGGTGCTCCGATGACCTGACGCCGATCGTTTGAGCCGGTACCCTTGGGCATCCAACCTTTCCAGGACGCCCATGCTCTACGACCTGCCTCCCGTCACGCGTGCATTGCTGATCGCCAACGTGGTGGTCTTCCTGCTGGAACAGGTGCCCTCGCTGCAGCCGCTGATGATCGCCTACGGCGCGTTGTGGCCCGTCGGGCCCGCCCACCCGATGTTGAGTGGAGCGGGTGGCGCGGTGCTGGTCGGCTTCCACTTCTGGCAGGTCATCACCTACGCGTTCCTGCACGGCGGCTGGACGCATATCCTCTTCAACATGTTCGCGTTGTGGATGTTCGGCGGCCCGATCGAGCATTTGCTGGGCACGAAGCACTACACATTCTACTACTTCTTCTGCGCGGTGACC
>DATFGL010000177.1:0-3167 GCA_035249465.1 Rhodanobacteraceae bacterium | reverse complement strand
CGGTAGACAGGCCCTAATCCGCGTGTTCGGAGGTTTGCTGCGCATCAAGACGTTGGAGCACTGCCGTCGTAGCGCGTGCGCGATTGAGCGTGTAAACGTGCAAGCCCGGTGCGCCGCCATCCAGCAGCCGTCGGCACATGGCCGCGACCACGTCGGCACCGAATTGGCGCACCGCGTCGGCATCGTCGCCGTAAGCGATCATGCGTTTGCCGATCCAGCGCGGAATCTCCGCGCCGCACATTTCCGAGAAGCGTCGCAGTTGCGCGAAGTTCGTGATCGGCATCACGCCCGGCACGATCGGAATCGTGACCCCTGCTGCGCACGCGTCGTCCACGAAACGGAAATACGCATCGGCATTGAAGAAGTATTGGGTGATCGCACCGTTGGCGCCGGCCTCGACCTTGGCCTTGAAATGCTTGAGGTCGGCCTGCGCGTGGTCGGACTGCGGGTGGCACTCGGGATAGCACGCGACCTCGATGTGGAAGTACCCGTCATGTTCGCGGCGGATGAAATCCACCAGGTCGGAGGCGTAGCGAAAATCGCCTGGCGAAGCCATGCCGGAGGGCAGGTCGCCACGCAGTGCGACGATGCGCTTGCAACCAAGTTTGCGGTAGTCGGCGAGCAGGGCGCCGATTTCTTCGCGCGAACCGCCCATGCAGGACACGTGCGGCGCCACTTCGAAGGCGTGGGTTTCGCGCAGATGCCGCACCGTGCGTGGCGTGTGGGTGAGCGTCGAACCGCCCGCACCGAACGTCACGCTGACGAACTCCGGCGCCAGCGCCTTCAGCTTCGGCAGCGCGCGCTCCAGTTGCGCACGCTGCTCGTCCGTCTTGGGCGGAAAGAATTCGAGGGAAACCGGAATCATCGGTTGTCGCATCCTTATATCTTTCCATCAAGATAGAAAGAATTGTCGATGAATGCAACGAGCAAAACAAAACCGCCGGCTGGTGCCGGCGGTTTTTGTGTAGGGCGGGTGACAACCCGCCGTTGATGTATCGACAGGCGGGACGTGCTTCGCTCCTGCCGTCCTTCCGTGTGACTGTCACTTCATGTCGCGTAGGGCGGGTGACAACCCGCCATTGTTGCGTCAGGACACGGCGGGATGCGCTGCGCTCCTCCCGCCCTACCGCATTTGGGGTTGCGGTTTTACGCCGCCTTCTTCCACTGCCCCAACGCAGCCAAGCCGTTGTCGCGCGCGCGCTCGACCACGATCTTCTGTGCGGCGGCGAAGTTGCCGGTCAGATCCTGGGCCCACAGGTGCAGCGCGGCCTGCTGCATGGCGCGGCCGTACGAAAACGACAGTGGCCACGGGTGCGGCCCGAGGCGGTTCATGGCGTTCAAGTGTGCGGTGGCATTCTCGTCGCTCTGTCCGCCGGACAGGAACACGATGCCCGGCAGCACGGCCGGCACCGCGGATTTCAGGCACAGGATGGTCGATTCCGCGACCTCTTCGATGTCGGCCTGTTCGGGGCACTCCTTGCCGGATACCACCATGCTGGCCTTCAGGATCGTGCCTTCCAGCATCACGTTGTGTTCGTACAGCGACGAGAACAGCGAGCGCAGCGTGGCTTCGGTGACTTCGTAGCAGGTTTCGATGTCGTGGTCGCCATCCATCAGCACTTCGGGCTCGACCATCGGCACGATGCCGGCCTCCTGGCACAGCGCGGCATAGCGCGCCAGCGCGTGGGTGTTGGCGTCGATGCACGTCGAGCTCGGCATGTCGTCGCCGATCGTGATCACCGCGCGCCACTTGGCGAACTCCGCGCCCAGCTTCACGTATTCGGCAAGCCGCTCGCGCAGGCCGTCGAGGCCTTCGGTGACCAGTTCGCCCGGAAAGCCGGCCAATGGCTTGGCGCCGAGGTCGACCTTGATGCCGGGGATGATGCCGGCGTCCTTCATGACCTTGGTGAACGGCACGCCCGCCCTGGTGGACTGCCGGATGGTTTCGTCGTACAGGATCGCGCCGGAAATGTGCTGGGAAAGACCGGGCGCCGTCAACAGCATTTCGCGGTAGGCGCGGCGGTTTTCTTCCGAGTCCGGGACGCCGACCGCGTCGAAGCGCTTCCTGATGGTGCCCGAGGATTCGTCGATCGCGATGATGCCCTTGCCGGGCGCAACCATGGCCTGCGCGACGGCTTCCATTTGGTCGATGCTCATGACGGTGTTCCGCTGGTGTCGGTGGACCGCCAAGTATAGGGTGAGAAGTCGGCGTTTGCGCGATGCCGGGGGCATCGCGCGCCGCTTCGACGAGGCGCGCAGGAGCGCGCCCGAACGCCGAAGGCGGCCCGAAGGGCGAGCGCCATGGATGGCGCGAGTAGCGGGCGGCCATGGATGGCCGCACCGGCGGTCGCACCAGGGATGGTTACTTGCGGTTTCTGAACACGTGCCCGGAAGAGAGGCCCCTGTTACCGATAGCCGTTCGGAAAATCCTTCAGCACGCAGGCATCGGTGATCTTCTTGCGCTCGGCCGGGTCGGCCGGCAGGTTGAACGGAATGACGATATAGGTGAACACCGGCGAACGCGCGGCGTTGTTCACGCCCGGAACGTAGTGCATGTCCTTGACCGCGCTGGCTGCGACCGTCTTCAGGTCGCCTGCCGGAATGGTATTCCGCACCACGATGTCGCGGGTCACGCCATCCGAGCCGATCATGTAGGTGACCGCCGAGCAGGTCGGCTTGCTGAGGTTCACGCCGCTGTTGGGCACGTCCACGTTCAGCGACGTGTTGGTCATCACCCAGTAGTCGGTCAGGTGGTCGGGCTGGACGGCCTGGATGTTGGGGCCGACGGCGGCGCTGACCGTAGTCGCAACGAACATCAGCGCGAAACAAATCGAATGCCATGCATCCCCCCGCTGGCGCGCTGCACGCTGCGCGCGCGTCCGCTTCGCTCCGCCCTTCGTTCCGGAGGGAGTGGTCGAAGAAATTGGCTGGTTCATAAATCCCTCAGGCTCTCCGCAATCCCATCCGGTCCCACGCTGAGCAGTTTCAGCGTATTGGTGCCGCCGCCCCTGCCGGTGTGGTCGCCATGGGTCAGCAGCACGCGGTCGCCTTCGACCAAATCGCCGCGCTGGAACAGCTGCCGCACGGCTTCGCGTACCACCAGCGCGGGATAAGTGTCGTGGCCGGCGAACGGGATCGGCCTGACGTCGCGCAGCAGCAGCATGCGG
>DATFGL010000176.1:0-7246 GCA_035249465.1 Rhodanobacteraceae bacterium | reverse complement strand
GCGTCGAATGCGGCGGGTTCGCCGGCCGCCAGATCACGCGACGAACACAGCCGGTAATCGACCGCGAGCGGCAGCGGCGACCCGGTGTTGGTTTCGTGCAGGTGCAGCTTCGCCACCTCGATGACTTCCGGAGCCAGGTCGATCGCGGTGACGCTCGCGCCCGCTTTCGCCAGCGCCTCGCTGAGCAGGCCGCCGCCGCAGCCGACGTCTGCCACGCGTGCGCCGCGCAAGGTCACACGCGCGGCCACGAAGCCAAGCCGTACCGGGTTCAGGTCGTGCAGCGGCCGCGATTCGCCGTCGGGATCCCACCAACGGCTGGCCAGCTTGCCGAAGCGTGCCAGTTCTTCCGGGTCGGCATTGTGGTTTGTTTCCATCATTTCATTCATCCGACGCTGCGGGTGGCCTGGATCCGCTCGCGCCAGCGGCGGGCGTTTTCCAGCACGCCTGCGAGATCGAAGTCGACCAGCGCGCCATCCGCGAGTTTGCGCGCACCGTCGATCCACACGTCGCTGACCTGCCGGCGCGACACCGCGTACGCCAGGTGCGAAATCACATTGTAAAGCGGCTGCGTCTCCACCTCGTCCATCTTCACCGCGACCAGGTCGGCGCGCTTGCCGGCTTCGATCGAACCGATCTCCGCATCGAGCTGCAGCGCTTTCGCGCCATTCAACGTGGCGGCACGCAGGGCGAACGCATCGTCGAACGCGGCGGCATCGGACGCGACTCCCTTGGCCAGCAATGCGGCGGTGCGCAGCTCACCGAACATGTCGAGATCGTTGTTGGACGCGCATCCGTCGGTGCCGAGCGCCACGTTGACGCCGCCGCGGCGCAACTTTTCCGCGGGACAGAAACCCGAAGCCAGCTTCAAGTTGGATTCGGGACAATGCACCACCGAGACGCCGGCCTCGGCGCACGTCGCGATTTCGGCATCGCTCACCTGGGTCATGTGCACCGCAATCAGGCGATCGTTGACCAGGCCGAGTTTTTGCAGGCGCTGCATGGGGCGCAGGCCGTGCTCGCGCTTGCTGTCCTCGACCTCCCGCGCGGTTTCCATCAGGTGCAGGTGTACCGGCAGGTCGAGCTGGTCGGAAAGCGTGCGGATGCGCTCGAAGGATGCATCGGCGACAGTGTAAGGGGCGTGCGGCGCAAAGGTCGTGCCGATCAGGGCATCGCCGCGCCAATGGTCGTGCACCGTCAGCGCACGCTCGAAGTATTCGTCGCGACCCTTGGCCCACGCGCTCGGAAACTCGATGATCGGCAGGCCGACCATCGCGCGGAACCCGTGCGCCTTGTAAACCTGCGCCTGCGCGTCTGGGAAGAAATAATTCTCGCTGCAGCAAGTCGTTCCGCCGCGCAGCATCTCCGCGATCGCGAGTTCCACGCCGTCACGCACGAATTCCGGGCCGATCGCCTTGGCCTCGACCGGCCAGATGTGTTCCTGCAGCCACTGCATCAACGGCAGGTCGTCCGCCAGCCCGCGCAGCAGCGTCATCGGATTGTGCGTGTGCGCGTTGACGAAGCCCGGGATCAGCGCGTGTTCGGCTAGATCCACGCGCTCCCGCGGCGCATATTTCAGCGCGGCGTCGGGTGCCGGCAGCACTTCGACGATCGCGCCATCGTCAACCGCAACCACGTGGTCTTCCAGCACCACGCGATCGGGTTCGACCGGCACGACCCAGCGGGCGGAGATGAGGAGGTCGATGGGTCGTTGCAGCGAATTCGAGGTTTCGCTCATGGCGGATTGCTTTGCTCGTCATTACAGACCGCATCCGGCGGCCTGCCCTACGGGCCATCGGCTACGCCGATGTTCGCTTCAGCGTCCAGCCTCCGCAGTCCGGCGCAGGCCGAAATCCATTTATGCATTATGGATGGGCCCCGGCCTGCGCCGGGGTGATTGATTCACCACGCAATCCGCTGCGCGGATTTGCTGCGAGCATCTCAAACTGGACCCCGGCCTGCGCCGGGGTGATTGATTCACCACGCAATCCGCTACGCGGATTTGCTGCGAATCAATCACTTCACGCGGTTGACGTACTCGCCGGTGCGGGTATCCACACGAATCACCTCATCCTGGTTCACGAACAGCGGCACGCGCACGGTCGCGCCGGTTTCGAGCTTGGCAGGCTTGCCGCCGCCGCCCGAGGTGTCACCGCGCACGCCAGGATCGGTTTCGGCGATCTTCAGTTCCACGAAATTCGGCGGCGCGACCGACAGCGGAATGCCGTTCCAGAACGTGACGATGCATTCCTCCTCGCCCTTCAGCCACTGCGCGGCGTCACCCACGGCATTCTTGTCCGCGGTATGTTGCTCGTAGCTGGCCGGGTCCATGAAGTGCCAGAACTCGCCGTCGTTGTAGAGGTACTGCATGTCGGTATCCACCACGTCGGCACCCTCGACCGAGTCGGTGGCCTTCATGGTCTTTTCCGTGGTGCGGCCGTTCTTGAGGTTGCGGATCTTGATGCGTGTGAACGCCTGGCCCTTGCCCGGTTTGATGAAGTCCGCGCCGACGATCACGTAGGGATCGCCGTCGACGATGATCTTCAAACCGTTCTTGACGTCGTTCAGACCGTAGCTGGCCATGTTGCATGCTCCGTGGATACGGGTCGCCGCCAGCAGCGCAAGGCCCGGCGTTGACCTAAAATGGACGGTTCGCCGGAACAAGACACCGGCAAGGCCGCCCATGATAACTGCAAACGAGCCATCCACGCAGCGGGAAACCCTATCCGATTGGCGCCAGTCGCTGCGCGACGCCGTGACCGACCCGGGCGAATTGCTGGCACTGGTGGGCCTGCCACAGCTTGCCTCCAGACTGCCGGTCGCCGATGCAGGCTTTGCAATGAAGGTGCCACGCGGTTTTGTCGCACGCATGCGCCATGGCGACCCGCGCGACCCCCTGCTGCTGCAGGTCCTGCCGCAACTGGCCGAACTCGACGACGCACCCGGCTTCACCGACGACGCCGTCGGCGACCTCGACGCCGTTGCGGCGCATGGCGTGCTGCACAAGTATGAAGGCCGCGCGCTGCTGATCGCGGCGGGTTCCTGCGCGGTCAACTGCCGCTATTGCTTCCGCCGGCACTTTCCGTATGCCGAAGAACTGGCCGCCGCGCATGTCTGGCGCGAAGCTATCGATTGCCTGTCGAAGGACACCTCGATCCGCGAGGTCATCCTGTCGGGCGGTGACCCGCTGGTGCTCTCGACACAAAAGTTGACGGACCTGACCGATGGTCTGCACGGCGCGCCACACGTGATCCGACTGCGCATCCACTCGCGCCTGCCGGTGGTGCTGCCGGAGCGCATCGACGATGCCTTTTGCGTGTGGCTGTCCGGACTGCCATTTCAGCGCGTGGTGGTGCTGCACGCCAACCATCCGCACGAACTCGACGCCAGCGTGGAAGCGGCCTGCGCGCACCTGCGTGAAGCCGGTGCTACATTGCTCAATCAATCCGTGCTGTTGCGCGGTGTCAATGATGATGCCGATGCGCTGACCCGGCTGTCCGAGCGCCTGTTCGCCTGCGGGGTGCTGCCCTACTACCTGCATCAGCTCGATCGCGTGCGCGGTACTTCGCACTTCGAAGTCCCCGACGCGCGCGCGCGCGGACTCGTGGACTCGCTGCGCGCCCGCCTGCCCGGGTACCTCGTCCCGCGCCTGGTCCGCGAACTCCCCGGCGCAAACGCCAAGCGCCCGGTCTAGGGTCAGTCAACGCCGTGCCACGCGGCCGCGCCCCCGGATCGAGTCCGGGGCAGGCTTGGCCCCTTGACTGCAGGGCAAGGAAGAATGAGGACGATGTATGTCGATACTTCGACGAGCGATGATGCAGCCATGCGGCAAACAGCCCTGGCCCGAAGGGCTGCTCCGCAGCGGTTTACCTGGCATGGCGCTAACAGATCCACATGCGGCTGCTGGCGTCGCCAACCCTGATCGGGTACAACTGCGTGCATGAAAACCACGACCCTGACGGCCCGCCCGGAGACCTCCGCAAGATTGGCACACGCCAAGGCGGAGGGGATTCACCGCCCGGACCGCCCCGCGCGAGATGCAGGCGAGAGGTTCGTGCAGTCCAGGGTTCGCAATGTTGCCTGAGCCTATTACCAAACTGATCATCGCCGAGGATCAGGCCGAGGACGCCGAGCAGATCATCAGCGTCCTGCGCAACAGCGGCATCGCGTTGCGTCCGCAGCGCATTTCGACCGAAGAAGAACTGGCCGCGACGCTGGAGTCGTTCACGCCGGACATGGTGCTTGCGAATCCGGCGTGCAGGGAAATCACGCTGGACACGATCGCGCGTGCACTGGACGCCACCGGCAAGGACGTCGCGCTGCTGGCGCTCACCGACCGGCTTACCGATGATCTGGTCGCCGAGATCCTCACCCAGGGCAGCATCCGCGGCATCGCCCTGCGCAATCGCCACGATCAGTTGCAGACGGTGGTGCGGCGCGAACTGGACGCGCTGGACACGCGCCGCAACGTGCGCAAGCTGGAGGCCGCGTTGCGTGAGTCGGAGCGCCGTTGCGATTCCCTGCTGGATTCCTCGCGCGATCCGATCGCCTACATTCACGAAGGCACGCACGTCCGCGCCAACAACGCCTACCTCGAAATGTTCGGCTTCGAGAGTTTCGAGGATGTGGAAGGGCTGACCATCCTCGACCTGGTCGCGCCGCAGCACACCGCGGACTTCAAGGACCTGCTGAAACGCCTTGCGCGCGGCGAGAAGCCGCCACCGCGCCTTGACCTCACCGCACAGCGCGCCGACGGCACCGGCTTCGATGCGGTGATGGAATTCGCGCCCGCCACGTACGAAGGTGAACCCTGCCAGCAGATCGTGTTCCGCCTGCCTGCATCCAGCCCCGAAGCCGAGGAGGAACTGCGCCGCCTGAAGACGCAGGATCCGCTCACCGGGCTTTCCAACCGCACGCACTTCCTCGAACTCATCGACGAAGCCGTGGCGCGCGCGATCGGCGGCGCCACCGACCAGGCCCTGTTGCTGCTGGAACCGGACAACTACCGGCACGTGCTCGACACCGTCGGCATCAGCGGCGCCGACGACGTGCTGCGCCAGCTGGCCGGCACCATCAAGCAGCGCCTGCGCGCGACCGACACCGCCGGGCGCATCGGCGACCATGCTTTCGGCATCCTGCTGTCCAACTGTCCGCAGGCGGAAGTCCAGAAAACCGCCGAGTCGCTGCGCAGCAGCATCGAGGCCGCGATCATCGAGGCCAGCGGCAAATCCACCAGCCTCACCATCAGCATCGGCGGCAGCCTGCTGGGCGAGAAGAACGCGAAGTCGCAGGTGTTGCTGTCGCAGGCCGACGACGCGCTGCGCGCCGCTTCCGGACAAGGCGGCAACCGCATCGACATCCACGATCCGGCCGCCGCCGACAAGGCCGAGGCCGCACGCGAACAGCAGTGGCTGGAGCTGATCGACGCCGCGCTCGCGAACAACGGTTTTGTCCTCTATTACCAGCCCATCGTCAGCCTGCAGGGCGAGGAAGGCGAGTTCTTCGAAGTGCTGCTGCGGATGCGCGGCCCGACCGAAGAAGTGCTGCCCGCGCACTTCATGCCCATCGCCGAGCGCAACGACCGTCTGCTCGCGATCGACCGCTGGGTGATCGAACGCGCCATCAACGAGCTCGGCAAGCGCTCCGCAAAGTCGGCACCCGCCACGCTTTTCGTCAAGCTCTCGACGCTCACTCTGCACGATGAAACGTTGGCGGACTGGGTGGATGCGAAACTTTCGGCGGCTGGCGTGAAAGCCTCGCAACTGGTGTTCGAAGTGCCCGAGGCCAAGGTGATGACCTGCCTGAAACCCGCGCGTGAATTCGTCGAACGCTGGCGCAAGGGCGGCGGTGGTTTCGAGTTGGAGCAGTTCGGTTCCGGCCTCAACTCGTTCCAGACGCTCAAGCATATCGACGCCGACTACCTGAAGATCGACCGTGCGCTCACCAACGACATCGCCCATCATTCCGAAAACGAGCAGAAGGTGCGTGAATTGTGCTCGCAGGCGCATGCCGCCGGCAAACGCACCATGGTCGAGTGGATCGAGGAAGCCACCAGCATGCCGATGCTGTTCTCGGCCGGCGTCAACTTCGCGCAGGGCAACTTCCTCGCGCCGCCGTCGGCCGAGATGCGCTATGTGACGTAATGGCCACCGCACCACGCCCCGTTTCCGCCACGCCACGACTGGCTTTCGTCGCGTCTGCGTCGGACAAGGCGCGCGCGGCCTGCGGCGCATTGCAGGAGCGTTACGGCGCGGTATCGCCCGATGACGCCGACGTCATCGTCGCGCTGGGCGGCGATGGTTTCATGCTGCGCACGCTGCACGCGCAACTCGACCATGGCTTGCCGGTATACGGCATGAAACTCGGCCGCGTCGGGTTCCTGATGAACCGCTACCAGCCCGACGAACTGCCCACGCGCATCGCCGCGGCGCATCCCGCCGTGCTGCACCCGCTCGAAATGCGCGTCACGCAACGCGACGGCAGCGAAGCCACCGCGCTCGCGTTCAACGAGATTTCGCTGCTGCGGCAAACCAACCAGGCCGCGCACATCGAAGTGGCCTTGAACGGCCAGGTGAAACTGCCCAACCTGATCTGCGACGGCCTGCTGGTCGCGACGCCGGCGGGCTCGACCGCCTACAACCTGTCCGCGCATGGGCCGATCCTGCCACTGGATGCCAACGTGCTGGCGCTGACGCCGATCAGCCCGTTCCGTCCGCGCCGTTGGCGCGGCGCACTTCTGCCGGTCGCCACGCGCGTCGGCCTGCGCACACTCGAACCGGGCCACCGCCCGGTCAGCGCCACCGCCGATTTCCTGGAAGTGCGCGACGCTGCGGGCATCCAGATACGCGAAGCACGCGAACGCGCGATCACCCTGCTGTTCGACCCCGAACGCAGCCTCGCGCAGCGGATTCTCGACGAGCAGTTCGAGTTGTAATCAGGCCATCCGCGGCGACTTCGTCTCGCCGCCTTCCATTGGAAGTGGCGCGACGTTGCCATATGCGCCTTCTTCCCCTTTCCGCCGGAAAGGGGAAGGAAAAGGGACGCACCCTCAACCCGACTGCGCGATCTGCGCGAGGCGGCGCAGCGCCACCGAGGCGATCGGGTAGTCGACGTCCACGCCGCGGATTTCGTCCAGCATGCCGCGGGTGAATTGCAGCTGCGGATCGTCGCGTTGCAGCCAGGCCGTGACCGCGCCGTCTGCGCTTTGCCTGCCCTGCTCGGATGCGAGGATCTGGCTGACCATCGCGCG
>DATFGL010000175.1:0-4371 GCA_035249465.1 Rhodanobacteraceae bacterium | reverse complement strand
GCCGGAAGCGTCGAATCCGATGTCGGCGTATTCGAATTGCGGATCCTTGCTGCGCGAAACCAGCCGCAACCATTCAAGGCCGTCGCGCGCCCCCGCGTCGGTCGCCTTGAACTCGGTGTCGAGCTGCGAGAGGTCGGTCAGTACGGTCAAGGGACTGTGTGCTTCCTCGGCGCCCTGGTCGCGCACCGTCACCTGTTGCAGGTCCGGCTCGTACACCCAGACCTTCTTGCCATCAGCAACGATCAACTGCTGGTACGGACCGGTAACCTGCCAGCGGAACAGGCGCGGCGCCTGGAGCGCCAGCGTGCCATGACTGGAGCCGGTGATATTGCCATGGGCGTCGTACACCGTCTGGCTGAAATTCCCGCGCAAGGATTGCAGGCCATTGGCGAACGCGTCCAGGCGCGCGCGCGCGCCGGTGGCGGCGAAGGCGGTGCCGGCCAGCATCGAAAGCACGACCCACAGCATGTATTTGCGCATCGTTGATTCCTTCCGCCCAATCGAAGCTGCCATTGTGAAAACCCGGGCCATGGGTGGCCATTCCGGTGTCAAAGACTCGTGGGCGCCCATCGATCAACGTCGCCTCAACGAAGCCGCGATCAGGGATCGATCGCAAATGAATGACGCGCATTGTGCGTGCGGCGCGTGAATGCAGCGTTATTGCACGGGTGGTGGAGCCAGCACCTCGCGCTGCCCGTTGTGCTGCGGCGGTGTCACCACGCCCTCCTGCTCCATCTGCTCGATCAGGCGCGCGGCGCGGTTGTAGCCGATGCGCAGGTGCCGCTGCACGCCCGAAATCGACGCACGCCGGCTGGTGGTGACGATCTGCACGGCCTTGTCGTACAGCGCGTTGTCGTCGCCGGAGCTTTCTTCTTCCGGAAGGCCGGACTCATTGATGACCTTGCCGTCGCCGAGCGTCTGCACTTCCTCCAGCACGCCTTCGATGTAGCTCGGTTCTCCCTGGGTACGCAGCCATTCGACGACCCTGTGCACGTCGTCGTCGCCCACGAACGCACCGTGCACGCGCTCCGGGGTCGCGGTGCCGGGCGGCAGGTACAGCATGTCGCCGTTGCCGAGCAGCGTCTCTGCGCCTGACTGGTCGAGGATCGTGCGCGAGTCGATTTTCGATGAGACCTGGAACGCGATGCGGGTCGGGATGTTGGCCTTGATCAGGCCGGTGATCACGTCCACCGACGGGCGCTGGGTGGCGAGGATCAAATGCACGCCTGCCGCGCGCGCCTTCTGCGCGAGGCGCGCGATCAGCTCCTCGACCTTCTTGCCGACGATCATCATCATGTCGGCGAATTCGTCGATGATCACGACGATGAACGGCAGCGGCTGCAGCGGCTGCGCCTTGTCTTCCGGCGCATCGGAATTGGCCTTGAACAGCGGATCGGGCAACGGCTGGCCCGCGGCTTCGGCATCGCGCACCTTCTTGTTGAAGCCGGCGAGGTTGCGCACACCCACCGCCGCCATCAGCTTGTAGCGGCGCTCCATCTCGGCGACGCACCAGCGCAGAGCGTTGGCGGCTTCCTTCATGTCGGTGACGACCGGCGCCAGCAAGTGCGGGATGCGGTCGTACACCGACAGCTCCAGCATCTTCGGGTCGATCATGATCATGCGCACGTCGGCGGGTTTCGCCTTGAACAGCAACGACAACACCATCGCGTTCAGCGCCACGGATTTGCCTGAGCCCGTGGTGCCCGCCACCAACAGGTGCGGCATCTTTTGCAGATCGACCACCACCGGCCGCCCGCCGATATCCTTGCCGAGCGCCAGCGACAACGGTGAACGCGCATCGCCGTATTCGCGCGAGCTGAAAATCTCGGAGAGGTAAACGATCTCGCGATGCGCGTTCGGGATCTCCAGGCCGATCACGTTCTTGCCGGGAATCACGTCGACCACGCGCACGCTGACCAGCGACAAGCCGCGCGCGATGTCCTTGTCCAACGACGAGATCTGGCTGCCGCGCACGCCGGGCGCAGGTTCCAGCTCGAAACGCGTGATCACCGGACCGGGGTGTGCGCTGACCACGTGCGCGTCGATCCGGAAGTCCTTGAGCTTCATCTCGACCTGGCGCGACAACACCTCCAGGGTTTCCTCGGAATAACCCTTGCCCGATTGCGGCTGCGGTTCTTGCAGCAATGACAACGGCGGCAGTTCGCCCTCGCTCGCCGCACCGGTGAACAGCGGAATCTGCGTCTCACGCTTGGCGCGTTCGCTTTTCACGATGGGCGCAGGCGCGGCCTCGATGCGCACCGGCTCACGCCTGGCCCGGCGCGCGCTGTCTTCCTTGCGCGCAATTTCGCGTTCGGCCCGCGCCGCGCGCGCAGCCAGCGTTTCCGGCGCGCGCTTCAGCCTGCCACGCACCCACGCCGCAGCCGCCAGCACTTGCTGCCCGGTCCAGTCCATGACGCGGAACCACGACAAACCCGTGATCCAGGTGACGGCGATGAGCGCCAGTGCAAACAGCAGCAACAACGCGCCCAACTCTCCGAATCCGTGCTGCAGGATGCCGCCCGCGCCGCAGCCGAGCAGGCCGCCGGAAGCGATGACGTCGTTGCATTCGGGATCCGACGCATGCAGCCACGCCAGTCCGCAACCGCCGACGAAAAACGCCACGAAACCGATCAGGCGCAGGCTCGGTTCCCATTTGCTTTGGCCCTCGCCGCGCCGGTACCAGCCGCGCAGCACGCCGACCGCCAGCACCACCAGCAACAGCGGGAATGCGTAGGCGATCACGCCGAACAGGTGGAACAGCAGATCGCCGATGTAGGCGCCTACCGAACCGCCGAAATTGTGCACCGGTTGTCCCGGTGGGCCGCGATACCACCATCCTGGATCGGTTTTGCTGTAGCCGACCAGGCACGCGAACAGGTACACCGCGAGCGGAAACAGCAGCAATGCGGCAGCCTCGCGCAACAGCCTGCGCGTGCGCTCGCTCATTCCGGTGGATTTGGCTTCAGCCTGTGCTCGGACACGCGCCACGCGTGGCAACCCCGTTCGAACTGAATAAACTGGATGAAACTATAACGGCGTTTCGCCCGTCTCCGGATCGCGGCGTCGAACAGGGCCAAGCAGAGGCGTTGCCTGGGTCTGATCATCTTTCGCGGACGGAACCACCCTTCATCAAACCATAAATACGACGGCCGCCCGGAGGCGGCCGTCGATCACGTCGGGTTACTGGTACCCACTCAGAGTTTCATGCCTTTCAGCGCCGGATGCACGATTTCACCGCCATCGACATTGAGGCCGCTGGCGAGGATCGCGTCCTTGCGCCAGTTCTTCTGCGCGAGGCGCGTCACGTACGGCAGGATCGCCGCCGAGATCGCCTGCGACGAAGTCTGCGGCACGGCGCCCGGCATGTTGGTGACGCAGAAATGCGTGACGCCGTCGACGACATAGGTCGGATCCTTCCACGTTGTCGGCCTGGACGTTTCGAAGCAGCCGCCCTGGTCGATGGAAATATCCACCAGCACGCTGCCCTTCTCCATCGACTTCACCATCTTCCTGGTGACCACGTGCGGCGCCCTGGCGCTCGGCACCAGCACGGCACCAACCACCAGGTCGGCGGTCATGACTTCCTCGGCCACCGCCGATTCGTACGCGTACAGCGCGGTGACGTTGTCGCCCCAGCCGCGCGCCTGCGCCAGGCGGTCCGGCCGCTTGTCGAACACCACCACGTTGACGCCGCCGCGGGCCGCCAGCTTGGCCGCATTGCCGCCGGCCACGCCTGCGCCCAGCACCACGACCTTGCCGCGCTCGGTCGCGGCCAAGCCGCCCAGAAGCTTGCCCTTGCCGCCATGCGGCTGGTGCAGCAGCGTGGTGCCGACCTGGGTTGCCAACTTGCCCGCCACCACCGACATCGGCGTCAGCAGTGGCAGCGAGCCGTCGGTTTCCTGCACGCTTTCGAATGCCACGCCGGTCAGGCCGATTTTCAGCAGCGCCTTGGTCAATTTGGGATCGGGCGCAAGGTGCAAATAGCAGAACAACAGATGGCGCTTCTCGAGAAGCTTGAGGTCGCCTTCGATCGGCTCCTTCACCTTGACGATCATTTCCGCCTTGCCGTACAGAGCCGCGGCGTCCTTGACGACCTTCACGCCGACTTTCGTGTAGCGTTCGTTGGCGAAGCCGCTCTTCTCGCCCGCGCCGGACTGCAGGTAAACCTCATGGCCGTGGCGGATCAGATCCGCGCAGGCAGCGGGAACGAGGGCAACGCGGCCCTCGAGGGTCTTGGTTTCGGAGGGAACACCGATACGCATGGAAATCATCCTCGTGCGAAAATCGCAACCGTCGCGCGCTTGAAATACCGCGGTGAACTCCCCATGCTGCACGACTCGTCACGGCAATGAAGCCCGAGACGTGGCGCGC
>DATFGL010000174.1:0-10773 GCA_035249465.1 Rhodanobacteraceae bacterium | reverse complement strand
CGATTGCAGTGCGTGCAACGCGCGTGCCTGCGCGCGCACGGAAGGCAAGTGGTACACGTAACGTGGCGTTGCCAATTCTTCCCCTCTCCCTTTGGGAGAGGGGAGATTTCCAGCGAGTGCAAGCAGCGTAGCCCGCTGCGTCCGCCACCACGACGCGCGCACGCGCTTCGCGCCTTCGCCGTACAGTTCCTGCCAACTCGGCCCGAACAACGCCGAGTCATCGGTGCGCAGTGCGCCGGCGCGAACCAGCAACTCGTGCAGGCGCGGCAGCAACCCGTCCAGCATGGCCTCGTCCACCACGAAGGTCAGGTTGAGGTTGTTGGACGATTGCGAAATCAGGTGCACGCGTTCGCGCCCGAATTCGGCCAGCACGCCGGACAGCCGATGCAGCATCGAGCGCATGCCGCGGCCGACCAGCGTGACCGCCGCGCAGGGCGCGATCACCTTCACCCGGCACACCTTGGCGAGGTCGGCCGCCAGCGCCGCGACCACGTCGGAGTCCAGCAGGTTTTCGGTGGGATCGAGCGACACGGTGACATTGGTTTCGGTCGAACCGATCAGGTCCACCGACAGGCCGTGCTGCTTGAACGCAGCGAACACGTCGGCCAGAAAACCCACCTGCTGCCACATGCCCGAGGTTTCCATCGACACCAGCGTGATGCCGCGCCGCGAACTGATGGCCTTGATGCTGGGCGCGGCTTCGGGCGGCAGCGGCCCGATCAGCGTGCCCTCGAAATCGGGGTGCCGTGTGTCCTTGATCAGCAACGGCACGCGCGCGCGCCGGCACGGCGAAATGCAACGCGCGTGCAGCACCTTGGCGCCGGTGGTCGCGATTTCCTGCGCCTCGTCGTAATCGAGCCGCTGCAGCAGGCGCGCGCCGGGGACCTGGCGCGGGTCGGCGGTGAACATGCCCGCCACGTCGGTCCAGATTTCCACGCGCGACGCGCGCAGCAGCGCGCCGAAATGCGCAGCCGAGGTGTCCGACCCGCCGCGCCCCAGCAGAACCGTATGCCCGTCGCCATCGCGCGCGATGAAACCCTGGGTGATGAACACGTCACCGCGCGCGGCCAAGGCCGCGGCGAATCCGGGATCGGGTTCGACCTGCACCTGCGCGGACAATGCGCGTGCGCGTTCGTTGAGGAACGGAACCTCGCGCGCCAGCAGTGCTTCGCGCGCATCCAGCCACTGCGTCGGCAAGCCGTTCGCGCTCATGAAAGCCGCGCCCAAGGCGCTCGACAGCAACTCCCCGTGCGCCTGCACCGCCGCGTGCCACGAATAATCTTCCCGACGCGCGCTTTGTGATTCGGTCGCCAGCGCCCGCAACGACGCCAGCCGGCGGTCCATCTCCGCGGTTTCAACCAGCCCCATCTCGCTGGCAAGCGCGCGATGCCGTTCCACCAGTTTCGCGATCGCCGCTGCACGCTCCGACGGCGCGCACGAGCCAAGCGCCTTCAACGCATCGGTGACGCCGGCCAGCGCAGACACCACGATGACGACGCGTGCACCTTCGGCACGGCGCGCCGCGGCGAGCTGCCGGATCGTCCGCCAACGGTCGGCGGTCGCCACGCTGGTGCCGCCGAACTTCAGCACCACCCAAGGCGCATCGGGAGCGAGCGGCGCAGCGGCGGAAGCGGTCATGGACGCACGGATGGCGGAAGGCGCGCGGCTGCGCGGACAAGACCCGCAAGTGTTGCGTGCGTCCCTGCAAAACGCAATCGCACGGTCCTGCCGTCTGGCACGACGAACGCACCGCCGTGCGGTGGCTGACGCGGGCTGAACGCCTCCACCAGGCGCACGGGCGGCGACGCCGGTTCGCGGGGATGAGCGAATACAATCGGCGGATGCCACAAGCCCCCCAGACCCCGCCCGCCAGGATCGTCCCGGAGCCCATCCGCAAGGGGATCGATGTTTCCATCAACGGCAAGCGCTTCCGCCACACCGGCGATCCCGCCCTGCCCCTGCTGTGGTATTTGCGCGAAGTGTTGCGACTGACCGGCTGCAAGTACGGCTGCGACGACCGGAGCTGCGGCGCGTGCAGCGTACTGGTGGACGGCAAACTGAAACGCGCCTGCGCGCTGGCGATGACCGACCTCGCCGACAAGGACATCACCACGATCGAGGGATTGGCCAAACCGGACGGAGCGCTGCATCCGGTACAGCAAGCCTGGATCGACGAGGACGCCATCCTGTGCGGCTACTGCCAATCCGGCCAGATCATGGCGGCCGTCGATCTGCTGGCGCGCAGGCCGAAACCCTCCGACGCCGACATCGACGGTATCGGCAACCTGTGCCGCTGCGGCAGCTATCCGCGCATCCGCCGTGCGATCCAGCGGGCGGCCGCAGCCATGCAGGGCAAGCCGAAATGACGCGAGTGCACGACGCCAGCCGCCGGCGCTTCCTCAAGGTATTCGGCACCGCCACCGGCGCGCTCGTGGTCGGCCTGCCCGCGCTCGCGTGGACGCCGGACGAACTGCTCGGCCAGAACCTGATCGTGCTGAACCCTTACCTGCGCATCGAGCCCGACGGCACCACCGTGATCGGCGCGCGCGATCCCGAAGTCGGCCAGGGCATCCGCACCGCCGAGGCGCGCATCATCGCCGAGGAACTGGACGCCGACTGGAACAAGGTGGCGGTGGCGCCCCTGGATCTCGGCGTCACCGATGTCGGCGGCGAACCGCACTGGACGTACGGTCACCAGATGGCTTCGGGCAGCACCAGCGTGCCCGCCGCGTGGAACGACCTGCGCACGGTCGGCGCGGCCGCGCGCGAACTGTTGCTGCGCGCCGCGGCTGCACGCTGGAGCGTCAACACCGGCAGCCTGCGCGCAGTGCGCGGCGTGGTGATCGCCGCCGATGGCCGCAAGCTCGGTTACGGCGAGCTCGCCGAAGCCGCGGCGAAACTGAAACCGGCGACGAACCCGCCTGCACCCAAGCCGGCTTCGCAATACACCCTGATCGGGCAGGACACGGGTGATGTCGATGCCCGCGACATCGTCACCGGCCACCAGCACTTTGCAATCGACGAATGGCTCGGTGACGCGCTGGTCGCGGTGATCACGCACTGTCCGTATCCTGGCGGCACGCTCGCGCACGTGGATGACGCCGCCGCGCTCAGGCTGGAGGGCGTCAAGAAGGTGATGACGATCCCGCCGCCCGATCCCGCGCTTCCACTCGGCACCCAGCAACTGGCCGCGGGCGTGGCGGTGCTGGCGCGGGACACATGGACCGCATTGCAGGGGATCGCCAAGCTCGACATCCGCTGGAAACCGGGCGCGCGTGCAGCCGAGGGCGACGATGCGCTGGCGCAAGCCGCGACGACCGCGCTGCAGGGCCAACCCGGCAAGGCAGTGCGAACCGATGGCGATTTCGCCAACACCGCGAAGCACGCACGCCACCGCTTCCAGGCCGAATACCAGATCGCCACCGTTGCGCATGCGGAATTGGAACCGCCGAATGCGCTGGTGAAGGTGGACAGCCAGCGCGCGGTGATCGTCGCACCCGTGCAGAACCCGCGCGCCACGTTCGACGCCGTGCAGCGGCTGACCGGCCTGGCACCCGACAGGATCGAAATCAAGTTGCCGCGCGCCGGCGGCGGCTTCGGCCGTTTCCTCGAGGCGGATTACGTGGCCGAAGCCGTGATGCTGGCCAAGGCCGCGGGCAAACCCATCAAGCTGATGTGGACGCGCGCGGATGCGTTCGCCCAGGACACCTTCCGGCCGTTCTCCGTGCAGAGGCTGGAGGCCTGCGCCGATCGCAGGAACAAGCTGACCGGCTGGACGCATCACATCGCCAGCACGTCGCGGCTGGCGGGGCGCGAACCGCGCACACGCTGGTGGCTTTCCGAGATGCATCCCGACGACCTCCCGGCGGGGCTTGTCGACAACCTGCAATACGCGTGGTTTGCGCTGGATTCGGCGCTGCCGCGCGGCAGTTATCGCGCAAGTTCGCACGCGGTGAACGCATTCGCGACCGAGTGCTTCATCGACGAAATCGCGCACGGCCTGAAACAGGACGCGTTGGAATTCCGTCTCGCATTGCTTGGCGAACCGCGCAAGCTTCCCTACCGCGGCCACGGCGGCCCGGTGCTCGACACCGGCCGGTTGTCGTGGGTGCTGCAACTCGCGGCCGATGCGCTCGGCTGGAGCAAACCGCACCCGCACGGCCACGGTTTCGGCCTGGCCTGCCACTTCACCTTCGGCGGCTATGTCGCCCACGCGGTGGAAATGTCGATGGAAGGCGCGCGCCTCGTGATCCACAATGTCGTATGCGCCGCCGACCTCGGCCGCGTGGTCAATCCGCTGGGCGCACGCGCTGCACTGGTTGGCGCGACGCTGGATGGATTTTCCACGGCACTTCGCCAACGCGTCACGATCAAGAACGGGGGTGTCGCCCAGCGTGGGTTCAAGGATTATCCGCTGGCGACGACGGCGCAAATGCCACACGCGGTACAGGTGATCCTGGTGCCGTCGCAGGAAAATCCCGCCGGTGCATTCGACATGGGTTTTCCCTCCGCCGCGCCCGCGCTCGCGAACGCGATCTTCGCGGGCACCACGGTTCGGGTGCGACAGTTGCCGATCTGGCCCGAGTTGATGCGGCTGTTGTAAGTCACGAATTCACCCCCTTCCGAAGGAAGGGGGTCGGCGCGCAGCGCCGGGGGGATGACGGCATGTGTGAAAGGCCATCCCCTCTCGCGCTACGCGCGCGTTCGCTACGCTCCGCCCTTCGCGCGCGAAGGGGGAAGAACATCAACGAAGCCGCGCAACACGCTGAAGACTCCCGCGGCATCCACATCGCCGATCGCAAGCAAGGCACCGGATGGTGCGTGCGCGCGATAACGTCCCGGCTCCGCACCCGCGTGCAGCCTGCGGCCATGTGCGACATCGACGGCACCGCGTTCATCCAGTTCGAGGATGGGCCAATCCGCGAGGCCGGCGTCGACGGGCAACAGGCACGCGTGCAGCGCTGCTTCACCCTGTTCACGCAATCCGGAAAGCTCTTCCAGCGTGAACATGCGCGGCTCGCGGAACGGGTCCACCCACAGGCGGCGCAACGCGGTCAGATGCGCGCCGCAGCCCAGAGCCTCGCCCAGATCCCGCACGAGACTCCTGACGTAAGTGCCTGATCCGCATTCGATCATCAGGCGCAAGCTGTCGCCCTCGCGCGCCGTCAATTCGAGCTGAAAAACGTCCACCTCGCGCGGTGGCGCCTCGACCACCTCGCCGCGGCGCGCGCGTTTGTACAACGGCACGCCGCCCTGTTTGAGCGCCGAGTACACCGGCGGAACCTGGGTGATGCGTCCGGTCAGCTTTGCGAGTTCGCGCCGGATGACGGCGTCGTCCAGTGCGGGCAGCGGCCGCTCCGCCAGCACCGAGCCATCGCTGTCGCAGGTGTCGGTGGTGATGCCCAGCCGGCATTCGGCGGCATACGCCTTGCGCGCGCCCAGCAGGTAACCCGCGATCTTGGTGGCCTCGCCGAAACAGACCGGCAACAGCCCGGTCGCCAGCGGATCGAGGCTGCCGGTGTGTCCGGCCCTGGCGGCACCGAACAACCGCTTGGCCTGCTGCAGCGCACGGTTGGACGAAATGCCGGCAGGCTTGTCGAGCAGGAGGATGCCCGTGACTGCGCGGGACTCGGATTGGGGCATGAGAGCAATCAAAGCACGCTTTTATCCTCCCCCTTCCGCAGGAAGGGGGAACGAGGGGGATGCGCCTTTGCCGAAATGCAGCAGATTCTCGCCGGGAACGAGACATCCCCCGATGCTGCGCATCGACCCCCTTCGCGAGCGAAGGGGGTGATCTGGCTCCGGTTGCTTACGAGTCCTCGGTTCCCGGCCCCGAGTCCCGATCCTCGCGCAGCAGCTGCTCGATCCGCTCTCCGGTGTCCACCGATTCGTCGTACTTGAAGCGCAGTTCGGGCACGCGGCGCATGCGCATCGTGTGTGCGAGCTGGTAGCGGAATTCCCTGGCGAGTGCCTTCAACGCCTTCACGACCTCGGCCGAGCGTTCCGGCTGCAGGGCCGTCACCCACACGGTCGCGACATCGAGTTCGCGGCTGCTCTCGACGTCCACCACGCTCGCCTGCGGCAACCCGTGGTCGCGCACCGCGGCATGCACCAACGTGCCGACTTCACGGCGAAGTTCGGCGTTGAGGCGATCGGTGCGATGGAAGGAGCGTTGGGGCATGAGCAGTGCTCGGCGATGACTTCGAATTTACTACGTCGTCATTCCGGACGCCGCGTAGCGGCGATCCGGAACCCAGTGCCTTTGTGCCGTCTGGTTACCCGAAATAAAGTCACTGGGTTCCGGGTTCCACCGCGATGCAATCGCGGTGGCCCCGGAATGACGATAAAAGTGAACTGTCTGGCGTTACGGGTTTTGCGCCGACTCTTACAGCGTACGTGCCACTTCGATGCGCTCGAAGCACTCGATGCGGTCGCCGGGCTTGACGTCGTTGTACTGCTTGACGCCGATGCCGCACTCGCTGCCGTTCTTTACTTCGTCCACGTTTTCCTTGAAGTGGCGCAGCGACTCCAGCTCGCCTTCGAAGATCACCACGTCGTCGCGCAGCACGCGGATCGGCTTGTGCCGCTTGACCGAACCTTCGACGACCATGCAGCCGGCGATGGCACCGAACTTGGAGGAACGGAAAACGTCGCGGACCTCGGCAGTGCCGACGATCTCCTCGCGCACTTCCATGCCCATCAAGCCGGATGCCGCCTGCTTCACCTGGTCGATCACGTCGTAGATGATCGAGAAGTAGCGCAGGTCCACGCCGTTCTGCTCGATGACCTTGCGCGCCGATGCATCCGCGCGCACGTTGAAGCCGATCACCAGCGCCTTCGATGCAGAAGCCAGCGTCGCGTCGGATTCGGTGATGCCGCCCACGCCGGACGCGATCACGTTGACCTTCACCAGGTCGTTGCTGATCGCCGACAGCGATTCGCGCAAAGCCTCGGCCGATCCCTGGACGTCGGCCTTGATGAGGATATTCAGCGTCTGCTGACCCTCGCCCTTGCCCATCATCGCCATCACGTCTTCGAGTGTGTTGGTACGCGTGACCAGGCGCTTCTCGCGGCGCCGGGCTTCACGTTCGGACACCACGTTGCGCGCCAGTTTCTCGTCCGCGACCACCACGAATTCGTCGCCGGCTTCCGGCACGCCGGACAAACCGAGCATCTGCACCGGGATGGACGGGCCCGCGCTCTCGACCTGCTTGCCGGCTTCGTCGAACAGCGCGCGCACGCGGCCGTACTCGACGCCGCACACGACGTAGTCACCGCGTTTCAGCAGGCCTTGCTGGACCAGCACCGTCGCGACCGGGCCGCGGCCCTTGTCGAGGCTGGATTCGATCACCACGCCGGAGGCACGCCCGTCGGGGACCGCCTTCAGCTCCATCACTTCGGCCTGCAGGCCGATCGCTTCCAGCAATGCATCGACGCCGTCGCCAGTCTTGGCGGACACCGGCACGAACTGGGTGTCGCCACCCCAGTCCTCGGGGATCACTTCGTGTTGCGCCAGGCCCTGGCGGACGTTGTCCGGATTGGCTTCCGGCTTGTCCATCTTGTTGACCGCGACGATCAGCGGCACCCTGGCCGCGCGCGCGTGCTGGATGGCTTCCACGGTTTGCGGCATCACGCCGTCGTCGGCCGCGACCACCAGCACCACGATGTCGGTGGACTGCGCGCCACGCGCGCGCATCGAGGTGAACGCCGCATGTCCGGGCGTGTCGAGGAAGGTGATGACGCCCTTGGGCGTTTCCACGTGGTACGCACCGATGTGCTGGGTGATGCCGCCCGCTTCACCCGACGCGACCTTGGTGCGGCGGATGGTGTCGAGCAGGGACGTCTTGCCGTGGTCGACGTGGCCCATGATGGTCACCACCGGCGGACGCGATGCCTTCTCGCCTTCGGCTGCATCGGTGGCCGCGTGCGCGGCGAGTTCGGTTTCGGCCGTCTTCTCCGCCGCATCCACGGCCTTGTGGCCAAGTTCCTCGACCACCAGCGCGGCGGTGTCGTGGTCGATGGCCTGGTTGATGGTCACCATGGTGCCCATCTTGAACAACGCCTTGACCACTTCCGAACCCTTGACCGCCATCTTCTGCGCAAGGTCGGCAACCACGATGGTTTCGCCGATCGGGATCTCGCGCATCTGCGGCGCGACCGGTTTGGAGAAGGCGTGCTGGCCGGTGATGTCCGACAGGTCGACGCGCGGCTTCGCGCGCTTGCGGGTGGAACGGCGCGCGCGTTCCGCATCCGTGAGATGCAGTTCGCCACCCGAGTAACGCGCGGGGCCCTCGTCCTGGTCGTCACGCATGCGGTGCGACCCGCGCGCGCGCTTGGCCTTGTGCGCGGCCGCGTCCTTGTTCTCGCGTGCGGGAGGCTTCGGTGCCTCGTGCCGGCGCACGTGCGTGGACGCCGGTTCGGCGGCATCGCCGTTCGCGGGTTCCCCGGCCGCGCGCGCGGTCGCCTCGGCTTCCGCCCTGGCGCGTTCTTCCTCGGTGCGCTTGCGCTCGGCCTCCGCGGCCTCGAGCTTCTGCTGCTCTTCCTTGCGGCGGCGATCCTGCTCCGCCAATTCGGCCAGCTCGCGCTCGTGCTGCTCCCGCGACACCTCGAGCTTGCGCAGCGCCTCTTCGCGCTCGCTGTCCACCACGTTTCCGGTCGCGATCGCGGCCCGCTTGACGTAGGTACGGCGTGCGCGCACCTCGACGTTGACCGTCTTGGCGCTGGCGCCACGGCCGCCCGCCACGGTGATCTCGCTGACCTTGCGGCGCTTCAGCGTGATCTGCTTCGGCGTGGCGACGGCAGCGGATTCCTGCTTGCCGTGGTTGCGGCGCAGGAAATCAAGCAGCTTGGTCTTCTCGCGATTGCTGATGACCTGGTCGGGCCCTTCGAATTGCATGCCGGCCTCGGCAAGTTGCGCGAGAAGCTTGTCCTCGGGCGTGCCGACCATGTTCGCCAATTGCCTGATTGTTATGTCTGACATCGTGTCCAACCTCTCGTGTCTTCGGCGTCCGATGCGCACTCAGCGCACTGAAACGCGCTTCGACAGTATTGAAACCCTTCGGATCAGGGGCTTCCCGCTTCCTGCTCCATCCGCGCCAGCATCGGCGCGCGCGCGGCCATGATCAACGCACCGGCACGATCCTCGTCCATGCCCTCGATTTCGATCAGGTCGTCCACGGCCTGGTCGGCCAGGTCGTCGGCCGTGACGATGCCCCGCTCCGCCAGCGCATACGCGGTTTCCTCGTCCATGCCTTCCAGCGCCAGCAGTTCTTCCGACGGCGCGTTCTCGTCGAGGTTCTCCTCGACCGCCAGCGCCTCGGTCAGCAACGCGTCCTTCGCGCGCGAACGCAGCTCCTCGACGATGTCCTCGTCGAAACCTTCGACCGCAAGCAGTTCGCCGGTCGGCACGTAGGCGATTTCCTCGACGGTCGAGAAACCTTCCTGCACCAGGATGTTCGCGATTTCCTGATCGACCTCGAGCTTGTCCATGAACAGCTTGCGCGCGGCTTCCTGCTCGGCCTCGCTCTTGGCGGCGACCTGGTCCTGCGTCATCACCTTGAGATCCCAGCCGGTGAGCTTGCTGGCGAGGCGCACGTTCTGGCCGCCGCGGCCGATCGCCTGCGACAGCTTGTCCTCGGCCACCGCGATGTCCATCGAATGCTTGTCCTCATCGACGATGATGGATTGCACTTCGGCCGGCGCCATCGCGTTGATCACGAACTGCGCCGGCGCGTCGTTCCACAACACGATATCGATGCGCTCGCCGTTCAGTTCGTTCGACACCGCCTGCACGCGCGAACCGCGCATGCCGATGCAGGCGCCGATCGGATCGGTGCGCTTGTCGTGCGCCAGCACCGCGATCTTGGCGCGATCGCCGGCGTCGCGCGCGCAGGCGCGGATCTCGACGATGCCCTGGCCGACCTCCGGCACTTCCAGCTTGAACAGCTCCATCATGAATTCCGGCGCGGTGCGCGACACGAACAACTGCGGACCGCGCAGTTCCGCGCGCACCTCGAACAGGTAACCGCGCACGCGGTCGCCCACGCGCACCACTTCGCGCGGAATGGCCTTGTCGCGCGGAATGAACGCTTCGGCCTTGCCGCCAAGGTCGAGGTAGATGTTGCCGCGCTCGACGCGCTTGGCCACGCCGTTGACCAGCTCGCCCACGCGGTCCTTGAAGGCATCGACCACCTGCGCGCGCTCGGCCTCGCGGATGCGCTGCACGATCACCTGCTTGGCGGCCTGCGCCGTGATGCGTCCGAACTCGGGGTTCTCGATCTGCTGTTCGATGTACTCGCCCACCTGCGCTCCGGGACGCTCGTCCTCGGCGTCCATCAGGCGCAACTGCCAGTCGGGCGATTCCATCTCGCCGTCGTCGGCGATCACTTCCCAGCGGCGGAACGTTTCGTAGTCGCCAGTTTCCTGGTCGATGGCGACGCGGATCTCGGGCTCTTCCTCGGGATAGCGTTTCTTCGCGGCGGTCGCCAGCGCGGCTTCGAGCGCGCCGAAAATCACCTCATGCGGCACCGCCTTCTCGGCGGCCACCGTCTCCACGATCATCAACAAGTCGCGATTCATCTCTTTTGCTCCATCGAGGTCGCGTTCTGTCGCACCTCGTTGCCTTTGTCATCCGTCATTCCCGCGAAAGCGGGAATCCAGTGTCTTTCTTTCAGCTCAGCGCGTTCGTCCCGCTTTCTTGCCCTTCGTCGCATTCGGCGCCTTGCCGGGTTTCGGCTTCGGCGTGTAACCCAGCGCATCCCAATCCGGAACCAG
>DATFGL010000173.1:0-14722 GCA_035249465.1 Rhodanobacteraceae bacterium | reverse complement strand
CATCGGCTGGCTCGGCAACTTCGCCTCGGCGATCCGCGGATACGGGATTGGCGACATGGGCGAGAAGACGAATGCGGCCGGTTACGTGGTGCGGCTGGAAAACCCCGAACCGGATCGCGAGGTCGTCGCCATTTCCCTCGAAGCGCCACCGACGGCCAGCCCGGGCCTGTTGTTTCTCGCGTTGACTTTGGAGCCGTCCCAAAACCGTCAACTTGCCGCGCAGGCTCAGCCATGAACAGCACGCGGGTGTTCGCTTTGCTCCTGTGCGCAGCGTGCGTGTCCACGGCCTGGGCCGCACAGGCCGATCAGCAGCCGGAGAGTGCCACGCAGGCGCCGCCGCCGAAAACGCTGGAGGCCATCGTGGTGGTCGGTACGCACATCCGCGACGTGGACCTGGAAACCGAGCATCCGGTGCAGGTGCTGAAGCGCGAGGATCTCGTCCGCACGGGGCTGACCGGCCTGGCCGACATCGTGCAGTCGCTGATCGTCGCGGGCGGCCAGACGATGAACCGCAACATCAACAATGGCGCCACCGGCAAACTGACCGTCAACCTGCGCAGCCTTGGCTCCAACCGCACGCTGGTGCTGGTCAACGGCCATCGCTGGGCTTCCGACGTGAATGGCGAGGTGGATCTCTCCGCCATTCCGCTGGCGCTGGTCGATCGCATCGAGGTGCTGAAGGACGGCGCTTCGGCGATCTACGGCTCCGATGCGATCGGTGGCGTGATCAACATCATCACGCGCCAGAATTACGTCGGCACGGAAGCCGGCGTCTATGCCGGTGAAACCGACCAGGACGACGGGCGCCGCGTGGAAGGCGATTTCAGCCTCGGGCGCAGCGGCCAAAAATGGAATGCGTCGTTCGGCGTGCAGTACAGCAAGGACGACCCGGTTTTCGCCGATGCGCGGCAGATTTCGTCGGTGCCCGTACCAGGCTTCCCGCTGGCAGGCTCGGGCTCCTTCGGTCCCGACGGCCCGTTCGTGATCCCGGCGCCCCCACCCGACTATTTCCAGATCGTCGCGTTGACGCCGGGCCGCCCCGGCACCTCGCCGGGAGATTTCCATCCCATACTCGGGACCGATCTCAACTACGACTTCGTCCCCTTCAACTACCTGCAGACACCGCAGACGAAGCGTTCGGCGTTCGGGCAATTCCGCTGGGAGTTCTCGCCCACGCTGGCGTTCACGGCCGACGCGCTGTTCAACCAGCGGCAATCCGCGCAGCAGCTGGCGCCGCCCGTGGTGCTGTTTTCGGACCTGAAATTTCCCACGGGAAACCCGCAATCCTTCGGGGTTTCGCAGCAGAACATCTACAACCCCTTCGGCACGCCGGTGTACCTGGTGTATTCGCGCTGGCCGGATTCCGACCCCCGGCGCTTCGAGCAGAGTGTGGACACCACGCAACTGCACGTCGGATTCAACGGATCGCTTCACTTGTGGGGACGCGACTGGGACTGGAATGCGGATGCCACGCAAACTCAGGCCCTGCAAAGCGAATTCGCCGGACCCAACGCGGACAACGCGAAGCTGCAACTGGCCGTTGGGCCTTCGTTCCTTGACTCACAGGGCGTTCCGCGTTGCGGCACGCCCGGCGACGTGATCGCGGGCTGCGTGCCGCTCGACCTGTTCAGGGGGGCCGGCGGGTTCACCCAGGCCATGATGGATTACCTCGACGTGAACGTGCGCAATCACGAGTCCGCGCGTTCCGACTCGTTCGATCTGGGCGTCACTTCCACGCTTGCCGATTTGCCGGCGGGACCGCTGGGGTTCGCGGCCGGACTGGAGCGCCGGCTGGAACGCGGCGTGAACCAGCCCGACCCGCTGGTCGTCAGCGGCGAAGCCAACGGCACCGGCCAGACCTACGGGCCCACGCAGGGCGCCTACGCGGTGAACGAGGCTTATCTCGAGTTCGACGTGCCGTTGCTGAAAGACCTGCCGTTCGCCCGCCAACTCGGCATCGATCTCGCCACGCGCTATTCGGATTATTCGTCTTTCGGTGGCACCGACAACTCGAAACTCGGATTGCGCTGGAAGCCGGTGGACGACCTGCTGGTCCGCTCGACCTGGTCGCAGGGATTCCGCGCGCCCAGCATTTTCGAAGCGTTCGGTGGCACGGTCGAGGATACCGGCGGGAGCGTCAACGATATCTGTGCGACCTCGGTGGGCTACACGCCGCCGCCTGCCGTCGCCGCCAACTGCCTTGCGCACGGCGTTCCGGCGAATCCGGTGAATTTCTTCGACACCATCACCGCCAGCGGCAGCAATCCGGCGCTGTTGCCGGAAACGTCGCGGTCGCTGACCGCCGGCCTGGTGTACAGCCCGCACTGGTTCCCCGGGCTGGATGTCAGCGCGGACTGGTACCGCATCCAGATTCGCAACGCGATCGGCAATCCCGGTGCGCAGTTCTTCGTGGACGCCTGTTACGAGCAGAACGATCCGGCCGCGTGTTCGCGCCTCACGCGAACCCCGGACGGCGATCTCATACACGTGCTGGCCATCAACGAGAACATTCCCGGCGGCATCGAAACCGAAGGTGTGGATTTCGGCTTGAACTGGAAGCGCACCACGCGCATCGGCGATTTCAACCTGCATTGGGAAAGTGCGTACGTGGACTACTGGGGCGCGATCGGCCGGCCCGCCTTCGGGGCGACGCTTCCGGACGGTTCCCTGTCGCAAGGCAACGTTGCCGGCAGCAACAATGACGTATATGGCGTGGTCTGGCGGCTGCGTTCGGTCGCGACACTGGCCTGGCGGCGCGGCGCATGGAACGCCTCCATCACCGGGCGCTACTTCTCGCCGATCAAGGAGGATTGCAGCAACGTCTTCCAAATCGCCGACTACGTTGGCGACCCCTCGCTGTATTCATTGTGCTCCGACCCAAACCGGGTGGTGGATGGTGTGCCGGCGCCGCGGAACCGCGTTGGCGCGGTGACCTACGTCGATCTGGAAACGGGTTGGGCCTTTCCGTGGCGCGGCATGTTCACGCTGGGCGTGCGCAACGCCTTCGACCGCGGCCCGCCCATCGCGTATTCGTATGCCCAGGTCAACTCCTTCATTCCGGACTACGACATCCCCGGCCGTTTCTTCTACGCAAGCTATCGGCAGAAGTTCTAAAGCCGCGGTCGCGGCGCTGTCACTTTCCTGCGCGTTTGCCGAAGTAGTCAGTGAGGGCCGAACCCTCACCGCCCATGGATCTGGACGAATCTCCATCCGTGCATGCCCGTTACGGACGACCTGCTGCAGGTTTCAAGAGGTGAACGTCATGAAACTCAGCACAATCTCCATCGCCATCGTTCTTGCCGGCGTCGTCGGCATCGCTTCCGCGGCCGGCCAAGGCAAGGTCATGCAGCCGATCACCGTCTCGGGCGCGCCGGTTGCCCAATGCACGCCCCCGAGCGACACCACGGGCCATGCCTGCGACGCGTTCGACCAGTTGATCCGCGCCAATTTCTCGCGGCGCGAAATCGGGATGCTGTTCGGCTACCAGACGTCGTATCCGGAAAGCCTGACCGGCGGCATCGAGAGGTTGCAGCATCGTTACCAGGCCGTGTTGCAGCAGTACGTGGCGGCGCAGAAGGCTGCCGCCGGCAACGCGACCGTCGCGGCCAAGTAATCCGGCACCTGCGAACTCTCCAGTTGGTGTCCGCTCACACGCCCCGCCCCACGCGGGGCGTGTTCTTGTACGCGAATCCACACGGATCGCTGTGCATTTGCGCGGCCGCTGCGGACTGCGCGGGCCGGCGTATAGTTGGCGCCGCGTGGCTGGCCAACCGCGCCTGAAGGTGCGGGATCGCTGTCAAGTTCGTTCCCCCGGGAATCGGCGCGTGTGATGCATGGGTTCCCGGCCAACGGATGCGAAGCTGGGTGGGTGACGTGTGAGCCTATGGTCGATGATGCCTCCCGTACACGTGTGTCGATGCTGCTGCGCCTGCGTGGGCTGGCCGAGGTTGCGTTCGGCAGCCTGACCCGCATCGGCGAACCCCCGCCCGACCAGTCGCCCGCGTCGCCGCATCCTGGAAACCTGGACCTTGACCTTGCTGACCCGGTGCAACGGCACTTCGGGGATTACGAGTTGCTGGAACGAATCGGTGAGGGTGGCATGGGCACGGTGTACCGCGCCCGTCATGTCCCGCTCGACCGCATCGTCGCAATCAAGTTGCTGTCCGCCGGCCCGTGGGCCTCGCGCGATTTCATCGAGCGCTTCGAGCGCGAGGAGCAAAACGCCGCGCGCATGCAGCATCCGAACATCGTTACGGTGTACGAAGCCGGCAGTTTCGAAGGTTTGCAGTTCTTCAGCATGAGCCTCGTGGAGGGGCACAGCCTGTCTGCTCTGCTGAAGCGCGGCGAGCGTTACACGCCGAAGGCGGCGGCGGCGCTGCTGCGCACCACGGCCGAGGCAATGGCCTATGCGCATAGCTTGGGTATCCTGCACCTGGACCTGAAGCCCGGCAACGTGCTGATCGATGCGGATGGTGCGCCGCACGTCGCCGACTTCGGGCTGGCGCGCCGCATGGACGACGCGCTGACGATCGACAACGACGAAGTCTCGGGCACGCCTGCGTACATGGCGCCCGAGCGCGCGCAAGTGCACACGCAAAAGTTGACGGCAGCGACCGACATCTGGGGGTTGGGCGCGGTCCTGTATGAACTCCTGACCGGCGAGCCGCCGTTCCATGCCGAGTCCGCGCAGGCGACCTTGCAGTTGGTGCTGGAAGGGCAGGTGCGCATGCCGAGGCGGCGTCGACCGACCCTGCCGCTGGACCTGCAGGCGATCGTGATGCGCTGCCTGGCGCGTGATCCGAACGAACGTTACCTCTCGGCGCGCGCACTCGTGGAGGATCTTGCGCGCTTCATCGAGGGACGTCCCGTGCTGGCGCGGCCGTTGAACGCCGCGCAACGCGTTGCACGCTGGGCCAGGCGCGAACCGAAGCTCGCTACGACCGCTGGCTGCGCACTGGCTGCGCTGCTGATCGGCCTGATCGCCACCACGCAGCAATGGCGGCATGCCCAAGTCAACGCCAGGCTCGCCGCGAACAGTGCAGCCCTGGCCAATGAGCGGTTGTGGCAGACCCGTCTGGATCAGGCCGAGAGCAATTTGCGCAGCGGACACCCCTATGCCGCCCTGCCGGAATTGGCCGCGAACATCAGTGAGCGCGAGGCACTGCGGCTGGATGCGTCCGACGACCGCCTGCGCTTTGCCATGGTGGCCCGCAGTGCGCCGCAACTGATCGACGTGATCACACTCGACACCTACATTGCCGGTGTCGGGCTCAGTTCCGACGACAAGTCCGTTGCCGTTTCCGGCGGCGACTCGACGATGCGCCTGTTCGACACCGCCAGCGGCCGCCAGAAGTGGAGCACGGTGCTGACCGGCGTGCCGTACACATTCAGGCCCAAACCAATCCTCATCGCTCTGCAATTCACACCCGATGGACGGCGCATCCTCGGGCACGGTTATTGGAGTGGCGGGCTCGACGTGGTGTCGCCGATCGGCGAAGGCGAAGCGCTGCTTGACGCCGGGACCGGCGAGCAGCTGCTGCCCCCGGAAAAAAAATTTCCTCGTTACTACGACGCCGTGTTCAGTCCTGATGGAGACTACGCGATCGTGGAGGGCAAGGACGATACCGCTTGCCTGATGCGTACGTCCGACTGGACGATGTTGAGTCCGCGCGTGCCGATTTCGCGTCAGTCTTGGCGGGTCGGCAATGGCGGACGTCACGTTATCTCTCTGGATAGCGGCGCTCGCATGTTGCAGGTACGCGATCCGCATACGCTCCGGATCCGTTACAGCTACACCTACAGCGCCGCGCAACACATCAGTGCGTGGGCAACGAGTCCGGATGGAAATGCTTTGCTGCTGGGCCATGCCGATGGCCGGATCGAGTGGCTGGATCTTGAGCACAACACGCGCGAAAGCATCATGCCGAATGCATTGAGCCGCGTCGGCTGGGTCACGTTCAGCACGGATGGTCGTTGGTTCGGTGCGGCCTCGAATACCGGCGAGGTCCTGATTTGGGACACGCTGACGCGCCAGCTGGAAGTGCCGGCACTGCACATCAATGCGCACCTCGGGCGTTATCCGCAGCGATTGCTGCTCGACCCTGTGGGTCACCGGGTACTCGCCGCGAATGGCGAGCAGATGACATTGTGGTCGACACAAGCGCACATACCGCGTCGCATCAGCGGTGAATTCCCGCACGCGCGGCCGGGCGTAGCGCGCGCGGTTGATTTCAGCGGTGGCGATCTTTTGGCAACCGGTGGCGACGAAGGTGAATTGCGCCTGTGGCGGCTGCCGCGGGAGATGCCGAACCTTGTTGCTCCCGTGATCCCCGGAGCAACGCTCAACGCAGCGGATGGAATTGTCGCGGCCGTTGACGGAAACACGATGCGGCTTGCCCACGTTCGCGATGGCACCGCGGCGAGTGCGGCGATCACGCTGCCACAGGCCCCGGCGTTCGCCGAGAGGACCGTCGATGGCCGCGCCCTGGTAGCGGTCGCTGGACGTCGGCTGTACGTGTATGGCCTGCCCGGCACGACCTTGCGTTTCACGCCACCGGTGATCCCGGACGATCCGGTGCGGGTGACGCTGAGCCCGGACTCGCGACATGCGTTCATCGCGTACGGCGACTACCGCAAGGGCAGCGCTGTCGACGTGGCAAGCATATGGGACCTGGGGACCGGGCGCCCCGTATCCGATCAAATCGCAACGCCGCCCTGCGATGCGATCGAATACGCGCCTGACGGACACTCGCTCCTGACCTGCGGCGTGCTGCGTGACGCGATATCGCTACGGCCGCGGTGGTCCTACCGGCGCGCGAGTTCCCACGCGCCGGACGTTCTGCGCATGCGCTACGCCGCCGACGGCGCCGAAGTGCTTGCCCTGGCGGTGGGGAAGGGCGGCGAAAACTATCTGCTGCGCCTGGACGTCAGAACCGGCATCGAACGCCGACGCCAGCTTTTGCAGGGCGTGCGCAAGGCACTGAACTTCGCCCCGCCTTCTGATGGCCGTTCGCTGGTCCTGCAGCGCAATGACTCCATTGGCCCTGCGATATGGCGCGACGGTCATCGCCCTGCCTTTGGCGAGGTGCTTGACGTCGAACAAACCTATGCCCTGGCACTCGCGCCGGATGGGCGTACGTTCGCACGAGGCACGACGGACGGCGTCGTGCTGACCTCCGCGCGTGATGCCCGCTGGGTTACGCCCGATCTGTCGGCCGGACTTGGGGCGGACGATAAAACCATGCTGCTGACTTACACGCGGGATGGACACGGGATCGTCGGGCGCAGCTTCCTCGGCAACTGGCTGTATTGGAATATTGCGGCTGACGATCGCCCCAGTGATACCTTGCTGCGTATCGCACAACTGCTGCATCCGAGCGTCGAAGCACTGCAGCCGGGTGGCGCTGCGGCCCCGCTCACGCTGCCCGAACGCGCCGCGTTGAGGCGTGCGGACAAGGGATCGTCTTCGCCAAGGTCCGTGACCGCGTCCGCTTCGATCCCGCGTCGACGGCCCGGCCTGTCCCAGCTGCTGTTCGACCTTGCTCCTTATTACAACAGGCCATTGGCAGCGGCGGAGGAACGGTTTGGCTTTTTCGACGTCGACCTGTCGGAATTCGTGCCTGGCGTGCACCGCCTGCTCGGCATCGACTACGACGCGCGCGGCGTGATCTCGATCAAGAATGAACAACAAACCTCCCGCGGATTTCCGGCCCGCGTTGCCGGCATTCGGCCCGGCGTGCCGCGTTTTGCCGCTCTGGACGTGCTGGTCAACGCACAGACCATATTGCGTACGCAAGAGCAGGTGCCTTACGCGTTCGTAGAACTCGACTATCGCGATGGCAGCCGCGCGCGCCTGCCGATCATCTACAACCGCGATATCAAGGAGTGGTGGCGCACGGATTGGAACACGCCGGGACGCATAGCCTGGCGTCGGCGCGACTTCGGCAACGAAGAGGAGGGCCCGGCAGCCTATCCGTCCATGGTGGCCGTGCGTCTGGTCAACCCCTACCCGCAGCGCGAGGTCGCGAGCCTCGCGCTCGAAAGCGCGCCGATGCAGTTCAGCGCGCCGGCCTTCATTGCGATCACCGCCGAACCGGCGAAGCAATGATCATGCGCCTGCCGGGAAGTGCTTGCGCGATCCTGCTGCTGATGCCGGCTGCCTTGGCCCATGCGCAGGACGACGCCCCGCCCGCCGGGAATCCGAAAACTCTCGAGACCATTGTGGTCACGGGCAGCCATATCCGCGATATCGATCTGCAGGACCAGCATCCCATCCAGATCCTGACGCGCGAGGATCTGTTGCGAACCGGCCTGACCGGGGTCGGCGACGCCGTGCAGGCACTGGTCATCGTCAACGGTCAGACCAACAACCGCAACAGTGAAGCCTATAGCGGCGGCGGCCCGAACGTGAATCTGCGCGGCCTCGGTCCCAACCGCACGCTGGTCCTGGTCGATGGCCAGCGCTGGGTATCGGCGCTGGACGGCAGTGTTGACCTGTCGACGATCCCGCTGCCTCTGGTGGAGCGCATCGAAGTGCTGAAGGACGGCGCCTCGGCGGTGTACGGCTCGGACGCGATCGCCGGCGTGGTCAACATCATCACGCGCAACGATTTCCAGGGCACGCAACTCGGAGCGCAGATCGGTACCAGTCAATACGGTGACGGTACGACGCGCGCGCTGGACGTCACCTTCGGAAGCCACGGCAGCAAATGGAACGTCGCGCTCGGGCTGCAATACGGTGACGATTCACCGATCTACGCGCGCGACCGTGCGATCACTGCATTACCCGATCCGGGTCTGCCGCTTGCCGCCACGGGAGGTCCGTTCACCGTGTACGTGCTCCCGGATTATACGTTCCTGACGTTGACGCCTGGCCGGCCAGGCACGTCGCCCGGCGATTTCCATGAATTCGATCAAGGCCGTGATCGGGGCTTCAACTTCCAGCAGTACACCTACCTGCAGGCGCCGGAAAAGCGGCGTTCCGCGTTCGCCAAAGTGCGCTACGGGCTGAGTACCGACATCGCTTTCAGTGCCGACTTCCTGTTCAATCGCCGCGAGTCATCGGAGTTCGCAGCGCCGCCGATTTTATTGTTCGATTCGCTCGACTTTATTGGCCCCGCCGCATTCAGCATTCCGGCCGAAAACGTCTACAACCCGTTCGGGCAACCCGTGGCATCCGTCTTCGAGCGCCTGATCGGCCTGGGTCCGCGCTTCTATGACCAAACGGTCGACACCACGTGGCTGCACCTCGGCATGGATGGCTCGTTCGAGGTTTCCGGCCGCAACTGGGTCTGGAATCTGGATCTCACGCGTGCGAATTCGAAGGAGCGCGCGCTGGGTGGACCCTATGCGCGCAACGATGAACTCGAACGCGCTCTCGGTCCTTCCTTCATCGACGCCTCCGGCGTCGCGCGTTGCGGCACGCCGGATGACATCATCGGCGGTTGCGTGCCGTTGAACGTCTTCGGCGGAGCGGATGCGGCGATGCCGGCAGCACGAAGCTATTTCCGATACACCTTGCGCGAGCATCTGTCCGATGCAATGACCGCGCTGACCGCGAAGGTGTCCGGCGCGCTGTTCGATGTTCCAGCCGGCGCAGTCAACGCCGCAGCCGGCATCGAGCATCGCCGCGTCAGCGGCTACGATCATCCCGACCCGATCGAAGTCGCGGGCCAGGCCAACGGCGATTCCGGTGTCGACTACAGGGCCGCGACATCAGGCGCCTATCACGTCGACGAGGCGTTTGCCGAGTTCGACGTTCCCTTGCTGAGCCAGCACGAACTGGCCAAGCGACTGGACTTCACCGTGGCGGATCGCTATTCGAGGTACTCCGCTTTCGGCAGCACGAACAACGCACAATTCGGGTTGCGTTGGAAACCGACGGACGCTGTGCTGTTGCGCGCCAATTATGCGCAGGGTTTCCGCGCACCGAGCATCAACGACTTGTTCAGCGGTGCGCAAGCGTTTACCGCGCAACCCCCGGACCCCTGCGTCTCGGGTGACGGCTACGCGCCGACGCCTGCGGTCGTCGCTCGCTGCGCACGGCTCGGCGTGCCGGCGGATGCGCCACCGCCCAACCTGGTCAATGCCACGCTGGGCGGCAATCCCGAGCTGCGCCCGGAAACCTCGCGCACGCGCACGCTGGGCGTTGTCGTCGCACCGCTGGCGTTGCCGAACCTGACGGTGAGCCTGGACTGGTATGACGTACGGGTGCAAAACGCGATCACGCAGAAATACCCGTACTATTTCCTCCAGGAGTGCTATGTCCATGCATCGGACAGCGCCTGCATGCACATCACGCGCGCCGCCAACGGCCAGCTGGTCAGTGTCGCGGCGAATGAAGTGAACCTGCCTTCCGGACAGGAAACGGAAGGCTACGACCTGGCGCTGGGCTACCGCCGCGATACGAACCTCGGCCGCTGGCAACTGCAGTGGCAAGCGGTTTACGTCAGTTATTTCGGAGAACTCGGCAAACCGGCTCGCGGTTCGCCGCTGCCGGATGGCTCGACCGCGCAGGGCAACACCGTCGGCAATGATCCGGTCTGGCGCATCCGCTCGGTCGCGACGCTGCAATGGGATCGCGCAGCGTGGACCGCATCGGTGACGGTGCGCTATTTCTCGCCGCTGAACGAAGACTGCTCGTTCGTTGTGGAGACCGCGTATGCGGCAGGTGATCCGAGTCTGCTGAATCTCTGCACGGATCCGTTTCGCACACTGGACGGCAACCCGGATCCGACCAATCGCATCCCGAGCGTCACTTATTTCGACCTGTCCGCCGGTTGGCGTGCACCGTGGGGCGGCAGGTTCACGCTCGGCTTGCGTAATGCCTTTGACCGGGCGCCACCGCCGTCCCGCTCGCGAGGTGGCGGTGCCGACCCGTTCGTCACAGACTACGACCCGCCGGGCCGATTCTATTTCCTGGGTTACCAGCAGAAATTCTGATCGATCTGCTTGGGCGCGCGCTTTTTCCGGTACCCCGTCAGCGCGGCACGCGGTAGCCGTCCGGCACGCCATGCGGCGACAACGTCAGTTGCCACAACTGGTCGCGGCGGGTACGGAAGGTGGCCGCGGAGCTCGACAGGTAATAGCGCCACATCCGGCGGAAGCGTTCGTCGTAGCGCGGATTGCTGGCTGAGAGTTCCGGCCATGCGGCGTCGAAGTTGGCCAGCCACGCCATCAGTGTCTTGTCGTAGTCGGGGCCGAAGTTGTGCCAGTCCTCGACCACGAACAGGTTTTCCAGCGCCGGCGTCACTTGCGACGCGGCCGGCACCATCGAGTTCGGGAAGATGTATTTCTCGATCCACGGATCTGGCCGCGACGGCGTGGAATTCACGCCGATGCAATGCAGCACCGACAGACCGTCATCCTTGAGGCAGCGGCGGCACACCTCGAAATAGGTGCGGTAGTTCTTCCAGCCGACGTGCTCGAACATGCCGATCGAATACACCGCATCGAATTTTTCTTCGACGTCGCGGTAATCCTGCAGGCGGATTTCGATCGGCAGGCCCCTGCACAGCTCGCGCGCGAATTGCGCCTGCTGTTCCGACACGGTGACGCCGACGCCCGACACGCCGTACTTTTCGGCGGCATATTTCAATGCCTCGCCCCAGCCGCAGCCGATGTCGAGGACCTTCATTCCGCGTTTCAGTTGCAGCTTGCGGCAGATCAGATCGAGCTTGGCTTCCTCGGCATCGTCGAGATTGTCCGCGTTGGCCCAGTAGCCGCAGGAATACACCAGACGTTTGCCGAGCATCTTCGCGAACAGGTCGTTGCCGATGTCGTAGTGCGCCTTGCCGATCTTGAACGCCTTGCGCCCGCGCTGCATGTTCAGGAAGCGCGCGCGCAGATGGGCGCGCAATGCATCGAAGTCGCGCAGGTGTTCGTCGAGGTGAGCACCCAGCACGTGATTGAAAAACTGGTCGAGCGACGGCGTGTCCCACCAGCCGTCCATGTAGGCCTCGCCGAGCCCCAGCGAACCATGCGCGAAGGCGCGCGCAAACACGCGCGGGTCGTGCACCTGAAGATCCCATGGACGGTCGCCGTCGATGCGCACGTCGGCATGCGCGAGCAGGCTCTGCGCCTTGTCGCGCAACGCCAGGTCGTGGCGCGACAACTGCACGGGTTCGGTGTTCGCCGTCATGTCGTTCATCGTGCGCTCCCGTTGCGGAGGCTCCACAACAGCGGGCACGCGGCGAGCTGCAACACCAGTGCGGCGATCACCGTGTAGAGCGGATTGATATCGTACAACACGCCGAGCAGGATGCTGCCGGCGAACCATGCGGTGCCGTAGATGGCGTTGAACACGCCCATGACCGTGGCGCGGCGCTCGCGCGGGATGCGTTGCGCCACCGCGGCGCGGAACAACGAATCGTGCGCACCGAACCCGATGCCCCACAAGGCCATGCCCGCGAGCGCGAGCCACGGGCCGCCGAGGAACACCAGCGGTGCGTACAACGCGGGCACCAGGGTTGTCCACAGCAAGACCGACAGGCCCTGCTTGTCGAACAGCTTGCCCATCACCAGGGCAGTGAGCCCCCCCGCCAGGCTGGCCACCGCGTACAGCGTGGGCACTACGTCATTCGCCACGACGTGGTCACGCGCGAGATGGAACGCGATCAGCGCGAAGTCGGAATAGCCCGCCGCGATCAGTGCGGTCGCGATCAGGAAAATCTTCAGGTCGCGCAACGCGCGCGCGTCATCAAGTTCGGGCGCGGGGCGGGGATCGAGCTCCCGGGGTTGCGGGAACTTGATGCGTGCGATCACGAGCGTTGCGAGGGCTCCGATTGCCGGCAGCAACAACCATGCGAACGCGTGCCGGTAGCCGCCGTGCAGGAACAACACCAGTGCCGCGATCAGCGGACCCAGCACCGCGCCGATGGAATCCAGCGCTTCGTGCAACCCGAACGCCCAGCCCGCACCACCCATGTCCTTCGCGGCGTATGAGAGCATCGCGTCGCGCGCCGGCGTGCGCAGCGCTTTGCCGCTGCGTTCGAGGATCACGAGACCCGCCGCGACCGGCCAGTTGCCCGCGAGCGCAAGGGCGGGCACCGCGAGCAGGTTGATCGCGTAACCGGCGATGGTGATCGTCCAGTAACGCTGCGTCTTGTCCGCCAGTGCGCCGGTGAAGAGGCGCAACAGGTAGCCGAGCAACTCGCCGCCGCCCGCGACCAGTCCGACGATCGCGCCGGTCGCGCCCAGCGTGCCGAGGAAGGGGCCCCAGATCGAGCGCGAGCCTTCGTAGGTCATGTCCGCGAACAGGCTGACCACGCCGATCAGCACGACGAAGGTCAACGCGGCCCTGTGACGCTGTTGCGCGGTCGTCGCGCTCACTTGGTACCGCCGAGGGTGCCGAACGCGGCCGGCAGCATCGCGTAGAACATCTGCAGGTTTTCCTCGCGTACGCGCGCGAGCATCCGGTCGGCGGCTTCGCGCGTTACCACGAAATCCACGCGCACGGTTTCCTGGCCGGCGAGTTCCAGGAAGTGCGCCTCATGGGTGACGCCATGGCGGCCGTAACCCGCGATCGAACGGAACGCCGTGCCGCCGGACAAACCCAGCTTCTTCGCCTCCGCGAGTAGCCAGTCGTACAGCAGCATGCCGCCGTGGCGGCGGTTTTCATGCACGAAGAAGCGCAGGTACACGCCTTCGTCGGGGGTGGAATCGTTCATGCGAAGTGCCTCAACAGGCCCTGCATCAGCGCGAATCCCAAGAGTGTCATCCCGAGCGTGCCGATAACGTGTACGCCGATGATGCTGAACGTCCAGCCGTATTGGCCGCGCAACAGCAGGGTGACCGTTTCGCCGGAAAACGTCGAGAACGTTGTCAACCCGCCGAGGAAACCGGTGGTGATGAACACGCGCGTTTCGGGCGAGAGCGACTGGAACTGCGCGAACGCGCCGAGAATCAGGCCCATCAACAAGCCGCCCAGTAGATTGGCAGCCAGCGTGCCCAGCGGTACGGTGGGAAAGACCGGGTTGAACCAGATGCCGAACAGGTAGCGTAGGCAGGCGCCAAGGAAGGCGCCACAACCGGTGGCGAGCAACGCGTAGATCAGCATGTCAGGTTCGATTCCTTGTGAGTAGTCGGGAATCGTGCGCGGCGGCTGCTCGTCGAAAGGAGATGCCTACACGCCGGATTTCCGGTGGGTAGGCATCATCAGCCGGGTCACCGGCGGTTCGGGGAGGCATGCCATCTCCCTTGCAACGTGGACGTATGTTAGCCGAGGGCGCCGTCGAGGCGTCAAACCGGCCGTGGCAGCAACTCGCGCGCTTCCAGGAACGCACGGGCGTCTTCGGCGTCGTGCTCGAACCATGCACGCGCGGAGCCGAGACGGAAGGCGTAACCCCACGCGTCCATGTCGGCAAGTGCGCGTTCGCGGCCGAAACCGGGCAGGGAATCGGCCAGCACGATCTGCAGGTAGCAGGTCGCGTCTTCCTCTTCCAACGAATCGCTGGCGTCGGTATGGATGGAGGCGCGCCGGAGTGGGTCGGCCACCAGGAGGTGGCAGGCTTCGTGCAGCAGCGAGTGAACCGGCGTGTCGGCGCACGCGTAAACCTTCGATGCGATCACGCCGGCTTCGGGCTCGCCCCAGTAACTGCCGGGGATCGGCTGGCCGCCTTCGACGCGCACCACCTCAAGCCCGTACCTCGCGAGCAACGCCGTCGGTGCATCGAAGCCGATGTCGGCGAGGCGCAGGACGGTGGCACCTGCATCATCCCCCCAA
>DATFGL010000172.1:0-4502 GCA_035249465.1 Rhodanobacteraceae bacterium | reverse complement strand
GAAGTCGTCAACAAGCTGAAGGAATGGTTCGCCGATGGCCTGCGCAGTTGGGATGTGTCGCGCGATGCGCCGTACTTCGGTTTCGAGATTCCCGGCCAGTCCGACAAGTATTTCTACGTGTGGGTCGATGCGCCGGTCGGCTACCTCGCGGCGTTCAGGGAACTGTGTGAAAACGGCAGGAAGACGGGGCTGGCACCCGCCGATTTCGCACGCTTCACCCGTGTCGGCAGCGACACCGAGATGGTGCATTTCATCGGCAAGGACATCATCTATTTCCACACGCTGTTCTGGCCGGCGATGCTGCACGGCGCCGGTCTGCGCATGCCGACCGCGGTGAACGTGCACGGCTTCCTCACCGTGGACGGCGCCAAGATGTCGAAGTCGCGCGGCACCTTTGTCAACGCGCGCACCTATCTCGATCACCTGGACGCGGATTACCTTCGCTATTACCTCGCCTCGATGCTCGGGCCGACGCTGGCCGACATCGACCTCGACTTGAAGGCCTTCGAGGAACGCGTCAATTCGCACCTGGTAGGCAAGTGGGCGAACATCGCCAGCCGTTGCGCGGGTTTCGTGCACAAGCTGTTCGACGGCAAGCTTGCCGCAACGCTCCCGGAAACCGTGCGCGGGCGCTACGACGCGGCCGCCGCCAAGCTGGAAGCCTGCGCCGCGCTCTACGAACTGCGCGATTACGCCGCCGCCATCCGGCTGATCATCGAGGTCGCGGACGAGGCCAACGCGTACGTCGCCGACCACGCGCCGTGGGTGATGGCCAGGGACGAATCGAAGCGCTACGAGCTGCACATCGTGCTGACACTGGCACTCAATTATTTCAGGCTGCTGACGATCTGGCTGGCCCCCATAGTGCCCGCCACCACCGCGCGCGCGTTCGCATTCCTCGACGACGCACCCGTCGATTTCGAAGCCGCGCTGCGCCCCTTGCTCGGCCACGCCATCAAGCCGTTCCAGACGCTGGTCACACGCATCGAACCGAAGAACGTCGAAGCCATGATCGAAACCTCGAAAGAATCGCTGGCGGTGAATCCCACGCGAGGCTCCCCCTCGCCCCTGCCCTCGCCCGCAAACGGGAGAGCGGGCAAAAACGCCGCACCGGAAAGCCACACGATGAACGATACGCCCGTCCCTTTCAAACCCTCCTCTTCGAGTTCGGAAACCATCTCCATCGACGACTTCGCGAAACTCGACCTGCGCGTAGGCAAGGTGCTGGTGTGCGAGGCCGTGGATGGTTCCGACAAGCTGCTGCGCTTCGAACTGGATGTCGGTGAACTCGGCAATCGCCAGATTTTTTCCGGCATCAAGGCGGCCTATCCCGATCCCGGCAAGCTGGCCGGCCGCAACGTGGTATTCATCGCCAACCTCGCCCCGCGCAAGATGCGCTTCGGTATCAGCGAGGGCATGATCCTGTCGGCCGGCAGCGGCGGCGCGGATCTGTTCCTGCTCGACGCCGACGACGGAGCCCCGCCCGGGGCCCCCGTGAAGTAGCCGTCACGCATCGGCAACGTTTTTTTCGCAATCAAAGGCGCAGCCTTGGTTGGTGCCGTGCGACCCGGTTTGGAGCCGCACCGCGCGGCCGTCGCCGGACTGCGCGGGAATGATCGCCATGATCAGGCATTGGGCATTCTTCAAGCAAAGCGATACTTCCTTCGGCACGTTCTACCCGAAGCACTACATCGTCGCCGGCTACCCGAGCCTGCACGACGCGCAGGAAGCCGAACACGCGTTCACCGAATCCGGCATCGGCGCAGAGAACGTCCGCGCGACCACGGGCGATTTCGTGATCAACCAGCTGGAAGCGCACCGCGAAGCCAACTGGCTGCAGCGTGCCGAGGCGCGCATCGCCGAATTCGCCGGCACCGAAACGGGATTCCTGAAGGACGACGCGGAACTCGCACGCAAGGGCGGAGCGTTCTTGTTTTTGTTCGCGCCTGAAGCGAGCCAGGTGGAGCACGCGCGCAAGGTATTCGCGCAATACCGGCCAAGCTACGCACGGCGCTATCTGCACATCGCCATCGAGCGGATCATCGATCCCCCGCCGAATACCTCCGATTGATCGCGCCGCGGCTTTGCTATCGTGGGCGTCCTCAGGAAGGCGAAGAGGGGCACGCGACATGCGACTGGCGATTGGTGGCTTGCGGGCGTCGCGACTTGCATCAACCCTGCTGCTCGGCATGCTGCTGGCCGGCTGTGCTGCCGACCCGGCGACGCGCCCCGCGGCGGGTGGCGTCTCGCCCCAACTGCCCCGCCACGTGTTCGTGATCGTGCTGGAAAACGAACCGTTCCAGGTCACCTTCGGCGCGCATTCGCCCGCGCCGTATCTCGCGCATGAGCTGCCGAAACAGGGCGCGCTGCTGACGCGGTATTTCGCGACCGGGCATGACAGTCTCGACAACTACATTTCCATCATCAGCGGGCAGGCACCGAATCCCGAAACGCAACAGGACTGCCACGTGTTCAGCGAGTTCCGGCGCAGCGCGCCGGGCTTCGACGCGAACGGCCAGATTCGCGGCCAGGGGTGCGTGTATCCCGCAGACGTGAAGACGCTCGCAAACCAGCTGCAGGATGCCGGTTACACATGGAAGGGCTACATGGAAAGCATGGGTGCCGACCCATCGCGCGAGGCCGCGGCCTGCGCGCATGTGAGGATCGGCGAGGTGGACCAGACCAACAAGGCCACCGCGAAAGACCAGTACGCCGACAAGCACAACCCGTTCGTGTATTTCCATTCGATCATCGACGACGCCGCGAATTGCGCCGCGCACGTCGTCAATCTCGACAAGCTGCCGAGCGACCTGCAATCCGTCGCGACCACGCCGAACTTCTCCTTTATCACGCCCGACCTTTGCCACGATGGCCACGACGCGCCGTGCAAGAACGGCGAACCGGGCGGGCTGATATCGGCCGACAAGTTCCTGCGTGAATGGGTACCGCAGATCGTTGCCTCGCCCGCATTCAAGCAGGACGGCTCGCTCATCATCACCTTCGATGAAGGCACCGACGCGGCGGCCTGCTGCGGCGAAACCAAGCCCGGGGGCGCGCCGCAACCCGGCCGGTTCGGTCCCGGCGGCGGACGCATCGGCACGGTGGTGCTGTCGCCGTTCGTGAAGCCGGGTACCGTGTCCAGCTTGGATTACAACCACTACGGCCTGCTGCGCAGCATCGAGGACTGGTTCGGGCTGCCGCATCTCGGCTACGCCGGGCAAAAGGGATTGCGCTCGTTCGGGCCGGATATCTTCAACCGCGACATCCATGCACAGGGGACCCGTCCGTGAAACGATTTGCGTATTTCATCGCCGCTGCTTCCATGATCCTGGCGCTGGCTTTGCCTGCGGCCAGCCCGGCCGCGACCACGGCGGCAACCCAACCCGCGCCGACCATGGATCAGGTCCTCAAGGCCTCGAAGCATTCCGACTGGCGCCCCTTGAACCCGGACGACACGCTGTACATGGACCTGCCGCAAGGCCGTGTGGTGATCGAACTCGATCCTGCGTATGCGCCGTTGCACGCCGAGAACATCCGCACGCTCGCGCACCAGCATTATTGGGACGGCCTCGCGATCCTGCGTGTGCAGGATGGCTTTGTCACGCAATGGGGCGATCCTGCCGCCGAAGCCGCGCATCCCGCCCATCCGCCGCGTTCGCTCGGCAACGCCAAGGCGACGATCGCGCCCGAATTCGAGCGCGACATTTCTTCCGGCCTGCCCTTCACCCGGCTGCCCGATGGCGACGTGTACGCACCGGAGGTCGGTTTCAGCAATGGTTTTCCGGTCGCGCGCGATCGGAAAAGCGGCAAGACCTGGCTGGTGCATTGCTACGGCATGGTGGGCGCCGGCCGCGACAACACCCCCGATTCCGGACCCGGCACCGAACTTTACGCCGTGATCGGACAGGCGCCACGCCAACTCGACCGCAACATCGCGCTGATCGGACGCGTGGTGCAAGGCATGCAATATCTTTCGGATTTGCCGCGCGGCAACGGGCCGATGGGCTTCTACAAGAATCCCGCGCACCAGACGAAGATCCTGCGCGTGCGCCTGGCTTCCGATCTTCCGCCTTCCGAACGCATGCACCTCGAAGTGCTGCACACCGATACGCCGACTTTCACGGCACTGGTCGAGTCCCGCCGCGACCGCTCCGACGCGTGGTACCTCTACAAGGTCGGCAGGATCGACGTCTGCAACGTACCGTTGCCGGTGCGCGAGGATCCGTCAGGCGCAGCCGATCACCACTGAACCATGGACGTCTGCGCGAAGCAAGTGTGAACGCATGCGCAAACTGCTGTGGCCGGGCGCACGGGTCGATGATGGTGCAATCCACGCTGTTGGAAAAGGATTCGCTCACGGATCCCCGGCCGACTGCAGCCGCACACGTGCCCGCTCCCTGTAACGCTGCGTTTCCAGGTCCTCCAGAACCATGTCCCACGCGTCCATTCCAAGCCATGTCGGCCGCAGGCTTTCCAGGACATCCATTTCCCCCTGGTCACGA
>DATFGL010000171.1:0-2179 GCA_035249465.1 Rhodanobacteraceae bacterium | reverse complement strand
GATCAGTCGAATCGATCGGCAAAGCGGTCGGTCGCCTCGACCAGTTTGTCCACGATCGCCGGATCGGATGCAGAGTGCCCCGCCAGCACGATGTGGAACTCCGCTTCCGGCCACGCCTGATGCAGTTCGAAGGCGGTTTTCGCCGGACAGATGATGTCGTAGCGGCCATGCACGATCACACCCGGGATATGGCGGATGCGCTCGATGCCGCGCAGCAACTGGCCCGGCTCCAGGAACATGCCGTGGCGGAAATAATGCGCTTCCAGCCGGGCCAGGCTTACCGCCTTGTGCGGTTCGTCGAAATCACCGGGGGCATCCGGATCGTGCGCCAGGGTGGTGCTGCCGCCTTCCCATGCGCTCCATGCCCGCGCCGCGGCGAGTTGCACGGCTTCGTCGCGGCTGTCCAGGCGCCGCCAGTACGCTTCGATCATGTTGCCGCGCTCGGCCTCGGGAATGAAATCGCGGAAGCGCGCCCAGCGTTCGGGGAAAATGCAGCGTGCGCCGCCATCTATTTCATTGAACCAGCGCAGTTCCTCTTCGCGCGCGAGGAAGATGCCGCGCAATACCAATCCGGTCACGCGCTCTGGATATGTTTCGGCGTAGGCCAGCGCCAGGGTCGAGCCCCACGAGCCGCCGAACACCAACCAGCGTTCGATGCCGAGGTGTTCGCGGATCTTCTCGATATCGGCGACCAGATCCTGCGTCGTGTTGTTCTCGAGTTCGGCGAAGGGCGTGGACCGACCCGCGCCGCGCTGGTCGAACAGCACCACACGCCAGCGCGCAGGATTGAAGAAACATCGGTGGTAAGGCGACAAGCCCGCACCCGGGCCTCCGTGCAGGAACACCGCCGGCAAGCCGTCCGGATTGCCGCACTCCTCGACGTACAACGTATGCCGCGCGTCGACCGCCAGATGTTCGCAACGATACGGCTCGATTTCGGGATACAACTCACGCATCATCGCTTCCCGAAGGTCACGGGCAGTCCATCTTCATGGCCGGTCCCCAGGTGTTGCGGAAAGACATGATGTATTTCATCTTCCCGTTTTCGCCCATGCCCCTGTAGATGCCAACCGGCGCAGGTTCCTGATCCGGATTCCATTGCACAGTCAATCCCGCGCGCAGATGCGTGTGCGACGACTCGCTGACAGCATCGAGTTCGTGCCAGTTGGCGCGGCGCAGCTTGAACACGCTGGAGTACGGGCCCCAGTAGCTGCCTATTGCGCGCAATTGGTAGCCTTCGTCGGTCTGGCGTACCTGGATCATGAAGTCTGCGTTGTTGGGGCCCCAGCTTTGCGGCGTCACGCTGAAGCAACCCAGCAGGTCGTTGATGGATTCCGCACCCACGTGCATCTGCACGGCCTGCTCGCTCTTGGCGCACGGCGAGTCCTGGTATGCGACCTGTCCGCCATGCGTGCATTTGTAGACCTGCGCCGAGGCCACGGACGAGACCAGCAGCAACAGCAACGCGAAGATGTAGCGCATCGTTCCCCCTTCAACGAATGCCGGTTGTCAGATCTTGTAACCGCGATGGATCGCCACGATGCCGGCGGAAAGATTGCGCACTTCCACGTTGCTGAAACCGGCGGCTTCCATCATCGTCTTCAGTGTTTGCTGGTCCGGGTGTCTGCGGATCGATTCGGCGAGGTAGCGATAGCTCGCTTGATCGTGCGCGACCAGCTTGCCGATGCGCGGCAGCACCTGGAACGAGTGGAAGTCGTACAGCGGCTGCAACCAGTCCTGGTTGACCTTGGAGAACTCCAGGATCAACACGCGGCCACCGGGTTTCAGCACGCGCTGCATTTCCGCGAGCGCGGCATCCTTGTCGGTGACGTTGCGCAGGCCGAACGCGATGGTGACCGCGTCGAACGATGCGCCCGGAAAAGGCAATGCTTCGGCGTTGACTTGCGCCCAGCGCAAGCCTTGCAGCAGGCCGCGGTCGAGCAACCGGTCGCGACCCACGCGCAACATTTCCGCATTGATGTCGGCGACGACGACCTCGCCCTTGTCGCCCACGCGCGGAAGCAGCAGCGCCGCGATATCGCCGGTGCCTCCGGCAAGGTCGAGTACGCGATCGCCTTTGCGGATACCGGACGTCGCGACGAAATGTCGTTTCCACAAACGATGGACGCCGAACGACATCAGGTCGTTCATCACGTCGTATTTGCCGGCGACGGAGGAG
>DATFGL010000170.1:0-17688 GCA_035249465.1 Rhodanobacteraceae bacterium | reverse complement strand
GATCCTCGAACGCGCGGCCGACCTGATCGAACAGAACCGCGGCGAACTGATCGCGCTGTGCGTGCGCGAAGCCGGCAAGACCATCCCCGCCGCGATCGGCGAAGTCCGCGAAGCCGCGGACATGTGCCGCTACTACGCGGCGATGGCGCGCAAGCTGTTCGGCAAACCCGAAGACCTGCCCGGCCCGACTGGCGAATCCAACCAGTTGTTCCTGCGCGGACGCGGCGTGTTCGTGTGCATCAGCCCCTGGAACTTCCCGTTGGCGATCTTCACCGGGCAAGTCGCCGCCGGCCTCGCCGCCGGCGACAGCGTGATCTGCAAACCCGCCGAGCCGACCACGCTGATCGGCTGCATGGCGGTGAGGCTGCTGCACCAGGCCGGCGTGCCAGAAAAAGTTCTGCAGTACACGCCGTGCCGCGGTTCGGTGATCGGGAAGACCCTGCTGACTCGTGACGAGATCGCGGGCGTGTGCTTCACCGGTTCCACGGAAACCGCATGGACCATCAACCGCACGCTGGCTGCGCGCAACGCGCCGATTGCCGCGCTGATCGCCGAAACCGGCGGCCAGAACGCATTGATCGCGGACTCCTCCGCGCTGCCCGAGCAACTGGTCAAGGACGTGATGACCTCGGCGTTCGATTCCGCCGGCCAGCGCTGCTCGGCCGCGCGCGTGCTGTTCGTGCAGGAAGACATCGCCGATCACGTCATCAACATGCTCAAGGGCGCGATGGACGAACTGCAGGTCGGCGACCCGGCGCTGCTTTCGACCGACGTTGGCCCGGTGATCGACCAGCCTTCCTGCGCATCGCTGGAAGAGCACGCGGAAGTGATGCGCGGTTCGGCCAAGTTGATCAACACGGCCAAGCTGCCCGAAGGCTCCGAACATGGCACCTTTTTCGCGCCGCGCGCCTACGAGATTCCGTCGATCAAGCTGCTGACCCGCGAAGTGTTTGGCCCCGCATTGCACGTGGTGCGCTGGAAGGCCAGCGAACTCGACGAGGTGATCGATGCCATCAACGCCACGGGCTTCGGCCTGACTCTCGGCATCCACAGCCGCATCGATGAAACCGTTGAACATATCCGCCGCCGCGCCAAGGTCGGCAACCTCTACGTCAACCGCAACCAGATCGGCGCGGTGGTCGGCGTGCAGCCGTTCGGCGGCGAGAATCTTTCCGGCACCGGCCCCAAGGCCGGCGGCCCGCACTATCTGTTGCGCTTCGCGACCGAACGCACCTTCACCGTCAACACCACCGCCGCGGGTGGCAACGCGTCGCTGCTGACGTTGCAGGATTGACCTTCGCCGCGGCGCGGAAGTGTGAAGTCACGCCGCCATTCATTCATGACCCGTTCGGATTTCAAGCGCAAACCGACCTGCGCCTGAATCACCGACCCGCGCAGGGTTGCGTGCGATTCGCATGCCTCGTTACGGTGAGTGCGGCGCTTCTCAGCGCCGTGCATTTCGCCGATGAGGACAACGCAATGATTGGACGAACCAACCGTACGGGCGCCGCCGTAGCCATGTCGCTGGGGATCGCCATGCTGGCGCCTGCAGCGCTCGCGCAAACCCAACCCGCCCCGCAGCAGGCCCCGCCCCAGGGCAACGCCGCCGCACCCCAAACCGAAACCGGGCCCGCCCCGAACGACACCGAGCTGAAGAACTTCGCGAATGCCGCGGTGGACGTGCAAAACATCCGGCAGTCGCTGCAACCGCAACTCGCTGCCGCGCAGACCGCGGATGCCCGCACCAAACTGCAACAGTCGGGCGAGAAGAAAATGGAAGCCGCGGTCGAAAGCCACCAGCTGTCGCCCCAGCGCTACGTGCAGATCGCCAACCTGGTGCAGACCGACAGCAGCGTCCGGGCCAAGGTCCAGAAGATGATGCCGCCGCAACCGCAGCCATCATCGAAGTCGTAGGAAATCACGAGAGGGGCGAGGAGCGCCGTTCGGGATGCCGGACGACACCCCGCCCCGTTTTTTCACGTCACGCGCCCGCACCCGACTCACGGCCGGAGCCGTTCCGATCGTTGAGGCCCCCCATGGCCGCTTGCCGGGTGATCACACCGAACGCGTCGCCACCACCGGCGGCACGGCCGCGGCGCGCAATGCCGGACCGAGCACCGCAATCTGCCCGATCGCCCACAGTGCGAGCGCGCCGGCCGGCAGGTAAACCAACGGCAGGCGTGGCAACTCGTAGTGCACCATCAGCCACAGGCTGAGACCATAGGCCAGCGCCATCCCGGCCATGATACCGAGGGTGACGATCAGGAAATTTTCGGTCTGGAAGTAACGCAGGATGTTCGAGCGGGTCGCACCGAGCGCGCGGCGGATGCCGATCTGCTTGCGGCGTTGCGCGACCCAGAAGCTGGCAAGCCCCGTGATGCCGAGTCCCGTCACCAGCAACACCGCCGCGATCACGCTGACAAGCATGCCCGCCATCGCGTGGTCGTCCTTGAAATAATCATTGTGAACCTCGTCGTATGTACGCGCGTGCGTGATCACTCGCGTCGGATCGACGCGTTTCAGCGCCGCGACAGCCGCGGCCATCACACGCCGCCGATCACGTGGTTGTGTGCGGATCAGGTAGCTCTGGTCCTTGTCCGCGCCCATCCGCAACGGCACGATCAGCGAATACTGCGCGGTGGCCGTCTTGTACGCGTTCGCGCGTGCCAGTGTCGCGACGACACCCACCACGCGGAAGCTCGCCGTCGGCGTGAGCCACAACATCTTCCCGAGTGGGGTCTGGCCGGGCCACAACCGCGCGGCCAGCGCTTCACTGATGATGGTCGGCATCGGAAAACCCTTGTCGCTGCCGCCGGCGAGCGATTTGATGACCGCGTCCGCATCGACGTAATCGTCGTTCCCGAAAGTTCGCCCCGCAACCAGGTGCAGGCCGAACGCCGACAGCAGGTTCTCGCCGAAGTAGGTGGCCGCGCTCAACGTGGGATGCGGCTGCGTCGGCGAGAGCATCACGTTGCCGTTCGACGAAGATCCGCCGAACGGCACCTGGTTGGTCATGCCGACCGCCTGCACGCCGGGTATTTGCTGCAATGTGGCGAAATCCTCCCGCGCGCGCGCGTAACGGTCCGGCGGTGACGTAATCGGTGCCTGCTGGATCTGCACCAGTTCGTGTTCGGCAATGCCACTGGGCATGCCCATGTGTTGCATGCGCTGCACGACCAGGAACACGCCGTTGCAGACGATCGCGCAGCTCAAGGCGATTTCCAGCATCAGCAGCCACAGGATGACCTTGTGCCGGCGCAACGTGGAGAGGATGGGCAGGATGTCCATGTCAGTTGCTCTTGAGCTGCAGCGCTGGCGAGACGTTGCAGGCGCGCCAGGCAGGCAGTATTCCAGCCAGCAGGCTGGCGCCGATCGCGAGTGCGAACGTCACCAGCAACATGGCGGGATCGAGGTGCGCCAACGATGCGTAGTCGACGGCGCGGCGCTGGACCATCCACAACCCGAGCAATGCCAGCAGCAGCCCGCCGAGGCCACCGGCCAGTCCGACCACGCCGGACTCGGTCAGGAGTTGTGCGAACAACGCGCGCCTCGACGCCCCCAGCGCGCGCCGCACGCTGAGTTCGCCCGAACGACGCAGGAACTTCGCCAGCATCAGGCCTACGGTGTTGACCAGGCACACCAGCAGGAACCCGAACGCGAGCCAGGCCTGCAGCCGCACGTCGCCCGGCACCACGCCGTTGTAATCCAGCCACTGCAGGAGATCGTCGAGGCGCACGTTCGGCGCGCGCACGAAACGTCCCAGCGCCTTCTGTTCTTCCGAGTAGTGGACCAGGAACAGCTTGTATGCAGCGGCCTTGGCCGGGCTGTCCAGCTCCACCCAGAACTGCAACCACACGCAGGTCGCCGACGGATAGATGCCGCCCGCGCCGCCGGTACCGTTGCCCCAGCAATCGTTGGACCCGTCGTGGGCGAAATGCAGTTCCAACGCCGTCTGCAACGGCATGAACACCTGTTCGTAATAGTTGTACGAGCCGGTGTTTAGATCGTAGAAATGCGGGTTGGGACGCCAACGGTCGAGCACGCCGGCGATGCGGAAGGTGGCGTCGCCAATGCGCAGCGTGCGCCCCACGCTGTCGGCACCATTGAACAATTTGTCGTTGAGCTCGCGCGTGATCACCACGTCGCGCGCATGCGCCTCGTCGCCGGTGCCGGTCCAGCCGTGCCCGTGCAGGAACGGCGCATCGAACATCGCGAAGAAATCCGCGGTGGTAAAGCGCGCCTCCACGTAGAACGGATCAACCGATGAGGAGTCCGGCTGGATCGGCACCGCGCCGCCGGTCATCAACGCCTGCCGGTCGGCACGCTTCGCACGCAAAAGGTTCATGCCGTCGATCAGGGTGACCTGTTCCGGCGGCAGCGTGCCGGGCATCATGCCGCGCGCATCCTGCGGGTCAATCTGCGGGTAATACAACTGACTGCTCTTGCCCGGCAGCGGATCGCCGGACAGCACGTGCAGCACCGTCAGCGTGGTCATCGCCGCACCGATGCCTACCGCTATGGCGACTACCATCAGCGCGGTCAGTACCTTGTTGCGCCTGAAGCTGCGCAGTGCGAGGTCGAGGTAGTAGCCGAACATGGTTTTCCCGGAAGCACCTGCGAGTCATTCGCGGACCGCAACACGCGTGGAATGCCACGTGCCGCGCCTACCCATCCAGTGCATTCGCTGTGCCAGGCATGACGGACTGGCGACCATGTGAGAGATCAATGACTTGTGCGAATGACGCCCGGCGACAGGGTGTCCGCGGACACGCAACGGACAGCCCGGACGGGGGTGCACGCACAAAAAACCCCGCCTCGCGGCGGGGTTGAGAAGGAGCGCTTGCGCGATGCCGGGGGGCATCACGCGCCACTTCGAACGGGCGGCCGCGGATGGCCGCACAGGCGCCCGGCACCATGGATGGTTGCCTGCAAATGCCGATGTGACGCGGCGGCATCCCCCCGCGCGTCGCACGCGACCCCCTTCCTGCGGAAGGGGGTGAATGGCGAAGCGCGTCAGAACTTGTACTGCATCGAGATGCCAAGCAGGTCGCCGGAGTTGTCGAAACTGCCGACCAGGTGATCGCCTGTGGAACTCATGTCGTTGACATTGCCGTTGTCGACGAACAGGTGCGCGTAGCCGATGTTGAGCGTCACGTTGGGCGTCGGCGAATAGCCCGCGCCGACCGAGATCCACTTGCGCGCACCGTCCGGAATGCGCGGATCGCGCGAGAAGTTCTGGGTTGGCGTCTGGTCGTAGGCCAAACCACCGCGCAACGTCCAGTTGTTGCTCAACTGGTAATCCATGCCGACGGAACCGAACCAGGTGTTCTTCCAGCCATAGTACTGGTCGATGTCAGGCTGGTAGGGATTGGCGAAATCGATGGCAAGATGGCTGAACGAGCTCCAGCCGGTCCAGGACACTTCCGCGCCGAACGACACCGGGCCTTGCGTCTTGTGCCAGTAGCTCAACGAGGCCATGGCCGGGGTCGCGAACTGGCCGCTGGCCGCGCCGCTCTGGAACAGCGGCGGCACGCCCGGTTGCGACAGCACGAACTGCACGCTCGCCGGCACCGTGAAGTAGGCCTGGCCGTTGATGTCGTGTTTGATCTTGGCATGGTAGTTCAGCGCCAGGGTGTCCTGCGTGGTCGGCTTCCATTCGGCGCCGATCTGCCAACCCCACTTCCAGTTGTCGCCACGCACTTCCGCCGTGCCATCCGCGGTCTGTGGCAGGAAGGTCGGCGCCAGGCCGAACGGGGGCGCCGCCAGCACCGCGCCGTAATTGACCGCGTTGGACAAGTCGATGGTGGTCTTCTGCGCGATCACCGAGAAGCCCAGCGAGAACTGCGGATTGATCGCCCACGCGACCGAACCCACGAAGTCCATGGACTTCACGCTGGACTTGAGCGCCTCGTAACGGCCCACCCAGCCGGCGTTGTATTCGGTCACCAGGCCGAACGGCGCGTCGATGCCGAAGCCGATCCGCCAGTTCTGCGCAATCGGTGCGATGAAGCTGATGGCCGGTATGCCATGCACACCGCCGCCGTTGCCGCCGTTGCCGCCCGACAGCGGTTGGCCGATCGCATCGGTCCCGGAGCCGTGGAACTGCGTGCTGACATTGATGGCGGTGGCGTCGAGCTGGACCGCGTAGGTATCGAAATCGACCATTGCGGCCGGGTTGTTGAGCACCACCGACGCGTCGTTGCCGGCCGCTTCGCGGCCCGCATACGCGCGGCCCAGCGCCTGCGCGGTGTTTTCGCTGATCTGGAAACCGGATGCGGACGCGACCGGGCTCACCAGCGCCCCGGCAACGGCGACACTCAGTGTGGCGAGCGCCAAGCCAGCCAGCCTGGGCGCGGTGATCGGATGCTTGCTCATGGTGGATCTCCAGTCGAATGGTTTTTGCATCGGTAAGGGCTTGCCCGGGTCCATGCCCGCCAAGCAGCCTGCCTCGGGTCTTTCATACGTTTGTATGAATTTTGTTATGGCGGACTATCGCACCCCGGCGGAATCCGTGCAAGTGGGCAGCAGCGGCCTTCGCTCCGGAACAAATACGCCAGGTCTCAGCATCGCCTGATCCGAGGTTTCGAGCGGAGCGGCTGTTGTGGGAAGTGGGGCCACGGAGTTCTTGGCCAGGGAAGGTGGCTTCGATCGCTCGGATGTTGATCACCTGGAGCGCTACGACCACCGATGCCAAACGGCATGCAGCGATCACGGACGATCGCACAGCCCTCGTACATGCGCTTTCCCTATACTGAGTCGTCCTCGCACGCTTCCTGCTCATGCCACCAGCCAAGTTCCGCCGCCGGCCGCCACTGTCTCGTTCCCTGCCCTGTTTGCTCCCTTCGCTGCTCGCGGTGTTCCTCACGATCTGGATTCCCCCCGCGTGGGAACGTTATTCGTTGCTGTTGTTGCTGATCGGCGCATCGTTGTCGATGGCGGCGGTGTGTCACGCGATCGGATTCGGTTGCGAGCCCACCTTCATGCGGACTGCGTTGCGGCGCGGATCGGCCCACCTGATCGCGCTGGCGATCCACACCGCGATCGTGTTCCTGCTGGTGGCATGGCCGCTGATGGTGCTGTCGCAAACGCCTTCACTGACAGCGGCACTGGGCCTGGCGGTCGCGCTGGTGATCGCGCTGCTGGTGTTGTGGCGTTTCTGGCCCGTGTTCGGCCTGGTGTTCGCATGGGACGATGCGTTTCCCGCCGGGGAGGAACATTCCTGGATCACCGCCGCGCTGGCGCGCAGCCTCGCCTTCGCGCGCCACCTCACGCACGGACGCGACTTGTTCCTCACGCACTTCCTGCCGGCTTCGCTCGCGCAGCTCGCGATCGCATTCGGCGCACTGTCGCTGGCAGGAATCGGCGCCAACCTGCCCGACGAAATCCGCACGGCATCCCTGTTCCTGTTTGCGGTGGTGGTGCTGCCGCTGTGCTCGCTGATCGTGGCGGACCGCACCCTGCGCCTGCTGTTCGACAGCCGTGTGCAGCGCTTCACGCCACGGCCGCCGACGTCATCGGGCCCGGCATCGGCGCCACCGGATGATGGCCACCGTTGCGAGGAAGCGCCCCCTGCGAGCGGGGTTACCGGGACACCCGCATCCATCGCGAAAGCCGTCAACGAAAAACCCGATGCCCCCGCGCAAGCCGTCCTGGATGAAAACCTGCTGGCCGCCGCGCGCGCGGGCAATACCGCTGCAGCGATGCAGTGGCTCGCGCAAGGCGCCAACCCCGACGCGATGCCACCCGCGGGTGCACGCGACCAGCGTTCCGCGCTGGTGTTGGCTGCGGAACTGCCCGACACCCATCTGTTGCGTGCGCTCATCGCCAAGGGCGCCGACGTCAACCGCGCCCACGCCGGCCTGACGCCGCTATTGGCAACCACGCGCGCGTGCCACGAAGGCCGTCCCGAAATGGTGACCAGCCTGATCGCGAACGGCGCCGACCCGGCGCGCGCGGACGCCGACGGCAACACACCGCTGCACCATGCCGCGTTGTGCGCGGAGCCCGCGGTTGCGGCGATCCTGATCGACGCGCAGGCACCGCTGGAAGCACGCAATCGCGAACAGGCCACACCGCTCGCGGTCGCGGCGGCCGCCGCGAACTGGCCGGTGTTGCGCTTCCTGGCGGAGCGCGGCGCGCACGCCGATGCCGCGATGCCGGCCGCGGCAGGCATCGCCGACGACGATCCGGAAGGCGTCCGGATTTTGCTCAAGCACAAGGGCCACGCCACGGCCGTGGATGCGCTCGGCCGCAGCGGACTGTTGCACGCGGCGCGCGAAAACCACGTCGAGATCACGCGCGCGTTGCTGGATGCCAACGCCGACGTGGCGCTGGCCGATCGTTACGGCACCACCCCGCTGATGGAAGCCGCGCGTGCGGGCGCGGCCGGCATCGTCGCGCTGCTCGCGGAAAAAAATCCCGACGTGAACACCTGCGACCAACACGGGCGCACCGCATTGATGCTCGCGTGCCAATCGCCGCGCGCGAACGCGGCGTGCGTGCGCGCGCTGCTGGAACTCGGCGCCGATCCGGCGCGCAAGGGCAGCGACGGCCGCAGTGCCATCGACCAGGCCAGCGCCGCCGGTCGCTGGGACCTCGTGGCGCTGATGGATCCCGACGCGGCGCTGCCCGCCAGCCATGCGCGCGGGAACGAGCCAGACCCCGGCGCGGACACGCCGCAACATCTGCTCGACGCGCTGCGTTTCGCGCACTGGACCGTGGTCGCGCGTTTCGAGGAGCGCGTGCGTGCCTGGCCGATGGCGGAACTCGCCGCGCTGTACCTCGATCTCGCCGACCACCCCGATGCAACGCCGCGCACGTGGCTGCTGGAACACGGCCTGGAGCCCGAGTCACGCCTCGACGACGGCAGCCGCCTGTTCGACGCACTGCTCGATCACCTGCCGGCATCGATCGCGGCCGCGCGCCAGCTACTCGGCGCCGGCGCCACGCCCGCGGGCGCGGGGCGGTTTGGACAAGCGCTTGCGCGATCGGGTGATGGCGAGGGTGCGGCATTCGCGCTCGCCTTGCTCGAACGCGGCGCCGACGCATTCGGCGCCGATGCCGGCAGCCGTACGCCGCTGCACCACGCCAGCCGCCCGGCCCTGCTGCCGGTGCTGGATGCGCTGCTTGCGCGCGGCGCCGATCCCAACGCGCGCGACCGTGCGGGCGCCACGCCGTTGCACGTCGCGCTCGACGGCAAGCCCGGCGAAGTGCTGCCGCTGGTGAAGTCGCTCATCGCCCACGGCGCCGATCCGGAAAGTCCCGCCGCCAGCGGCGAAACACCGCTCGGTCTCGCGCTCGCGCGCGACGCCACCAAGCTTGAATACTGGCTGCGCTGGAATGGCTGGGCGCTGCCCAAACGCCCGCTGCGTGACGAAGACCTGCCCGCCGCCGCCGCCGATCCGGACGCCGTCGCGCGCCTGCTGGAATTGGGCCTGCCCGCGGACGCCCGCGACAGCCGCGGCGCCACTGCCCTGCTGCGCGCGAGCGGTGCCGGCGCATTGCAGAGCGTGCAGCGGCTGCTGGCCGCCCACGCCGATCCGAAGCTCACGGTGGACACCGGGGCGTCGCCGCTGTCGGCCGCGGTCAGCGCGCGCCAACCCGACATCGCGCGCGCGCTGGTCGCCGCGGGCGTGCCGGTGGACCTGCGCCACGCGGATGACGTGACGGCGCTGATGATCGCCGCGGCGTTGGGCCATCCCGACATGGTCGCGGTATTGCGCGAGCTGGGCGCACAGGCGAACCTCGCCGACGCGCGCGGCCAGACCGCGCTGCACGCCGCCGCGCGCTTCTGCTTCGACAGCCGCGACAGCCTGCGTTGCCGTCGCCTGCTGGACGCATTGCTGAACGATGCGGCACCGCTGAATACCGCCGACCGCAGCGGCGCCACGCCCTTGCTGGTCCTGCTCGGCGTGCAGACCAAGCCCGGCGCCGATTGCGATGGTACCCACCTTGGCGCGCTGGTGCCGGCGATGCTGGATGCAGGCGCGAACCTCGATCACGCCGACAAGAACGGTGTCACCGCGCTGCACGCCTGCGCGATGCACGCCACGTTCGAACCCGCGCGCGTGCTGCTGCAACGCGGCGCCAACCGCGAGGCGCGCGATTGCATGCAGCGCACGCCATCCGACGTCGCGCGCGTGCTGGGTTACATCGATCTGGCGATGGAACTGGCGCCACGCCGTGGCGCGCCGTTCAATGCACCGGTGGTGACGCCGGCGATGACGCATCCGGAATAGCTTCCCGCGGCTGCGGCACCGTATCGGCTTCGAACAGGCCCTGCAGCTCTTCGTAGGCCTCGCGGGTGGTCTGGCGCAGCGCCACGTCGTCGTCATAGACCAGGTGCTGGTCGCGCAGCAGGCGTTCGTCGTGCTCGCGGAACAACGCCACGCTGGCACGGGCCTCGTCTTCACTCATGCCCAGTGCCCTCAACGTCAGCGTCGCCATCTTCAGGCTGGAATAAAACGTCTCTCGCACGACGTCATCGGGATCGGCGGTCAAGTCCATCAGGCGGAACGCATGCTGGCGATTGCGCGCGCGCGCGATGATGCGCAGGTGCGGAAACATCCGCCGCACGATGCGCGCGGTACGCACGTTGGCGGCCGGATCGTCGGTCGCCAGCACGAACACCTCGGCCTTGCCGGCCTGCGCCGCGCGCAGGATCTCGGCGCGCGACGGGTCGCCGAAATAAATCTCGGTCCCGGCGAAGCGGCGCGACAAGTCGACTTGTTCGATGGAGTTTTCCAACGCCACGAACGGAATGCCGCGCGCGCGCAACAATCGGCCGACGATCTGGCCGACGCGTCCGAACCCGGCGATCACCACCCGCGGCACGCCGGTGTCGATGGTGTCGTATTCGCGCACCGGCGTTTTCGGCTCGGGCAGTTTCGCGGCCGCCAGCACCAGCAGCGGCACCGCGGCCATGCCCAGCGTGATCACCAGCACCAGCACGCCGTGCTGGGTCGGCGTCAGCAAGCCCTGCTCGTTCGCCAGCTTGAACACCACGAACGCGAATTCGCCGCCGCCCGCGAGCAGCGCGACCAGCTTGAGCGCCTCGGCATTGCCCAGGCGCTTGTTCAAGCGGCCCACCAGCACCAGGGCCGGCGCCTTGCACGCGAGCAGCAGGATCACCAGACCCGCCACCACCCACGGATGCTGTTCCAGCAGGAGCAGGTTCACGCCCATCCCCACCGTGATGAAAAACAGGCCGAGCAGCAGGCCCTCGAACGGCGCGATGTTGGATTCCAGTTCGTGGCGGTATTCCGAATCGGCCAGCAGCACGCCCGCGAGGAAGGTACCGAGCACCATGGAAATTCCGGCCAGTTGCATCAGCCAGGCGGTACCCATCACCACCAGCAACGCGACCGCGGTGGAAACTTCGATCAGCTGGGTCCTGGCGACCGCGCGGAAGATCGGCCGCAACGCATAGCGCCCGCCCACCACCACCACCGCGATCACACCCGCGACGCGCAGCGCCGGCAACCACGAGGGCATGTTCGCGGCGTGTACGCCGCCATGCTCGGCCAGCAAAGGGATGGCCGCGATCAGCGGAATCGCCGCCAGATCCTGGAACAGCAGGATCGCGAAAGCCTGGCGCCCATGCGGGCTCTGCAACTCGCGCCGCTCCGCGAGGATCTGCAAACCGAAAGCGGTGGACGAAAACGCGAGGCCCAGACCGACCACGATGGCGGTCACCGGCTGCAGATGGAAACCGAACACCGCGATCAGCGCCATCACCAGGGCCGAGCCGATGACCTGCAACACGCCTGCGCCGAAAACCGCGCGCCGCATCACCCACAACCGTTGCGGGGAAAGTTCGAGGCCGATCACGAACAGCAGCAGTGCGACGCCGAGTTCCGACACGCCCGCGATCGCGTCCGGGTTCTGGATCCACTTCAGGCCGTACGGGCCGATCACCACGCCGGCCGCGAGATAGCCGAGTACCGAACCGAGCTTCAACTTGCGCGACAACGGCACCGCGATCACCACCGCGACCAGGAACACCAGCACCGATGCCAGCCAGGAATGCGTTTCCACGGGTCACCCAGGGTCTGTTTACGCCATGCCGCGCAGTTCGCGTTGGATTATGGCAGCGCCACCATGACACCTTCACTGCAGCCCGTAGGAACGCAGCAGCGCGTCGGGCCGTGGCGCGCGCCCGCGGAACGCGACGAAGCTTTCCAGCGCGGGACGGCTGGCGCCCACGCCCAGGAACTCGTCGCGGAAACGTGCGCCGGTGGGTGCGTCGATCACCCCGTGCTCCGCGAATGCACCGAATACGTCGGCCGACAATACCTCGGCCCACAGATAACTGTAGTAACCGGCTGCGTAGCCCCCCGCGAAGATGTGCGTGAACGCGTGCGGGAAACGCTGCCACGCGGGTGGATGCAACACCGCCGCTTCGCGCCGCGCGGCTTCCAATGTTTCCATCACCCGCGCGCCGCGCGCCGGGTCGTAGTTCGCGTGCAACAGGAAATCGAACAGACCGAATTCCAGCTGCCGGCACAGGAACATGCCGGCCTGGAAATGGCGCGCCGCGAGCATCCTGTCGAACAGTTCATCGGGCAACCGCTCTCCGCTCGACCAGTGCTTCGCGAACAGGTCCAGCGCCTGCCGGTCCCAGCAGAAATTCTCCATGAACTGGCTGGGCAGTTCCACCGCATCCCATTCCACGCCTTCGATGCCACCGATCGAAGGCAGGTCGATGCGGGTCAGCATGTGGTGCAGGCCGTGGCCGAATTCGTGGAACAGCGTCTGCACGTCGTCGTGGGTCAGCAGCGCGGGGCGCTCGCCGTCCGCCGGCGCGAAATTGCAGGTCAGGAACGCGATCGGCAATTGCACGCCGTCGCCATCGCGGAAGCGTGCACGGCACACATCCATCCACGCACCGCCGCGCTTGCCCGAGCGTGCGTACAGATCGAGATACAGCCCTGCAATGGGCTTGCCCTCGGCGTCGCGCACCTCGCAGTAGCGCACGTCGGGGTGCCACACGTCCACGGATTCGCGCGCCGGTTCCACGCTGATGCCGTACAACTTGCCTGCCAGCGCGAACATGCCATCCATCACCGACGGCAGCGGGAAATACGCCTTCAGTTGTTCCTCGTCCAGCGCGTAACGCGCGAGGCGCAGTTTTTCCGACGCGTACGCGACATCCCAGGACTCGAGTGTTTCCATCTCGAGTTCGCTGCGCGCGAACGCGCGCAGTTCTTCCAGTTCGCGTTGCGCGACCGGCCTGGCGCGCACGATCAGGTCACGCAGGAAGGCCAACACCTCGTCCGGCGTTTCGGCCATCTTGGTCGCCAGCGATTCTTCCGCCGCGTTGGCGAAGCCCAGCAGCTGCGCGGCTTCGTGGCGCAGCGCGAGGATCTTCTCCATGCGTTCGGAATTGTCGAACTTGCCGGCATCCGGCCCCTGGTCGGATGCACGCGTCTGGTACGCCCAGTACACGCGCTCGCGCAGCGAACGATTGCCGGCGTAAGTGAGCACCGCCTGCACCGCGGGTTGTTTCAGGGTCGCCAGCCAGCCGTCGAGACCGCGCTCGCGCGCGTATTCGCGCAGCACCGAACGGCCGGATTCGGGGATGCCGGCGAGGTCGCGTTCGTCCTCGATGTGTTCCTGCCACGCATCGGTGGCATCCAGCACGGCGTTCGAAAACGCGGTGGTGAGTTTGGAAAGTTCATTGGCGATGTCGCGAAAGCGCGTGCGCGCAGGTTCTTCCAGTGCTACGCCGGAAAGCCTGAAATCGCGCAGCGCATGTTCGACCAGCGCGCGCTCCGGGCGCGAACGCTGCGCGAAGCCCGGCGCATCCGCGACCGCCTGCACCCTGGCGTACAGGTCGCGGTTCTGCCCCAGCGCGCTGGCGAAGTCGGTGATCTTTTCCTCGGCCTGCTCGTAGGCCGCGCGCAGTTCCTTGCAGTCCGCCACCGCGTGCAGGTGCGACACCGGCGCCCATGCATGGGCGAGGCGCTGGTCCAGGCGCTCCTGCTCCAGCATCACCTGGTCGAACATGTCCGTTTGTGGCTGGCCGTGCGCACCGGCGGCGATCAGCCGGTCGACGCCGGCTCGATAGTCGGCCAGGATCGCGTCGATCGCGGGCACCACGCTGGCGGGTTCGATCTTCGAGAACGGGGGCAACGCCGCATCGCTGAGCAGGGGGTTGTCGGTGGACATGCATGGCTCCGGTGGATTCAACAGCGTGGCGTTCCTGCGCATCGAAATCAAGTTACGATCGCGCCATGGAGACCAAGCCGGCCCCGGACCTGCGTGCGCTGCTGGGGCACACCGCGGTCTTCGGTCACCTGAATGCGCACGAGCTGGACGCGCTGGCGGCCGAGATGGCATGGTTTTGGCTGCCCGGGGGCGCACCGCTCTATCTGCACGGCGAGTCCTCCGATGCCTTGTACCTGCTGAAGTCCGGCAGCCTGGGCGTTTTCGGCGCGCCGCGGGTCGGCGGTGCGGCGCGCATGCTCGGCGTGCTTCCGGCCGGCACCACGCTGGGCGAGGTCGGATTGATCAGCGGCGAACCGCGCACCCACAGCGTGCGCGCGCTGCGCGATTCGGAATTGCTGCGCCTGTCGCGCGAGGGCTACGAGGACCTGGTCGCGCGGCATCCGCAGGCAATGCTCGGGGCCGCGCGGGTCGCGGTGCGCCACCTGCAGAACGACGACATGCCCTGTCCGCCGCGCACCTTCGCGATCCTGCCCTTCGGAGCCGGCATCGACGCGCATGCCTTCGCGATGGAACTGCAGCGCCAGTTGCTCGGCCACGGCGAATGCGTGGTGGTCGACGCTGACCTCAGCCGCGATCACGACAGCGAATGGTTCGCGGGCCGCGAAGCCGAATCGCGCTTCGTGCTGTACGTCGACAATGGCGACGCGTCGTGGCGGCAGTTGTGCCGGCGTCAGGCCGACGCCCTGTTGCTGCTGGTCGACGCCGAACAACCTGCCACTGCATGGCCCTATCCGATCGGGGAGTCACCGGGCGCGGGCGCCTTCAGACGCGAATCCGCCGCCGACTACACGCATCATCGCCCTCGCCACCTGGTGCTCCGGCATCCGCCCGGCAAATTCATCTATGGCGCGGCACACGCGTGGCGCGTGGCGCTGGATCACGGCGAGTTGCAACACCATCACTGGCGGCACCGCGCCGACGTCGCCCGGATCGCGCGACTGCTTTCAGGCAACAGCACCGGATTGGTGTTGTCGGGCGGCGGTGCGCGCGGATTCGCGCAGATCGGCGTGATCCAGGCGCTGCGCGAAACCGGAATCGTGATCGACACGGTGGTCGGCACCAGCATTGGCGCGATCATCGGCGCCGGCATCGCCTACGAATGGGACGACGCCAAGATGCGCCAGGCGTACCGGCGCGCACTGGTCGACGGCCGGCCGTTGCGCGACTGGACGCTGCCGCTGGTGGCGCTCACCCGAGGGGCGCGCACCACCATGCTGCTGCGCGAAGCTTTCGGCGAGATCGACATCGAGGATTTGCCGATCCGTTTCGCCTGCGTATCGACGGACCTGACCGAGGGTGCCACCGTGGTGCACCGCGAAGGCCTGCTGTGGCGCTGGCTGCGCGCATCCAGTGCGGTGCCGGGCGTGCTGCCGCCATTGTTCCACGACCGCCATGTCTACGTGGATGGCGCGGTCATCAACAACCTGCCCACCGACGTGCTGGCCGAGGAAAGCCACGGCCGCGTGATCGCGGTCGACATCGGCGCCGACGACAGCCTGACCGCGGGCGTCGACGAAGCGGCTTCGCCATCATTGCCTGCGTTGTGGGCGCAGCGCCATCGGCACGACCTGAGGCCGAGCGCATTCGCGATCCTGGTGCGTGCCGGCATGGTCAATTCGGAAACCGGCAGCGCGCGCCGCCGTGCGCTCGCCGACCTGCTGCTGCGCCCGGACATGCAGCGCATCGGCCTGTTCGACTGGCAGGCGTTCGATCACGCGATCGAGCTCGGCTACCGCTGCACGTGCGACACCCTGCGTCACGAACCCCCGCTTCGCGAAAACGGCCCCGGCGAGCATTCCGCGGATACCATCCGGCCGCTACGATGACCGCCTTGCGATCCATGCGGAACCGGGGCCTGTCGACACCATGACAAACGTGCGGAGCTACCGGGGCGTGCTGCCGAAACTCGGCGCGCGCGTGTACATCGACCCCGCGGCCACCGTGATCGGCGACGTCGAACTTGGCGATGACGCATCGATCTGGCCCGCAACGGTGGTGCGCGGCGACGTCGAAAGGATCCGCATCGGCGCACGCAGCAACGTGCAGGACGGCGCGGTGGTGCACGTGACCCACGACGGTCCGTACACGCCCGGCGGCCAGCCGTGTCTCGTTGGCGCGGACGTCACCATCGGCCACGGCGCGGTGGTGCACGCCTGCACCCTCGGCGACTGCTGCCTGATCGGCATGCACGCCACGATCCTGGATGGCGCGGTGGTGCAGCGCCACGCGTTCGTGGGTGCAGGCGCACTGGTCGCACCCGGCAAGACGGTAGGTGAAGGCGAGTTGTGGATCGGCAATCCCGCGCGCCGCGTGCGCATGTTGAGCGACGCCGAGATCGAAGCACTGCGGTATTCGGCAAGCCACTACGTCCGGATCAAGGACGAGTACCTGCGCGGATCGCTCTGAAAGCGGCCCCCACGTCCGGCCGCGCGCCGTGCCAACGCTCGAATGATGCAGCCGCGGTTTCAACCAGCATGCCGAGGCCATCCGCGGCTGCCGCACAACCGGCGGCTTGCGCCCATTCGACGAAGGGCCGCGCGGCCCGGCCGTAGCTCAGGTCGTAAGCGAACGCGTGCGCCTGCACCAGGGATTGCGGCAGCACCAGCGCGGCATGCTGCACGCCCGCCGACGTCGCGTTGACGATCAGGTCGAAAGCCGCGCCGCGATCGAGCGCATCCCACGCGACCGTATGCACCCGTTCGGGCGCGGCCAACGCAGCGGCCAGCGCCTGCGTGCGCGCAGGCGTGCGGTTGGCGATGGTCAAGGTCCGCACGCCCGCATCCAGCAACGCAAACGCGGCCGCGCGCGCCGCGCCGCCGGCGCCCAGCAACAGCACACCGCGTTCGCGCGGATCGAAGCCGAAGCGCCCGCGCAGGTCCGCAAGCATCCCGGCGCCATCGTTGCTGCCGGCTTCGACGCGGCCGTCCGGCAACAGTGTCAATACATTCGCCACGCCAAGCCGCCGCGCGGCCCGCGTGTGTACATCCGCCAACGCGAAGGCGGCGGCCTTGTGCGGCAAGGTGACATTCGCGCCGTGGCCACCGTGCGCGAAGAATTCGCGGACCGCGTCCGCGAATTCGTCCGGTGCGGCGTCGATCGCGCCGTATTCCATCGCAACACCAGCTTGTTCCGCAAACAACACGTGCAGGCGCGGCGACAGCGAGTGCTCGACGGGATGGCCGAAAACGGCGTAACGGGGAAGGGCGGTCATGGGCGAAGTGTAGGGGCACGGCCGCTTGTCGCGATCGGTGAGACGGCGGCGGCGCAGGCTCGCTTCACTACCCCCAGCCGGAGTCCGCCATGCACCGCCACCCACGATCCGAATCGCCCCCTCCGCATGACGTTCTCACGCTCGCGGCCGCGACCTGGCTCGCCTGTGGCGTGGTGTTGTTCGGTTTGACGCCGCTGCCGTGGCGCGATGCGACGCTAGGGTGGACACCCGCGTTCTGGCTGCTCGTG
>DATFGL010000169.1:0-5593 GCA_035249465.1 Rhodanobacteraceae bacterium | reverse complement strand
GCTGCAGACGCCGGCGTTCCTGTGCCGGCAGACCGATTTCATCCAGAAGGTCGCGGCTGTCGGCAAACCGGTCAACATCAAGAAGGGGCAGTTCCTGTCGCCGTGGGACATGAAGAACGTGGTCGAAAAGGCGCGTGCGGTTGGCAATGGCCAGATCATGGTGTGCGAACGCGGCGCGAGCTTCGGCTACAACAATCTTGTCTCGGATATGCGCTCGCTGGCGGTGATGCGCGACACCGGCTGCCCGGTGGTGTTCGACGCCACGCACTCGGTGCAGCTGCCGGGCGGGCAAGGCAACAAGTCCGGTGGCCAGCGCGAGTTCGTGCCGGTGCTGGCACGTGCCGCGGTTGCGGCCGGCGTCGCGGGCGTGTTCATGGAAACCCATCCCGATCCCGACAAGGCGTTGTCCGACGGCCCGAATGCGTGGCCACTTGGCAAGATGGAAGCGTTGCTGGAGACGCTGAAGGAACTCGACACTGTGACCAAGCGCGCCGGGTTCCTTGAAACCGCGGAAAGCAAACCCTGATCCGCACCGAAGTCCAGTCAGCGCCTTGGTCATTCCGGAGCGGGCCACAGGCCCGAATCCGACTGCGTTGGCAGGACAGCCAACGCGAACGCCCGAGGTGGCCCGAAGGGCGAGCGCCAGGGATGGCGCAAGTCAATCGGTTTGAGGCCTGCGTGCACCACGACACCGACTCCGGGTTCTGCCTTCGGCAGCCCCGGAATGACGAAAAACGATAATCCACCGGGGCTGCCGACAATGACCACGACAATCCAAACCATCCACGCCCGCGAAGTGCTGGACTCGCGCGGCAACCCAACCCTCGAGGCCGAAGTCACTATGGCCGACGGTGCATTCGGCCGCGCGATCGTGCCGAGTGGCGCGTCCACCGGTACGCGCGAAGCGGTTGAACTCCGCGACGGCGACAAGTCGCGTTATCTCGGCAAAGGCGTCTTGAAAGCCGTCGCCAACGTCAACGGCGAAATCGCGAAGACGCTGGCGGGTTTCGATGCCGCCGACCAGAAAGGCTTGGACGACAAGCTGATCGCGCTGGACGGCACGCCGAACAAGTCGCGGCTCGGCGCCAACGCGACGCTGGGGGTTTCGCTGGCTGCGGCGCACGCGGTCGCGGCCTCGCGCAAGCAGCCGCTCTGGAAATACCTTGCTGGCGATCGCGCTCCGGTGCTGCCGGTTCCGATGATGAACGTCATCAATGGCGGCGTGCATGCCGACAATCCGCTCGACATGCAGGAATTCATGGTGATGCCGGCGGGCTTCGGCAAGTTCTCCGACGCGCTGCGCGCGGGTGTCGAAGTTTTCCATGCGTTGAAAACCCAATTGAAAAAGCGCGGCATGAATACCGCGGTCGGCGACGAGGGCGGGTTCGCGCCGGCGCTGCGCTCGCACGAGGAGGCCATCGAGGTGATCCTCGAAGCCGTCAACGCTGCGGGTTACAAGCCCGGCAAGCAAATCTGGATCGCACTCGATCCTGCATCGTCGGAGTTTTTCGAGAACGACGTGTACGACCTGAAAGGCGAAAACCGCAGGCTCGACGCCGCCGGCATGGTGGAACTGTACGCCGGCTGGTGCGCGAAGTATCCGATCATCAGCATCGAGGATGGCCTGGCCGAAGGCGACCAGACCGGCTGGAAGCTGATCACGGAAAAACTCGGCGAGAAGATCCAGTTGGTGGGCGACGACCTGTTCGTCACCAATCCCGCGATCTTCCGGGAAGGCATCGCCAACCGCATCGCCAATGCCATCCTGATCAAGGTGAACCAGATCGGTACGCTGTCTGAAACGCTGGAAGCCGTTGCCATGGCCGACAAGGCAAGCTACGCCGCCGTGATGTCACATCGTTCGGGCGAAACCGAGGACACCACCATCGCCGATCTGGCGGTGGCGACCACGGCGACGCAGATCAAGACCGGCTCGCTGTGCCGCTCCGATCGCATCGCCAAGTACAACCAGTTGCTGCGGATCGAGGAGCAGCTCGGCGCCGCGGCGAAGTATGCTGGCCGCGATGCATTCCCGAACTTGGCGGCACTTCCAGGCTGAGATCGCATGCCCCGTGCTGCCCGCAGTTCCCGATCTGTTGGACGCTCACGATCATCGAGGGAGCCGTCATTCCGGGTTCCGTCGCCAGTGATGCCGACGATGGCCCCGGAATGACGATGTGGGTTGTAATCCGCCATGACCTGTCCGGCTATCATCGTTGACCAGTGCGTGTGTTGAGCCTCAGTGCCAGCCCGGAATCCTCATGCTGCGTTGGCTAGCATTGTTCCTGATTGCCCTGTTGATCGGCCTGCAGATCAAGCTGTGGGTCGGCGACGGTGGCATGCGCGACCTGCGCGCGATCCGCGCGCGAGTGTCCGAACAGCAAGCACAGAACGCCAAGCTGAGGCAGCGCAACGACGCGCTGCACGCCGACGTCGAGGACCTGAAGCACGGCCAGGACGCGGTCGAGGCGCGCGCGCGTTCGCAGCTCGGCCTGATCAAGCCCGGCGAGGTTTTCTACCAGGTCGTCAACGGACCGGCGGGCGCGGCAAGCGCCTCGCCGTCCCCGGCTTCCACCGCCGCGCCGGCGCCGGCGTCGAGCAACTGATGCGCGGTTTGGCGGGGGCGTTCCGCTAAACTTGTCCGTTGCGAAGCACTACTTTCGGGGTTCGGCGGCGATGCGGGTGTTGTTGAGCAATGACGATGGTGTGGATGCGCCCGGCATCCTCGTGCTCGCCGAACGTTTGGCGGAACTCGGTGAAGTGACGGTGGTGGCGCCCGACCGCGATCGTTCCGGCGCCAGCAATTCCCTCACGCTGGATCAGCCCGTGCGCGTCACGCATCTCGATGACGGCCGCTATCGCGTCGCGGGCACGCCAACGGATTGCGTGCATCTCGCGTTGTCCGGGTTGCTGGACGACGAGCCCGATATCGTGGTTTCCGGCATCAACAATTCCGCGAACCTCGGCGACGACGTGATCTATTCCGGCACGGTTTCGGCCGCGATGGAAGGGCGCTTCCTCGGCCTGCCTGCGATCGCGGTTTCGCTGGCCGGAGTCGGCGAACACCACGACGGCAGGGGCCACCATTATGATTCCGGCGCGCGCGCCGTCTCCTTGCTGATGCGGCGCCTGCTGGTCGACCCGCTGCCGGCCGATACCATCCTCAACGTCAACGTGCCTGATCGCGCGTGGAGTGAAATCGAAGGTTTCGAGGTGACGCGCCTCGGCAGCCGTCACCGCGCGTCGCCGTGCATCGCGCAACGCGATCCGCGCGGACGCACGGTATGGTGGATCGGCGCGGCGGGTGATGCCGACGACGCAGGGCCCGGCACCGATTTCGACGCGGTGCGCCGCGGCTTCGTATCGGTCACGCCCATCCACGTCGACCTGACGCGTTTTCAGGCGCTGGAGAAGGTTTCCAACTGGGTCGGCGGCCTGACCGCGCAGTTGCAGGGAGAGCAGGCCGCATGAACACGTTGTACGGTACGGCTGCGGTGTCGGCGCGCGGACATGGCATGACCTCGCAGCGTGCGCGCGACCGGCTGGTCGCGACGTTGCGTGATGAGGGCATCAAGGATCCGCGCGTGCTGGACGTGATCCGCACCATGCCGCGGCACCTGTTTCTCGACGAGGCGTTGTCGGCGCGTGCGTACGAGAACAATGCATTGCCGATCGGCCTGGGCCAGACCATCTCGCAGCCATGGGTGGTCGCGCGCATGACCGAGTTGTTGATCGAGCAAGGCACGCCGAAACGCGTACTGGAAATCGGCACCGGATCGGGTTACCAGGCGGCGGTACTGGCGCAACTGGTGGACACTGTTTACACGATCGAACGCATCGAGGAATTGCTGCGCAAGGCGCGGCGCCTGTTTCGCAACATGAAGATCGGGAACATCCGCTCGCGCCACGACGACGGCAACACCGGCTGGCCGGGTGAGGCGCCGTTCGACGCGATCGTGTTGACTGCCGCCGGGGAATCGATGCCGCGCGCACTGCAGGACCAGCTTGCGGAGGGTGGCGTGATGGTTGCCCCGTTGGGGCCTGCCGGCTCGCAGCGATTGATGCGTTTTCGCCGCGAGGGCGACGTGTTGCACAAGGAAGAGCTGGAACCTGTCAGTTTCGTACCGCTATTGGGCGGCCTGGTTTGAACGAGTGCCGAGCGCCGTGGCTCCTGATCGCCATCGCGGCGCAGGCCGGCGTGCGCCGGAATGACAAAATCCGGATGCTTTCGTGAAAGCATCCCTCATCACGGGCGCGCAACCTGCATGAAGCTCTTTCGGCCGCTCTACGAAAAAGCCATCGAATGGGCCGCGAAACCGCGCGCCGATGTCGGCCTTGCGCTGCTGAGTTTCGTCGAGGCTTTCATCTTTCCCGTTGCACCGGAAATCATGCTGGCGCCGATGACGCTGGCGCGGCCGCGCAGGTGGTGGCACTTCGCTTCGCTGAGCCTGTTCTTTTCACTGCTCGGCTCGCTGGTCGGCTACGCGTTGGGCCACTACGCGTTCGACGTGGTGAAGCCGTTGCTCGCCCAGATTGGTTGGTTGCCGCATCTCGAATCGCTGGTGCATACACTCGGCGCGGACGCGAAAGCGCATCCATGGAAAGCGTTCTGGCTGCTGGTCGCCGCGGGTTTCGTGCCGATTCCGATGAAAGTGGCAAGCTGGGCGTGCGGCATCGTCGGCATGCCGATCCTGCCGTTCCTCGGCGGCATCGCCGTGGGTCGCGGCAAGCGCGTGTTCCTGGTGGCCGGCGTGATCCGACTGGGTGGCGAGCGCGCCGAGAAGGCGCTGCACAAGCACATCGAAACCGCGGGCTGGGTGGTCGTCGCGATCGTGGCCGCGCTGTTGCTGTGGTGGTGGCTGCACTGATCCTTCATGCGTTTCGCGCATGAAAAAAACGCCCGGCGAGCCGGGCGTTTTTTTGGTGCGTCGGCTGACGATGATCAGCCCTTGAGGCAGGTGCTCATGAAGCTCTTGCGTGCGGCACCCTTGAGCGCCTTGGTCTTGGCGTCGGCGTTGCAGGACTTCATCTTTTCCTGCTGGGTGGTCTTGGCAGTCGGCGCGGCGGCCGCGGTCTTGCCGTGCAGGCAATCGCTCATGAACTTCTTGTGCGCGTCGCCCTTCATGCCCTTGGACTCATGGCTGCAGGTGGCCATCTTGCTTTGCTGCGCCGTCATCGCCTTGGGCGCGGCGGAGCTTTGCGGCGCCGCGGCGAAAGCCGGAGCGGCAGCCATTGCGCCGAGGGTCAGGCCCAGCGCCAACATCGAGGTACGGATCCGCATGATTTCTCTCCTGGTGGAAATCGGGACCGGCGATTGCCGGCGCTGCGAACTATACCGCCGCCTTCCCGTGGTGGGCTAAACGCGTGCCCACCGGAACCCGGACCCCGCAAGGTGGTTCAGGTGCCAGTGGGCGTGAAGTTAGATGCACGTTATGCCGCCGCGCGCTTGGCCTCGACTTCCTGCCGCGGACCGTGCTTGAGCGCCTCGCGCACGTGCGCGACCAGCAGGTCCACCTCGGCCTCATTGATGCTGAAGTGCGGGGTGAAGCGCAGCGAGTTGGCGCCGCCGTGGATCACGTTGATGCCGCGCTCG
>DATFGL010000168.1:0-13398 GCA_035249465.1 Rhodanobacteraceae bacterium | reverse complement strand
CCGCGCCATGGACGGCTGCTCGCCTGATCCGCATTTTCATCTATCGAAAGGAAAGACCGGAACATGCCCATAACCCGCCGCTTGCGAATCAACGCACCGACCGATCCGATCCTGGTACAAGGTTTGGCGGACATCCGCCAGAAGATGCACCTTCCGGATGCGTTCCCACCCGAGGTCGAAGCCGCCGCCCACGACGCCGCGACCAACGTGAAGCTGCCGGACCTCGACCGCACCGATATTCCACTCGTCACCATCGATCCGCCCGGTTCGATGGACCTCGACCAGGCGATGTACCTCGAACGCAACGGCGACGGCTGGCGCGTGTATTACGCGATCGCCGACGTGGCCTCGTTCGTCGTACCCGGCGGCACGATCGACCTTGAAGCGAACCGCCGCGGCGAAACCCTGTACGGCATCGGCCACACCATTCCGCTGCATCCGACGGTGTTGTCGGAAGGCGCGGCCTCGCTGCTGCCGGGCCAGTTGCGGCCCGCATTGCTGTGGACCATCGACCTCGACGCCAGTGGCGCCAGCACCGGCGCGAAGGTGGAACGCGCGCGCGTGAAAAGCCGCCGGCAATGCGACTACGACAGCGTGCAGGCCACGATCGACACCGGCAACGCCGATCCGATGTGGGGCTTGCTCAAGCAAGTCGGCGAATTGCGCCGGCAACGCGCGCAGAAACTGGGCGGGATCAGCCTGCCATTGCCCGAACAGGAAGCCACGCAAGTCGATGGCCAGTGGACGCTGGCCTATCGTGCACGTCATCCGGTCGAGGACTGGAACGAACAGATCTCGTTGCTCACCGGCATGGCCGCCGCGGGCATCATGCTCAAGGGCCAGGTCGGCATCCTGCGCACGTTGCCGCAACCCGATCCGGAAGCCATCGCGCACCTGCGCCAGACCGCCGCCAACCTGAAGCTTCCGTGGCCACCGGAACGCGCATACCCCGCCTTCATCGACACGCTCGATCCCGCCGATCCCGCGCAGGTCGCGATGCTGGTGGCGTGCACGCGCGTGCTGCGCGGCGCGGGCTACACCAGCTTCCACGGCGCGCCGCCCGCGCAGCCGATGCAATCCGCGCTGGCTGCCGAGTACACGCACGCCACCGCGCCGCTGCGGCGGCTGGTCGATCGTTATTCCGGCGAGGTTTGCGTGGCGCTGTGCGACGGGCGGCCACCACCGGATTGGGCTCTGGCGAAACTCGACGCGCTGCCCGACACCATGCGCATGGCCGACCGCACCGCCGGCGAATTCGAGCACGCGACGATCGACCTGCTGGAAGCCGTGGTGCTGGCCCCGCGCGTGGGCGACGGCTTTCCCGCGATCGTCACCAGCCTCGAGGACGGCGACGCGCGTACGGGGACCGTGATGATCCACGATCCCGCCATCGAAACGCGTGTGCACGCGGAACAAGACCTTCCGCTCGGGCAGCAAGTTTCGGTGAAGCTGCTGGAAGCGGACCCGGCCACGCGCAGGATCCGGTTCGAACTGGAGTGACGCGCCATGCCAAGTCCCGCCACCTTGTTGTGGGGCATGCTGTTCGGCGCCATCGGCGTCGGCTATTTCATCTACGGCAAGAAGCAGGCGATGATCGTGCCGCTGGTATGCGGCATCGCGCTGATCGTCTACCCGTGGTTCGTGTCGGGCGCATGGCTCACCCTGATCGTCGGCGCCGTGCTGATGACGGTGCCATACTTCCTGCGTTACTGACACGCATTTCACCAATATGTCCGATGCCACGATTGCCATTCCATCCGTCGAAGAAATCCGCACCGCCCGCGAGCGCTTGGGCGAACGCGTGCGCGAAACACCCGTGTGGCACTGGCGCGGCGACGCGATTGACTACGCGGCAGGGGTCGGCACGCAGGTATTCCTGAAGCTGGAATTGTTCCAGTACACCGGCACCTTCAAGGCGCGTGGCGCGCTGCTCAACGCGATGGCGTTGTCCGCCGGCGCGAAACAACGCGGCGTCACCGCCGTCAGCGCAGGCAACCACGCCATCGCGGTTGCGTTCGCGGCACGCGCGGTGGGCACGACCGCGAAAGTGGTGATGCCGAAAACCGCCAATCCCGCGCGCGTTGCGTTGTGCCGCAGCTACGGCGCGGAGGTGGTGCTGACCGACGACGTGTTCGCCGCGTTCGCCGAGGTCAAGCGCATCGAGGCCGACGAAGGCCGCACCTTCATCCAACCCTTCGAGGGCGAACTCACGGTGCTCGGGACCGCCACCGTCGGCTACGAACTCTGCAACCGGATCGAAACCCTCGACGCCGTGATCGTGCCGGTCGGTGGTGGCGGATTGATCGCCGGCGTCGCCTGCGCGGTGAAGCAGATGCAACCGCACTGCAAGGTGTACGGCGTGGAACCCGAGGGCGCCGACAGCATGTCGCGCAGTTTCGCGGCCGGCACCCCGCAGAAGCTCGAACGCGTGAACACCATCGCCGACAGTCTTGCCGCGCCGTATGCCCTGCCCTACAGCTTCGGCGTGGCGCGGCAATTCGTCGACGAGATCGTGACCATCCCCGACGCGGCGATGCAACGCGCAATGGCACTGCTGTTCGCCGACATGAAACTCGCGGTGGAACCCGCCGGCGCCGCGGCGACCGCCGCGCTTTGCGGCCCGCTGCGTGAACGGCTGGACGGCCAACGCATCGGTCTGATCGTGTGCGGCACCAACATCGACCTTGCAACGTTCACGAAACAGGCGATTCCTTGCGAACCATGACCCATGTACCCGGTTGGAACGCGGCGGAATCCGGGTGCGTTGCGCACGCGGTCCGCACGCCGGGCCACGCGACCCACGTCTGCAATCGCGACACGCTGCAACACCTCGGCGGACCCATTACGCTTGACGGATGCAACTCATCTTCACCAAAGGCTCCGGCAAGCACGACCGTTTGGAAGTGAAGCGTGGCGACGGTGCGGTCGAGCGCATCGACTGTCCCAGGCAGCGGATCATTCCGCACGACATGGTGCACTACGTTGTCGAGAGCACGCTTGCAAAACGCGGATTCCTTGCGCGCGTACGCGACGGCGCGCGCAAGGATTTCCGCATGCCACCGGAAGCCGAAAGCGACGGCGTCGAACGGCTGGTCGAGGTGATCCAGGGCGACGCGTGGTCCGGTGGCGGCAGCGATGCCGCGGAAATGCTGGATCTGTACCGCGTCACCTGCGAAGCGCGCGAGTGCCCGATGCTCGACGTCAGCCTCGTTGACATCGATGCCATCCGCACGCAGATGGCCGAGCTCACGGTGCAATGGGAAGCATTGCCAATCGGACAATCGCTGAACCTTTCCTTGTGAGCAAGTCCCGCGCACGCATCGCGCACGCGAAGGACCGCGTCACGCCCTCCAGACCGGCCGTCCGGTGCCCAACCACGGCGTGTTGCGATACGTGTCGGCAACCACCCAGATACCGGCGGCGATCAGGAACGAGATGATGAACGCGGTGGTCGCGGTCCTGCCGGTATGCAGCGCCGGTGTCCAGTAGGCGATGGCGATGAGTCCGAGCATGAAGGCTTCCAGCGTCGCCGCCAATCTTGGCCAGACGCCGAACAGCAGCGCCAATGCCGTCGCGATGCTGCAAATGCCCGTGAAGCAAGCCCACGCCATCGGATCGGGCAACACCTGCAACCAGGGTTGCATCACCTTGTCGCCGGCTTTCACCGCGTCCACGATGACCTCGACGCCGATCATGGGCAGCGCGACGATCAGCAGCCAACGCGCGGTGCGTATGCCGCTTGATCCCGCCGCAAAACCGGAGTGCCGCGGTCCCGCATGCAGGGCGAACAGGCACCACGCGCCCGCCGTGATGATCGCGATCTCGCCGACGCTACCCCAGCTCCCGGCGTCCAGCGGTGCGTGGACCACGCCGGGGATTTCCAGCAGTACCAGCCACAACACCATGTACGGAAACAGCAGGCGGCACGTCCACGTCAGCGTTCTCGGCCATAACAGGCCAATGCCGAAAGCCAGTTCGATCACGGCGCAGGCATAGGCGATCGCGGTGCGCCCCGGCACGCCGGCCGGAACGTGCTGCCACACCAGCGCGAAATCGCCATTGACCAGTCCGGTAACACCCAGCACGATCATGCACGCGGCGAAAAATACACGGCTCGGTTGCAGGGTCGTCTTCATGGCTCACCTCGCGGCGGCGGCTTATCGATTTGTGGTGGAACGGGCCTAGACTTCCCGGATTCGCGAACCGGCAACGACCCAGCCCGCGCCACGATACGACTCGGCCACCACCCACGCCGCAGCCGTCAGTACCCAGGAGACGGTGAACTCGCCCCACTGCGATGCCGTGATGGTGCCCGAGAACACCAGCGGCGGCCACACCAGGGACGTCAGCAGGCCCATCTGCAACACCGACAACATCGCCGCCGGCTTCGCAAGGATTCCCGTGATCATCGCAAGCCCTGCCGCGAGGTAGGCGCCACCGGTGAAATACGCCCAACCTGTGTGCCAGGGCAACCAGGCCGGCACCAACGGCGCGGTGAGGTCGAGATAGAAGAAGTGCGACAGGCCGAACGCGATCATCGCCAGTGCATAAAGCACCCGCGCGGCACGCAGGCCCGTTTCGCCACTGAGGAAACCGAGATGCCGACGGTCCCAATGCGTCGCCAGCCAGACGTACAACACCCATGCACCCGCCACGATCACCGCGTTCTCGCCGTTGCTCTGGTACGAACCTTCCGTCAGCGGCGCCAGGAAGACGAATCGCAGCTTGAACACCACCATCCAGAGCAGCAGGTAGAAAAACAACAGGCGCGCCGCCGGCTCGGCCGTGCGGCGCCACAGAAGACCCGCGCCACAGGCAAGCGAAATCGCGGCGCAGAGCCAGACCAGCACTTCGCGCGCGGGAAACGCCTTGGGCACCGGTTGCCAGATCTGGACGAAATCCCCCTGGACCCAGCCGAGGATGCCGACGCCGACCATGGTCAGTGCAAACACCACCTGCCCCACGCTCAGGATTCGCATCGGACTGCTCTCCGAAGACGGCGTGCCGAGCGTAGTCGCACGTCCCGCCGGGAACAATAGGCCTTGAGCCGGTGCGATTGATGCCGGCCGCGACGGGTGGGAAGATCGCGGCGGAGAAGCAAGATCGCGGCTTGCGCAGGTTGGGCTGAGCGCAGCGATGCCCAACGGCAATGGGTGAGAAGATGCCGGGGTTCGCACAAACCCACTCACCCCAACCGACGCAACGGGTCCTCAAGAATCTCAACATCGCACCGAAGACCCGGATCGGAGAAGCTGCCCGGCTGGGCGAGGACGTTCTCGCAGCCTATTCCGAGGTGGTCTTCGACTTCAACCCGATGACCTTCCCGCTCGCCGCAAGGCGCGCACCCCAAGAACGTGAGTTCGCGCATCAAGTTACGCGAGCTTGAACTCAAGCGTTGCTCCTCCAAACCCCATTCGCGACCGAATCGACCATGCCGTTCCTGCGCACAACGATCCTTACCGCACTGGCGCTGGTCGCATTCGCCGGCAACTCGCTGTTGTGCCGCGTGGCGCTGGCGCACACACGCATCGATGCGGCGAGTTTCACGACGGTGCGGCTGCTTTCGGGCGCGCTCGTCCTGTGGTGCCTGGTGTGGCTGCGTGGCGGTGCGCGGATGGGTGGCGGCAATTGGCTGTCGGCGCTGGCACTTTTCGCCTACGCCGCGGGCTTTTCCTTTTCCTACTTGCACCTGACCGCGGCCGTGGGCGCGCTGCTGTTGTTCGGTGCGGTGCAAACCACCATGATCGGCTGCGGCATCTGGTCCGGCGAACGCATGCGCTGGCCGCAACTTGTCGGGCTTGTGCTCGCCTGCGCTGGTCTTGTCGGTTTGCTGTTGCCCGGATTGTCCGCGCCGCCTTTGGTCGGCGCGCTGTTGATGCTGGGCGCGGGCATCGCGTGGGGCATTTACTCGCTGCGCGGCAAACACGGAGGCGATCCGCTGAAAGTCACCGCCGGAAACTTCCTGCGCGCCGCGCCAATGGCGCTGGTCCTCGGCCTGTCCCTGTTGCGCAACGCATCGCTGGATTCGGCGGGCCTCGGTTATGCGTTCCTGTCGGGCGCATTGGCTTCGGGCGTGGGTTACGCCATCTGGTACACGGCGTTGCCCTTCCTGAAGGCCACCACCGCCGCGACCGTGCAACTGAGCGTGCCCATCCTCGCGGCGGCGGGCGGCGTGTTCTTCCTCGGCGAACCGTTGACGGTTCGTCTGCTGGTGGCGTCGATCGCGATCATCGGCGGCATCGCGTTGGTGATCCTGATGGGCGAGCGAAAAGGGACACGCCGCCCCGCGTCGAAGAGCGACCTCCGCACCGAACCGCGGCGCTGACTCGATCGTGTCACACCTTTCTTCAGTCCCGGCGGGTTGAAGTAAACGCTCCGGCCGCGGGACCGAACAGCGGCACCCACTCGCGGATGTCGCTGGTTCGATAGTGAGCAATCCCGACGCCAACGCGCAAGGCGGATCGCCACTCGCCCTACGGTTGCTTGTAGATCACCCCGCCCTTCATCACGAACGGCACATGTTCGATCGCGCTGATGTCCTGCGAGGGATCGCCCTGCACGGCGATGATGTCGGCGTCGAGTCCGGGGCGTAGCTGTCCGAACTGGTCCTGCTGGCGCAGGATCTTGGCGTCCACGGCGGTCGCGGCGAGCAGCGCCTGTGCGGGTCGCATGCCATCCTTCACCATCCACTCGAGTTCCTTGTAGTTGGTGCCGTGCTTGAACACGCCGACATCGCTGCCGCAGCCGATGGTGACGCCGGCCTGCATCGCGAGCTTGAACGCGTTCTGCGAGGCGCGCATCTCGTCGGTGGGTGGATCGCCCGGCTTCCAGCCGTGGAAGTATTCGGCGTAGGCGACCACCGCTTCCAGTGTCGGCAGGTAGGCGACGTGGTGTTTTTTCATCATCTCGAACACTTCGCGCGTGCCGTTGAAGCCGTGCTCGATGGTGTCCACGCCGGCGAGGATCGAGCGGCGCATGCCTTCCGGCGTGGTCGAGTGCACCGACACCGGCAAGCCCAATGAATGCGCGGCTTCCACGCCCGCGTTCAGTTCTTCCTGGGTGAAGGTCGGTACCGAACCATGCGATTTGCCGCAGTGGTAGTCGGCGTAGATCTTGATCCAGTCGGCGCCATGGCCGGCCTGGTCGCGTACCGCCGCGATCATCTCGGGCACGCCCGCGACGGGAATGCCGCCCTGTGGAATCACCATGTCGATGCGAAAGCCCATCGGGCCCGGGCCGTAGCAATCCTTGGCGACGGTCGCGCGTGTGGCAACGAACAGGTGCGGGCCTGGAATCAGGCCATCATCGATTGCCTTCTGCACCTGCACGTCGGCGTAGCCGGCGCCCTCGGTGCCGAGGTCGCGCAATGCGGTGAAGCCCGCCATCAGGGTGTCGCGCACGTGGTTGACCGCCTCGATGGTGCGGTACGGCAGCGGCTCCTTCAGCACCTGGTCGTTCCACAGCGTTTCGTTGTACGGGTGCAGGAAAATGTGCGAATGCGCGTCGATCAGGCCGGGCAGCAGGGTGGTGCCGGGCAGGTCAATCGTCTTCGCGTCGGCGGGTGCCTTGATCGAATCGCGCGGTCCGACCGCCGCGATCCTGCCGCCTTCGACCAGCACCGCCCAGCCCGCGTGCGTTTGTTCGCTGCGTGCGTCGAACACGCGATCGGCGGTTAGCAGGTACGTGCCGGTTGCGGTGGGGTGCGGTGGCTGCGCGGCCGAAGCCAGTGTCACGACGATCAGCGCCGCGAACACAATCAGGACTTTCCGCATCGACATGGCACCCCTCCGGCCCGCAATCGAACGCCGAGCCTACACCCGTGGCGGCACTTGCGCGCCGCATTGGGCCAGCCAATACTCCGCGCGGTTGCCACCCCAACTACCGGCAACCCGGGGAGAGGATCATGTCGAAAGCACTGTTGGCATTCGCGGCCGGCTTGCTGATGGCCGCGTCCGCACACGCAAGCGATCACGCTTCGGGCAAATCCATCAAGCACGGCGAGTTCCTGGTCAATTATGGCGCCTGCCACGACTGCCATACGCCCGGCTGGGCGGAAAGCGGTGGGCAGGCTCCGAAAGACATGCTGCTGACCGGCGGCGGCACGAACTTCCAGGGGCCGTGGGGCACCACGTACCCCCCGAACCTGCGCCTGCTTGTGCAAAAGCTGACCACGAAGGAATGGATCGCCAAGCTGCGTTCGTTGAAGTCGCGTCCCGCCATGCCGTACTGGACCTTCCGCTATCTGTCGGACAAGGATCTCACCGACATGTACGCATACATCCATTCGCTCGGTCCGGCAGGCAAGCCCGCACACGACTGGGTAGCACCCGGACAGGACGCGCCGGCACCGTACCTGAAACTGGTGTTGCCGCCTCCCCCCGCGGTGCAGCCGACGGGACATTGATCCCGCGACAGGATCAGCCGTTCGCCAGCCGCGCAAGCTCCACATCACCAAAGCCGGCCGCGCGGCGCGCGTCGAGGTTGAACGGGCCGCGCAGGCCGGTCGGCACGTACTCGCGCAACAGCTCCGCAAAGGTCGAATCAGGATCACGCCCTTCGCGTTCGCAGCAGAACCGGAACCAGCGTGTACCGGCGGCGACGTGCGGCACTTCTTCGCGCAGGATGATCTCCAAAACATCCGCGGTGGCGTGGTCGCCGGCCGCACGCAGGCGCGCGATCATGCCGGGTGTCACGTCCAGTCCGCGTGCTTCCAGCACGCGCGGCACCAACGCCATCCGCGCAAGGCACGAATGCGCGGTCTTCGTCGCCATTTCCCACAAACCGTTGTGGGCGTCGAAATCACCGTAGGCATGGCCGAGTTGCGCGAGCCGCGCAGAGAGCAGGCTGAAGTGCCGTGATTCATCGTGCGCGACGCCCGCCCAATCGCGGTAGTAGTCGTCGGGCATGCTACGGAAGCGATACACCGCGTCCCACGCGAGGTTGATCGCGTTGAACTCGATGTGCGCCACCGCATGCACCAGCGCAGCGCGGCCATCGACGCTGCCAAGTCCGCGCCGCGGCACGTCGCGCGGCATCACCAGGCGCGGCTTCACGGGCCGTCCGGGGATGCCGATGGGCTCGGGCCGAACGCTGTCATCGTCGAGCGAAATCTTCCCATCACGCAGGGCATCGAAGGTTCCGCGCGTCAACGCGACCTTGGCTTCCGGCTCCGCGCATTCGATGCAACGCTTCGCCGCTTCGAACAATCCGCTCATGCCACCCTGCTCGATCCAAGGTCGATCAAGTCGGCCTGCACGGCGATCTCGATGGGCTGAGGGCGATACACCCATTGTGCGTACCACTTCGTCCAGACCGACGAATCGATGGTCTCGTTGATGCCACCGCCGATCTGGCGCTCATACAGTTTGCTGAAAACCTTGTAGATGCCGTACATGAATTGGGCGTAGGAATCGTTGGGCACGTCCAGTTCCGCACCGGGCGCCGGCACGAAATCATCGCTGAAGGCGAGACCCGCGCCTATCGCCTTGGCCTGCATCCACGCCAAGGTGATTTCCGGAAGGGTATCGGGGCTGTGCCCCGCACCATCGGTTTTTTCGCCGCCGCCGATGTCGGAATGCGCGCCCGCGAACCAGCGCTGCTCGACCTCGATCTGCTCGGGCTTCCGGGCGGTCGGCGATTCACCTGGCGCCAGCGTTTCCGCGGGCCGGGTCCACTTGGTCGGCTTGAAATCGGCGCGGTGTTCGTCCAACGCGAGGGCTTGGTACGCGTATTGCACGATCTTGCTGAGGTCGGTGTCGTGGAAGGCGTAACGCTTGCGCGAAAACGGGAACCACGAGGCGACGCCGGGAATGCCCAGCGAACCGACGGTATCCCACACGCCGATGAAGCGGATCGTCACGTCGCGGGTCTGGTGCTGCACGCGCCAAGCGGCGGTCGGATCGACACCGTTCACGAGCACGCCCGGCTTGTCGTCGTTGCGATAGTAGTCATAGGCCTCGTCGACTGCCGCGCCCGCCACGCCATCTTTCGGATCCGGTTTCAGCAAACCGCACTTGCGGACCAGGCCACCGAGGCTGCGCGCGGTGTACGCGCCGCGGCTGAAGCCGAACAGCCAAATTTCATCGCCGTCGCGCCACTGTTCGGAAAGCCACTTGTAGCCTTCCTCGACGTTTCCGGAAAGGCCGAGACCGAACGCACCGCCGAGCAGATGTTCGATGCCGGGTTCGACGCCGACTCCGGGTATGTATTTGCAGATTTGCTGTGTGCCGGAGCGATCGGAGGGCGCGATCAACTTCCACAAGCGCTCGACGTTGGTGCGCGTCTGCACCTTGTTCCAGGTGCCGTCGAACAGTGCGACGAGTCTGCGCGGCATGGCACCTCCCCAATTCGTAGGGCGGGAGCAGCGAAGCGTATCCCGCCACCCCGGCCAAGCGGAAAACAGCGGCGGGATTGTTCGCATCATCCATGATGCTCACCCCTCGCTTACGCTCGGGGCCCGCCTGCGGCGGTCCAAATTCGTTCCGGACGAATTTGTCACTGCGTTCCTCCCGCCCTACGCCTTTTTCAAGCGCTTCGGCGTTGCGCCTTCGCCTCGTCCGACCGCGCGAACTCGAGCTGGCGCAGGTATTCGGTATCCACGCCGGTCACGTAGTTGCCCGAGAAGCACGAGTCGTCGAAGTGCCTGAGGTTTTCGTTGCCTTCGGCCACGGCTTCGATGAGATCCGGCAGATCCTGATAGACCAGCCAATCCGCGCCGATGGTGTCGCGGATCTCCTCGACGCTGCGGCCGTGCGCGACCAGTTCGGCCGGCGCGGGCATGTCGATGCCATACACGTTGGGATAGCGCACCGGCGGCGCGGCCGATGCGAAATAGACCTTGTTGGCGCCCGCTTCGCGTGCCATCTGCACGATCTGGCGCGAGGTAGTGCCGCGCACGATGGAGTCGTCCACCAGCAGCACGTTCTTGTTGCGGAATTCCAGCGGAATCGGGTTCAGCTTGCGGCGCACCGAGCGTACGCGCTGACCTTGCCCCGGCATGATGAAGGTACGGCCGATGTAGCGGTTCTTGACGAAACCTTCGCGGAACGGCACGCCCAGCGCAGCGGCCAGCGTGGAACCGGCAGTGCGCGAAGTGTCGGGAATCGGGATGACCGCATCGATGTCGTGGTCGGGGCGCTCGCGCAGGATTTTCGCGGCGAGCTTTTCGCCCATGCGCAGACGCGCCTTGTACACCGAGACGTCCTCGATCATGGAGTCGGGCCGCGCGAGATACACGTATTCGAAGATGCACGGCGCGTGCACCGCGCCCTCCGCACAGCGCCGCGTGGAGAGTTCACCATCCAGGCTGACGAACACCGCCTCGCCCGGCGCCACGTCGCGCACGCGCTTGAAACCCAGGATGTCGAACGCGACGGATTCGGATGCCAGCGCGTATTCCTTGCCCTCCGGCGTGTCGCGTTCGCCCAGCACCAGTGGGCGAATGCCGTGCGGATCGCGGAACGCCAGCAAGCCGTAACCGAGGACCAGCGCGACGCAGGCGTAGCCACCCTTGGCGCGCGCATGCACCGCCGCGACCGCTTTGAACAATTCGTCCGGCGTCAGCGCGTGGCGTTCCTGGATCTGCAACTCGTGCGCCAGGATGTTCAGCAGGATTTCCGAATCGGAATCGGTGTTGATGTGGCGGCGGTCATTCTCGAACATCTCGCGCCGCAGCGATTCGGTGTTGATTAGGTTGCCGTTGTGCGCGAACGCGATGCCGTACGGCGAGTTCACGTAGAACGGCTGCGCTTCCTCGGAATTCTCCGCGCCGGCGGTCGGGTAGCGGCAATGGCCGATGCCTGCATGGCCGCGCAATTCCTGCATGTCGCGCGCCGAGAACACGTCGCGCACCAGCCCCGGCCCGCGCCGCATGTGCAGCTTGCGGCCGTCGTAGGTCGCGATGCCCGCTGCATCCTGGCCGCGATGCTGCAACACCGTCAAGGCGTCATACAACGCGGTGGCGACTTCAGTCTTGCCGACGATGCCGATGATTCCGCACATGGACCGTTACACCTTGGAAAGCCCAACCACTTTGCTTCGCATCATCGATTTCTCGCTTCCACATCCCCCATCGAATCGCGCCCATGGCGCGCTTCGATCGCCCCCTTGACTCAAAGGGGCTGAGGAGCAACTTCGTACACCGCCCGTTGCGCTCGCCAAACCTGCCGATCAGCGAGGCGCTATTGTCCCACATCACCGCGGGTTGGACCGTGCCCGGCTTCATGACCCGTTGTACTTGCGGCGGCGGGAGACACCGCGCCCGGATGCGCCAGCTGCCGTGCTGCCTGCTCGACCGTGGATATGGGGACTTGCGGCACCGCAGGCAAGGCCTTGCCGCCGATTTCCATGTAGTGGGTGACCCCGGGCGGCAACGCCCCAGCCAGCCAGGTGGCGCCGTCCCGGAACGCGGGCAGCAGCGTCGACCGCGGGTACCACGCGGCCTCGCGCGGAACCGACGTAAAGCTGAGCATCAACACCACGAAAGTCACCAGCAACAGGCCGCGCGCCAGGCCGAACGCCATGCCGAGGAAGCTGTCGCCGCCGCGCAGGCCGCTCCAGGTGATCATGCGGCGCACGGCCCAGGCGATGAGGCCGCCGACGACCAGCACACCGACGAAACAGGTGATGGAACCGGCCACGATGCGGGCCGCGGGTTCGTGCAGCCACTGGCCGTAGATCTCACCCACCTGCGCGCCGAACACGGACGCAACCCAGAAAGCCGCCACCCAGCGCGCCAGCGACAGCACCTCGCCGACAAGGCCACGCACCAAACCGATGAGCACCGACACCAACAGGACGGTGAGGATGACAATGTCGGCTACGTTCATCGTCGTGGTCGACCGCGAGATACTGAATTCGTGGCGGCTTTTGTGAAAAGTCAGATCACGGAGCTTTTGGCCATGGATGGTGGCTTTGAAGGCCGTTCTGGTGTCCGTGCACTCGGCGCGAGTTCGCGACTCGATCCTTCGAGCGATGCAGCGATCAGAGGTGATCGCATTATTGTTGCGTGACGATGTTGCCCTTCACGTTGAACTTCTGCGCGATCTCGGCACGCGTCGATTCCGCGACGTTGCGCGACGCGAACGGCCCGGCGCGCACGCGCCACAGCTTGCCCTTCGCGGTGCTCACGCTGTCCACATACCCGTCGATGCCCTGCCCGCGCAGCCGGTCGCGCATCCTGTTCGCGGAGGCTTCGTCGCTGTAGGCAGCCAGCTGCACCGCCCACCCGCCAGACTGGTTGGCGGCGATGGCGGATGCGGGCGCATCACCGGCCTGGTTGACGACACCGGAATCGATGCTCATCGAAACCTTTTCGAAATCCTTCAGCCTCAGGCGTGCGGCTTCGGCTTCTGCGCGGCTGTGGAACGGCCCCACCCGCACGCGCAGCACCGCCTTGCC
>DATFGL010000167.1:0-5760 GCA_035249465.1 Rhodanobacteraceae bacterium | reverse complement strand
GGATTTCCTGGAAGCTCGGCACGTCGCTCGCGGCAACACTTGACGCGGGTGCGGGCGCCGAACTGCCAGCCGATGGCGGCACCGGCGCGGAGCTTTCCGGAGGCGAGGCGAAGGCAACGCCGCAGCAGGCCAACGACAGGCTGCAAACCAGAACAAACGAATGTCGAGTCATGGGAAATACCGGAGAAGCTGCGTGAATCGTGATCGCGGACCAGGGCCTGCTAAACGCCATGCCGCGTGGCTTGGCGTTAACAGGCCCTCACGCGGGGGTTCATTGTAGGCGCGAGAGGGTCTGCCAACGCCATGCCAAGTGAGCCGCGTTGCTTCCGCAGCGGCTGCCAGACAAGGTGCGTGCCGCGGCGCCATGGTGGCCCCATGGTCAAGGCACGCACCGCCGTATGGCGGCCGCTGCGGAGCAACCCTTCGGGCCGGGGCTGTTTGCCCCCATGGCTGCGTCATCACTCGTTGATGTATCGACATACATCTTCCTCGTTCTTCCTTGCCCTGCGGGCAAACAGCCGACGGCGCGGCCATTTGGCATGGTGTTGGCAGACCCTGATCAACGTTTTGCCGCGAACCAGCCGTGCGGATCGACCGGCTTGCCGTCGTGGCGCAGGCCGAACCAGGCGCCACCCTGTTCGGAATTGCGCGCGACCGTCGCGATCGGCTGTCCGGGACGTACCCAGTCGCCGGCGCCGACCGCCGCCGATTCGTTGCCGCCATACAGGCTCATCCAGCCGCCGCCGTGGTCGATGATCACCAACATGCCGTAACCGCGCATGAAGTCGGCCCAGGCCACGCGGCCGTAGGCTACCGCGCGCACCGCGGCGCCGGGCCTGGCGGCAATGACCAGCCCCTGCGTGAGCACGCCGGAACCATTGCGTGCAGCGCCGGCGACCGGCCACGGCAGCTTGCCTCGCAGCTCTGCGAAAGGCGTGTTCTTGCCGAGTTGCGCGGGGATGTCGGAAAACACGTTCTGCAATTGCTTCAGCAACCGGTTCAACGCATCGGCATCGTGTTGCAGCGATGCAAGCCTGTCCTTCTGCCGCGCCAGCCGGGCGTCCGCCTGGGCCAGCAATTTCTGCTGGGCATCGCGCGCCTGCTCCAGGTCGGCCGCCTGTGACACGCGCTGGTCACGCTGCTGCTTGAGCGCCGCGGTTTCCGTTTCGATGGAGGCTTTCACTGTGTCGAGTTGCGTGACTTCGCCGAGCAATCCGCGGATGCGCGCCACGCGATCGTGCTGGAAGTAACGCGAAGACGCGAGCGCGCGATCGATCTTGGCGATGTCGTCGTCGCCCAGCAGCATGGCGAGGTCGGTGCCACGGTTGAGCGTGTACACGGCGCGCAGCAAATCGGCGAGCGCCGCACGCTGGCCCGAAAGCTTTTGTTCGAGCGCCGTGCGTTGTTGCTCCAGATCGGTGAGCGAAGCGGTCTTGGCAGCGATCGCCGCATCGCTCTCGCGCACCGCGTTGGCGGCCTCGTTGAGCTGCGTGGCCTGGGCGGCGAGCTTCGCGTTGATAGCGCCGCGTTTCGCGGCCGTCGCACGCTGTGCGTCCGCGATCTTCGCGATTTCGGCGCGTACCTCCGCGAGTTTGGTCCGGGCCGCGGCCTCGCGCGCCGAAGTGCTGGAAGCTGGCGCCGGCGGTGTGGCGTGGGCACCGAGGCAACCCATGGCGGCTCCCGACAGCAGCGCCATCAGGCAGGTTTTGGTGAAGGAAAGGGAGGGACGCATGCGCGGGCATTATCGCCGCGATCGCCCCGCCGCTACTCCCCGGCTCAGCGTTCCACCCACACGGCAAGAAGATCGAGCGCCGCGGACAGCGAATCGGTTGCGGTGTCGAACGCCACGCCACCGCCCGCGCGCCCCGCTGCCTCGGCGGCGGCCGCCGTCGTGTGCACGTCACGCGCCCCGACCAGTGCGGCGGCACCCTTGATCCGGTGCGCCTGCCGGATCGCCTCCGGCAGGTTGGCGGCGTCCAGCGCCGCCACCAGCGCGGCAAGATCCTTGCGCGCGGCGGAGAGAAAATCATTGAGCAGGTTGTGCGCGAGCTTGGCGTCGTCACCCGCGATTTCCTGCAGCACCGCGGTGTCGACCGGCGACTCCGGAGTGAACAGGGCATCGTCGATGGGTTGTGGCGCGTCCTCCGCGGGCTCGCCGCCGGCCGGAAATTCGGCGTGCGGCAGCCAGCGCCGCAGCGCCTCAGAAAGTTGCGCGATCCTGAGCGGCTTGCCGAGGAATCCGTCCATGCCCATCGCGATGCAGTGCTCGGGTTCGCCCTTGCTGACGTTGGCGGTGATCGCAATGATCGGCGTGCGCGGGTGTCGCAGGCGCCGCTCGGCCTTGCGGATCGCGGCGGTCAATTGGTAACCATCGAGCTTGGGCATGTGGATGTCGGTCAGCACCAGCGCGTAGGCGCCGGTTTCCCAGCGGCGCAGCCCTTCTTCGCCGTCGGCGGCGGTTTCGCAGGCGAAGCCCGCGCGGGCGAGCTGGCGCGTCAGCACTTCGCGGTTGGTCGCGTGGTCGTCGACGACGAGCACGAGGCTGTTCTCGCGTTGCGCTTCCTCGATGCCGGGCAGCGGGCGGGTCGGGAAATCTTCTTCCGCGGTGACGGCACGCTCGGGTTCCACTTTCGACGCGTCGCCGCGCGCCAACGGCAGGATCAGGCTGAAGGTGCTGCCCGCGCCGGGTTTGCTGGCCAGCTCGATGCTGCCGCCCATCAATTCCGCAAGCTGCCGGCAGATCGCCAGCCCAAGGCCGGTGCCGCCGAAGGTGCGCGTGGTGCTGGTGTCGGCCTGCGAGAACGGCTGGAACAACGCGCTGCGCTGTTCCCCGCTGATGCCGATGCCGCTATCGCGTACGCGCAAGGCGATCCGGTCGCGCCCGTTGGGGAGTGTCTCGATGTGCTCAGCGCGCACCGTGACGCCGCCGGTATGGGTGAACTTGACCGCGTTGGACATGAAGTTGGAAAGAACCTGGCGTATCCGCAACGGGTCGGCGACATAGGCGGGCGCGAGTTGTGCGTCGATCGCGGATTCCAGCGTCAGCCCCTTGCTGGAAGCGATGCCGAGGTAGTTGCCGACGGTGTGCTCGACCAGCCGGCGCAGGTCGATGTCCATCGGCGCGAGTTCCATGCGGCCGGCTTCGATCTTGGAAAAGTCCAGGATGTCGCCGATGATCTGCAGCAGGCTTTGCGCCGAGCCTTGCACGATCGCGATGCTGCGGCGCTGTTCCGCATCCAGCCGCGTGTGCTCCAGCAGCTCCAGCATGCCGGTGATGCCGATCATGGGCGTGCGGATTTCGTGGCTCATCGCGGCCAGGAACGCACTCTTGGCCTTGGTGGCTTCGCGCGCGCGCAGCTCGCTGTCGCGCAGCGCGGTGTCCTTGCGCTTGACCTCTTCGCGCATGGTCAGGAACCCTTCCACGACCTGGCGCACTTCGCCTTTCACCGGCGCGCCGGCAGGCGTGTCGTAATCACCCGCACGCATCCCTTTGGACAAGCGCACCAGTTCTCCGATGCCGCCGTAGATGTTGCGCAGGATCGCGCGCCCGGCCACGAACACGATCAACAGCGCCGCCAGCGACAGGCCGATGCGCCACGCGTTCAGGCGCCGCGCATGCGTGCGGTCGTCCTGCAATTGCGTTTGCGCATCGAGGATCTTTAGGTCCGCGAGCAGGTTGAGGTCGCTCAGCAGCGGGTCGATCGCGGGGAACAATTCGGTGTCCGCGAAATTCGCGACGCCGGGAATGCTGCGTGCCGCCAGTTGCGTGCGCAGGCGAGCGATCGCGGCGTCGGCGGGCCGGCGCTCGCGCTGGATGCTCGTGAACACCTCGCGCTGCCGCGGCGGCATGCTTTCGGCGGCAAGCGCCGCGAACGCCTGGTCGCTGCGCTGCCGCGCCTGGTCCACCGCCGCAAGGCCCTGGCCGAACGTCATCAGACCGTTGCGCACCTTGAAGGTGACACCGATCACGGTGATGCCGTAGGCGTCGGTCAGCGTCTTGACATTGCTCTGCCCGCCCAGCGCGTTGTCGTACAGGCGGTTGAGGGTGGCCTCATGGCCGCGCTGGTAGATCGCATCCAGCGCGAGCACCAATCCCGCGGCGAGCAGCATCACGCCGAACAGCAGCAACAATTGGCGGCGAACGGTCCAGAACTTGCCTGTCCAGAACCTGCGCGTCATGGCCGACGGCGGCGCCACTTTTCGATCGCGGTGGCGAGCTGGCCGCCAGGCACCGCCATGCCGATCAGTTCGCCCTGCGCGCGCGTGCAACCGAGCTCGGCCAGCATCTGCCATTCCTCGACGCTGCGCACGCCCTCGGCCACGGTGGTCAGTCCGAGCTTGCGGCCGAGTTCGAGGCTGGCTTCGACGACCGCGCGGTTGCGCGGCTCGGTGGTCGCGCCATTGATGAAGCCCTGGTCGATCTTGAGTTCGGTGACGGGAAGTTGCGCGAGCTGCGAAAGCGAAGACCAGCCGGTGCCGAAATCGTCCACCGACAAGCCGAAACCCTTCAGGCGCAGCCGCGCGAGCACGTTCAACACCGGCGCGGCTTCATGCATCATGGCCGACTCGGTGATCTCGAGTGTCACGTCGCGGGTGTCGATGCCGGCCGCCTGCACGATGGCCTGATAGCGATCGGCGGCCGCGGTGTCTTCGAGGTTGTGCATCGACACGTTGACGGAAACCCCGAGGTCGAGCCCGGCTTCGCGCCAGCGCGCGCACCAGCGGCACGCCTGTACGAGGATGCGCTCGGTCAGCGCGTCGATGAGATTGCAGCGTTCCAGCTCCGGGATGAAACGCGCGGGTGGAACCGAGTGGCCATTGAGGCTCCAGCGCGCCAAGGCCTCGACGCCGGTGACGAAGCCGCTGCCGATCGCAACCTGCGGCTGGAACCAGGCCTCGAAGGCGTCGCTCGCCAGCGCTTCTGCCAGCAGGCCTTCGTCGATGTCCGGATGCGGGGTTTCGTCGGCCAGCAGGTCGGCGGTGAAATACAGGTCCAGAACGCTGCCGAGCTTGGTCTCGGTCAGCGGCTTTTCGACCGTGCCCAGCACGCGGATGCCGGAAGCGCGCGCCATGATGCGCACGGTGTTGAGCAGCGCGGGGTCGAGTGCGGTCAACACCACCACCGCGTTGGCGAGGCGTTCCCGCGCGACATGGCCGATGAACTCGATGCCGTCCATGTGTGGCAGGTCGAGGTCGACCAGCACCACGTCCACCGGCTGCTTTTGCTGGCCGAGGATGGCAAGCGCGCTGCGACCGTCCGCCGCTTCCAGCGCGGTGCCGGTGCCCATGTGCTGCAGCAGTCGCAGTGCCACCTGACGCTGGAAATCGTGATCCTCGACCACCAGCACCGACATGTGTGCCAGCTTGGTTCTCACGCCGTCCCCCTTTTGACACGGCAGTTTCGGCTGGAGTCTAGCACTTGGCCGCGCAGCGGGGCCCGATGCGATAGGCTTGCCCGAATGTGCGTGATCGCTTTTGCCTGGAACGTCCATCCGCGCTGGCGCCTGCTGTTGATCGGCAACCGTGACGAGGCGCATGCGCGGCCGTCGGCGCCGCTGCAACGCTGGGCCGACGCGCCGAATCTCATCGCTGGCCGCGACCTGGAGGCGGGCGGTACCTGGATGGGCGTGCGTGACCCCGGCCGCGCATGCGTGGTGACCAACGTACGCGATCCGCGCGCCGCACCGGATCGCGCATCGCGCGGCTGGCTGGTGACGGATTTCCTGCGAGGCGCCGATTCGGCGGTGCATCACGCCGAGG
>DATFGL010000166.1:0-5863 GCA_035249465.1 Rhodanobacteraceae bacterium | reverse complement strand
CGTGCCGGTCATGCCCGACAACTTGTCGTACATGCGGAACAGGTTCTGGAAGGTGATGGTGGCCATCGTCTGGTTTTCGCGCTGGATCGGCACGCCTTCCTTGGCCTCGACGGCCTGGTGCAAGCCTTCCGACCAGCGGCGGCCCGGCAGGGTGCGGCCGGTGAATTCGTCGACGATGATGATTTCGCCATCGCGCACGATGTAATCGACGTCGCGCTGGTACAGCGCGTGCGCGCGCAACGCCTGGTTCAAGTGATGCACGACCGCGAGGTTGCGCGCGTCGTACAGGCTGGAATCCTCGGCGAGGATGCCGGCCTGGCGCAGCAGTTGTTCGGCGTGTTCCATGCCCTCTTCGGACAGGTGCACCTGCTTCTGCTTCTCATCGACGTAATAGTCGCCGGGCTCGGGCGTCTCGCCGGGCAGCGGTTCCTTGGCCTGCCGGGTCATGTGCGGCACGATGCGGTTGACGCGGATGTACAGCTCGGGTGAATCCTCGGCCGGACCGGAAATGATCAGCGGCGTGCGCGCCTCGTCGATCAGGATCGAGTCCACCTCGTCCACGATCGCGTAGTGCAGGCCGCGCTGGTAGCGCTGCTCCTTCGACACCGCCATGTTGTCACGCAGGTAGTCGAAGCCGAATTCGTTGTTGGTGCCGTAGGTGATGTCGGCGCCATAGGCGGCGGACTTGTCGGACATTTCCATGCCCGGCCACACCACGCCCACGCTCAGGTCGAGGAAGTTGTAGACCTTGCCCATCCACGCGGCGTCGCGCTTGGCGAGGTAATCGTTGACGGTGACGACGTGCACGCCCTTGCCCGCCAGCGCGTTCAGGTACACCGGCAGTGTCGCGACCAGGGTCTTGCCCTCGCCGGTGCGCATCTCGGCGATCTTGCCCTGGTGCAGCACCATGCCGCCGATCATCTGAACGTCGTAGTGGCGCATGCCGATCACGCGCTGGCTGGCCTCGCGCACCACCGCGAAGGCTTCGGGCAGGATCTTGTCGAGGCTCTCGCCGTTGGTGATGCGCTGCTTGAACTCGGCGGTCTTGCCGCGCAGGGCGGCGTCGTCGAGTTTCTGCATTTCGGGTTCGAGCGCGTTGATGCGCGCCACGGCTTTCGAAAGCTGCTTCACCACCCGCTCATTGCGGCTGCCGAAGACGTTCGTCAGGATATTGGGCATCGGACTTGGGTTCGCGGTTCCGGGCTGCGGTTGAAACTCAATCGGACATCATAAAAGGACATGCCCGCCGCGCCTAGGGATGGCGGCGAAATGCCCGATTTTCAACCGCTCACCGCCTGACGTAGGCGATCGGATTCACCAGCTTGCCGTCGTGCCAAACCTCGAAGTGCACATGCGGGCCGGTCGATCGGCCCGTCGAGCCCGCGTCGGAAATGGTCTCGCCCGCACGGACGTGTTCGCCCACGTGCGCGAACAGTTTGCTGTTGTGCGCGTAGCGGGTCATGTAGCCGTCGCCATGGTCGATCTCGACCACCTTGCCGTAGCCGTCGCGCACGCCCGCGTAGGTGACGACGCCCGCGGCGACCGCATGCACCTGTGATCCGAATGGCACCCCGATATCCAGGCCCGGATGGAAACTGAAGTGGCCGGTGAACGGGTCGATGCGGCGGCCGTACGGGGAGGTGATGTAGCCGTCCGTCACCGGCATGCCCGAAGGAATCAGGCTGGCGGTGACTTCACGGTCGGTCAGCAATGACTGCAGAACACCGAGCTGGTTCTGCTGGCTGTCGAAACGCCGGGCGAGCTGTTCCATGCTCACCGAGAGATCGAACGGCAACGAACGCTCGGGGGGGATCGCTTTCTCGGGGCCGCCGATGCCGGGCGTCTCGTTGAAGTTGAATTCGGCGGGATCGAGCTTGCCGGCCACCACCAGACGCTGCCCCAGCGCATCCAAGCGCGCCGAGTCGGCCTGCAGTTCGCCAAGCTTGATGGCCATGCGGCTGATGTCGCGCTGGGCGTTGTCGCGCACCTGCTGCAACTCGGCTTTCTGCGCCGCGATCTGCTGGCGCATCGAATCGACCTTCGCCAGCGTGCGGCTGCCGGGGCTCGCGATCCAGACCGCCAGGGCCGCGCTTGCGACGACGCACAGCGCGAACCCGAGCATCAGGCGTTGCTGCAGGCGACGGTTGGCCTGGCAACGATCGTGCAGCCATGCGTCCGAAAGCACGCATCGCGTCGAGCGGGCAACCAGTATCATGCCCATGTCAGAAAGCCTTGAATCATCTGCCTTGTCTCCTGCCCGACCGTTCCCGCCTCGCGACACCCACGGCCCGACGCCTGTTTCACAATGTGCGCCGGTAGCCGATCTGGCCGCCCGGGCACGTGAACTTGACCACTTGAGCCAGCGGATTGTTCCTCTGCTGCCCACGCCACTGCGCGAACACGTCCGTCATGTCGGCTTGCGCAACGACCGCGTCCTGCTGCTGGTCGAGTCGCCCGCCTGGGCCACCCGGGCGCGCATGGACCAGTCCGGCATCCTCGCCGCCGTACGCAGCCTTGGCCTGGCCGCGACTTCAGTCACGGCCAAGGTGATGCCGATCCCGGCACCCAACGGGGACTCCGCCACCGTACGACCGCCTTCGCCGCGTGCCGCGCAACGCATACGCGCAGCGGCGATGGCCGTCTCCGATCCGGACCTGCGGGCTTTGTTCCTCGAACTGGCCGCGCTAGCGGACAATCCGACGACCAAGTGACGCCCGCTGGCCGACCCGCCCCCTCGTTCCACTGGCGGAAGCGGACGTTATAACACAGGGCGGGCGGCAATCGCTGGCCAGAATCAGAAAAAAGTCACAATTCGGGAAAGCTGCCGGAGAACACGTGCGCCAGCGATGCCCCGACACGCGAACGGGGCCGGGCAAAGCGGTGTTGTGGAAAGTCAGGGCAGGAAGCCCGTTCCGGCCTTCACCCGAAGCGCAAGCAACCCGCCGCAAGGGCGCTGCGGCTTGCAGCGTTCATGGACGAATGCAGAGCTTCGTGAAAAGTCAGGCCATGAATGGCCGTTCTGGAGTCACATGCCCGAAATCGGCCGGAGCACAGCTACCGACTGCAATGAAGCAGCAATCAAGGATGATTGCAATCAAACCGCCTGGGCTGGATGCGCGTACGAGATCGGCGCCAGTGCGGGGTCGTCGAAGGTGACCTCTTCCCACGCCGACTTGTCGGCCAGCAGGGCGCGCAGCAGCTGGTTGTTGAGCTGGTGGCCCGACTTGTGGCCGAAGAACGCACCGATGAGGCTGTGGCCGAGAAGATAAAGATCGCCAATCGCGTCGAGGATCTTGTGCTTGACGAACTCGTCTTCGTAACGCAGGCCGTCTTCGTTCAGCACGCGGTAGTCGTCCAGCACGATGGCGTTGTCCATCGAACCGCCGAGCGCCAGGTTCTTCTCGCGCAGCATTTCGATGTCGCGCATGAAGCCGAACGTGCGCGCGCGGCTGACTTCCTTCACGAACGAAGTCGTGGAGAAATCGATCTCGGCCCTGGAAGCGCGGCGCGAGAAGATGGGGTGCTGGAACTCGATGGAGAAGCCGACCTTGAAGCCGTCGAAGGGCTTGAACTCGGCCCACTTGTCGCCCTCTTCGACCTTCACCGGCTTCTTGATGCGGATGAAGCGCTTGGGAGCGGATTGTTCCTCGATGCCGGCCGACTGCAGCAGGAACACGAACGGCCCCGCGCTGCCGTCCATGATCGGCACTTCCGGTGCAGACAGATCGACGTAGGCGTTGTCGATGCCGAGACCCGCCATCGCCGACAGCAGGTGCTCGACCGTACCCACGCGCACGTCATCCTTGATCAGCGTGCTGGACAGGCGGGTGTCGCCGACATACTCGCAACGCGAAGGGATGGTGACGGGTTCCGGCAAATCGGTGCGGCGGAACACGATGCCGGTGTTGACCGCGGCGGGACGCAAGGTCATATAGACCTTTTCGCCTGTGTGCAAGCCCACGCCCGTCGCGCGGATCACGTTCTTGAGCGTGCGCTGCTTGATCATTTTTCGTTGGAATCCCGTTAGAACAACGCTAAAACGTGGGCGATCCTACCACGGTTGACCGCCCGAATAAAGTGGACTCGTGCGTTTAGTTACTCGACCCGCGGCGGGTGACGGCACCCGCAGGGTGAAAATGCCTGAATGCAGCCCCCGGTGAAGACTGACCGCGCCAGGACGGCCAGGTTCCCGCGGAAGAAACAACCAACCCGCACTGCCGGGGCGAAGGCGGGCGATCATGCCATGCCGGTGGCATCGCGTGCCCGCCTGAGCGCCCGGCCAGGAAGAGCCGGGCCGGCGCCACGCACCAGGGACGGTTGCTCGCCCAAGTCGCCGCGACACCGTGAACTGCCGGGGACGGGAGTCCGGCAGTTCACAACGGCATATCAAAACGGTGGCTCCTTCCACCGAGGAGCGATCAGGGACGATCGCGTTAATCCGCCTGGCGCCGCAGGAACGCGGGGATGTCCAGGTAGTCGGGCACGCCGGCCGCCTCGACCGCCGGTTTGCCGGCCACGGCGGGTGCGGGGTTGCGATCCATCGCGCGCATCGGCTCCGGCTGGGCGGCGAATCCCACCACGCCGTTGTCGGTACCGGTACGCAACACCCGTCGCGGCTGCGGCATCTCGACCATCTCCGGCTTGGCCACGGGCCGCAGCTGCGGCTTGGCGGCGCGGTTGAGGCCGGTCGCGACCACCGTGACGCGCACGTCGTCGGAGAGGTCGGGGTCGAGCGCGGTGCCGAGCACCACGGTCGCGTCCTCGCTGGCGAAGTCGTGCACCACCCGGCCGATTTCGTCGAACTCGCGCATGGTGAGGTTGGGGCCGGCGGTGACGTTGACCAGGATGCCGCAGGCGCCCGAGAGGTCCACGTTCTCCAGCAGCGGATTGTTGATGGCCGCCTCGGCCGCGGCCTGCGCGCGGTCGTCGCCGCGGGCGGTGCCGGTGCCCATCATGGCCATGCCCATTTCGCTCATCACGGTGCGCACGTCGGCGAAGTCGACGTTGATCAGGCCCGGGCGGGTTATCAGGTCGGCGATGCCCTGCACCGCGCCCTGCAGCACGTCGTTGGCGGCCTTGAACGCATTCAGCAGGGTAACTTCGCGGCCGAGCACGGTCAGCAGTTTCTCGTTCGGCACGGTGATCAGCGAGTCGACCGACTGCTGCAGATCCTCGATGCCCTTCAGCGCCACCTGCATGCGGCGACGGCCCTCGAACGGGAACGGCTTGGTCACCACCGCCACCGTCAGGATGCCCTTCTCCTTGGCGAGCTGCGCCACCACCGGTGCCGCGCCGGTGCCGGTGCCGCCACCCATGCCGCAGGTGATGAACACCATGTCGGCGCCGTCCAGAACCTCGACGATGCGATCGCGATCCTCGAGTGCCGCCTGCCGGCCGATTTCGGGATTGGCACCGGCGCCCAGACCCTTGGTCACCGTTTCGCCGAGTTGCAGCGTCGTGCGTGCGCCGGAGCTCTTCAGGGCCTGCGAGTCGGTATTGGCGCAGATGAACTCCACGCCGTCGATGGCTGAATTGACCATGTGGCTGACGGCATTGCCACCGCCGCCGCCGACACCGATCACCTTGATCACCGCATTGGGTGCGAGTTGTTCCACCAGTTCAAACATTGCCCGTCCTCCGTGCTGCTGAAAGTCATTGCTGCTGTTGTCATGCTGCCGTTGATGTTGTCCGCCGTTTCGGCGGGCGCCCCTTGCGGGGTTCGCGGCACCGCAGTGCCGCCCGATTACGCCTCTTCCCGAGACGCAACGCGGATTCCTTGCGGGCCAAGGAGGGCCCGCCGCGGATCAAGCACCTCCAATGCTTGATCCGGCGAAGCCGAGTACGGACATGTGCCGGACTCGGC
>DATFGL010000165.1:0-7460 GCA_035249465.1 Rhodanobacteraceae bacterium | reverse complement strand
CCGGCATGAACGAATCCGCGATCAGGCGCGTGGTGATCGTGGGCGGCGGCACCGCCGGCTGGATGGCGGCGGCGTTGCTGGCGCGCGGGTTGGGGCGCGCGTGCGAAATCCACCTGATCGAATCCGCCGAGATTGGCACCGTCGGCGTGGGCGAGGCCACGATCCCGCAGATCCGGCACATCAATGCGTTCCTTGGCATCGACGAGGACGACCTGATGCGCTTCACCCACGGCACCTACAAGCTGGGCGTGCAGCTCAACGATTGGGGGCGCGTCGGCGATTCGTACCTCCACGCGTTCGGTGACGTCGGCCTGCCGCTGGGCCTGCTGCCGTTCCATCACTACTGGTTGCGCAGCCGTGCACGCGGTGACGCGCATTCGTTGTGGGCATATTCGTTGAACGCGGCCGCCGCCGCGACGAACCGTTTCGCGCGGCTGGACAAGGTTGGAAGCAGCCCGCTCGGCGGTATCCGCTACGCCTATCAGTTCGATGCCGCGCGTTACGCGTGTTACTTGCGGGAACGCATCCCGGAGGGTGCGGTGAAACGCATCGAGGGCAAGGTCGTCGAGGTGAAGCTGCGCGGCGAGGATGGCTTCGTCGAATCGCTGAAGTTGGAAAGCGGCGAAAGTACCGTGGGCGATTTCTTCATCGACTGTTCCGGCTTCCGCGGCCTGCTGATCGAAGGTGCGTTGAAAACCGGTTACGAAAACTGGCAACACTGGTTGCCGTGCGATCGCGCGCTTGCGGTCGCCAGCGCGCGCAGCACGCCGATGCGGCCATACACACAGGCGTTCGCACGCACGTCCGGCTGGCAATGGCGGATCGCGCTGCAGCACCGCACCGGCAACGGCCACGTGTATTGCAGCCGCTTCATCAGCGACGACGAAGCTGCCGCGCAATTGCTGGCGAACCTCGAAGGCGAGCCGCTGGAGACACCGCGACCGCTGCGCTTCACCACCGGGATGCGCAGGCTCGCATGGAACCGCAACTGCCTCGCGCTGGGCCTGGCCGCCGGATTCATGGAGCCGCTGGAGTCGACCAGCATCCATCTGGTGCAGTCGGGCATCGCCCGGTTCCTCGGCATGTTCCCGGACAGGCATTGCGATCCGTTGCTGGTCGAAACCTACAACCGCCAGACGCGCTTCGAATATGAGCGCGTGCGTGACTTCCTGATCCTGCATTACAAGGCTACCGAGCGCGAGGACACGCCATTCTGGAAAGCGTGCGGCGCGATGGGTGTACCACCGGAACTGGCGCGGCGCATCGAATTGTTCCGTCGCACCGGGTTGATCTTCCGCGAGGCCGACGAGCTTTTCACCGAAACGGGCTGGTCGCAGGTCATGCTGGGCCAGCGGATCGAACCCGCGCATTACCACCCGCTGGCCGACGAGTTGGAGGGTTCGAAGTTGCAGGCATTCCTGTCGGATATCCGCACCCTGGTTTCGCGGGCCGCGGAGCGGATGCCCGCGCACGATAATTTCGTTGCGCAAACCTGCGCGCCGTCCCGCGCTCTTGCGTCTGTCGATACGTGAGGAAAGCATGACACAAGTGCTTCGTCATCCCGCCCATGGATTGGCCGGGACCCAGTACCAGGGACGGAAAGCGGCCCGGAGCGCGTCGTGAGAAGGCGTGGATTCTGTCTTGCGACGGTTCTGATTGCGCTGGCGTGGACGGTCACTGGTTTCGCGGCGATCCCGGCGCGCCCCGAGGCTGGCGCCAACGCTTCGTCCGGTGTGTACTACGAAATCTTCGTGCGCAGCTGGTACGACACCAACGGCGACGGCATCGGCGACCTGAACGGCGTCACCGCCAAGCTCGATTACCTGCAGCGGTTGGGCGTCAGCGGCATCTGGCTGATGCCGATCAATCCGTCGCCGAGCTACCACGGCTACGACATCACGGATTACCGCGCGATCAATCCTCAATACGGCAGCATGGCGGATTTCGAACGGCTGGTGCGCGAAGCACACAAGCGCGGCATCAAGATCATCATGGATCTGGTGATCAACCATACCAGCAATGAATCGCCATGGTTCAAGGCCGCGCGCAATCCGCACAGTCGTTACCACGACTGGTACACCTGGGCCACACCTGAAACCGATTTGAAAGCGATCAGCGCCACCAGTGGCTTCGCGTGGCACGCACTGGCGGATGGGCAAACCGGTTCAAGACGATCTGATTCAAGACAAGAGTATCTCGGCGTGTTCACGGACGAGATGCCCGACCTGAATTACGACGATCCCGCCGTGCGCAAGGAAATGATCGAGATCGGAAGGTTCTGGCTGAAGAAGGGCGTGGATGGCTTTCGCCTCGATGCCGCGCAACACATTTATCTCGATTTCGAAACCGACTGGGGCAGCGCATCGGTGCTCCGGAAAAACCTCGACTGGTGGAGCGAGTTCCACGGCGGCATCGATGCCGCGAACCCCCATGCCTGGCTGGTGGGCGAAGTATGGCAGCAGAATCCGGCTGACCTCGCGCCATGGATGGGCGCGCTGGATGCGGTCTTCAATTTCCCGCTGGCGGCGCGGCTGATCGAGAGCGCGAAGCAGGAACGCGATCGCGACATTGGCGCGACGCTGGCGCGCATCGACGCGGCGTACCGCGCTGCCGCGCACGGCCGTTTCGACGACGCACCGCTGCTGTCCAATCACGATACGGAACGCGTGATGAGCCAGCTCGACGACAACGCGGACCACATGCGGGTGGCCGCCGCGATGCTGCTGACGCTGCCGGGACACCCGTTCGTCTATTACGGCGAGGAACTCGGGATGCGCGGGCAGAAGCCCGACCCGCACCTGCGCGAGCCGATGCGCTGGTACCGCGCCGGAAAGGGTCCGGGCGAGCCGACGTGGGAAGGCTGGACGGCCGGTGACGGGCCGGACGTTTCCGTGCAAGCCGAGCAAAAGGATCCCGGTTCGTTGCTCAACTGGTACCGCATGCTGATTGGCTGGCGGTGCGACATCCCGGCGCTGCGCGATGGTACGGCACGCGACTGGCGCGACGCCAACATTCAGGTCGCGGCGTGGGAACTGGGCGATCCGCACGGCGACGTGCTGGTGCTGCATAACCTGTCCGGAAAACCGCAGACGATCAAGCTGCCTGCGCGACGTTTCCATGCGCTGCTCAAACGCAGTCGTGCCGACACGACGATCGCCGGCGACCATTTGCATCTGCCGCCGTACGGCAGCGCGGTCCTGCAATGATCCATCGCTTCGGGGGAATCCCATGTCGTTGAAGCACATCTTGCGCGGGTCCGCGCTGGTCGCCGGACTCGGCTTGGTCGTGGCGGCTGCCAATGCATCGGTCACGCTGGAACTGCGCAGCGTCACTGGGCGAGGCTTCGAACTTGCACAGGACGACGCGACGACCTCGGTGCAAATGGTGGCGCCTGGTGTGCTGCAGGTGCACTACATGCCGATGGGCAACGCGACGCCTCCGAGCCTCGTGATCGATCCGCGACACGCGTCGGCGACGACGTTCAAACCCGAGGTTTCGCATCGCGGCGATGCCGTCACGTTGCGCTCGAACCGGATGATCGTTGGCTGGGACCCGAAGACCGGCACGTTGACAGTCACCGATGCGCAAGGACGCGTGCTGTTGCGGCAGACCGGCCTCATGGCTCTGGCGCAGGAGCGCATCGTGCTTGAACACGCATCGAGTGACGCCTTGTATGGCATCGGCGGTTTCGAAGCCAACCAGCCGGTCACGGCCGGCCTGCTGCGCAGCGGCAGGCAGATCGCGCAGGCTGGCAAGCAGGGGCACGCGGGGGCGCCATTCGTGTGGAGCACGGCCGGTTACGGCTTGCTGGTCGACTGCGGCGGCGCGACGTTCGATCTCGCCAACGGTCGTATCACGATCGGTGATTTCAAGCGCCCCGATGCCGATTACTACATCCTGGTCGGCACGCCTGCCGAAATCTTTGGCGAGTTGGCGAAGCTCAGCGGGCCCGCGCCGCTGTTTCCGAAATGGGCGATGGGTTTCACCAACAGCCAGTGGGGCATCGACCAGAAGGAACTGCTGGACATCGTCGGGACCTATCGGGCCAAGCACATCCCGTTCGACAACTTCACGCTCGATTTCGACTGGAAGGCGTGGGGGCAGGGCGATTACGGCGAATTCCGCTGGAATCCCGTGAAGTTTCCGGATGGTCCCGGCGGCAAGCTTGCCAAGACGCTCGCTGCCGAAGGCGTGCACCTCACCGGCATTATGAAGCCGCGTCTTTTGCTGGGCACGGCCGAGGGCGACTACGCCACCGCGCACGACTTGTGGATACCGGGCGAGCAGGCGTATCCGGAATACTTCTCGCACAAGTTGGCGAAGGATGTCGATTTCGACAAGTCGGAAGCCCGGCGCTGGTTCGGTGAGCTTGCGATCAAATACGGCTTCGACGATGGCATCGCCGGCTGGTGGAACGACGAGGCCGACGTGTACGGCAAGGATGGTACGCCCACTTCGAACACGCAGTTCCTCAACATGCAACGTGCGTTGTACGACGCGCAGCGCGCGGTGAGCGACCAGCGCGTGTGGTCGATCAACCGCAACTTCTGGCTGGGATCGCAGCGTTACGCCTATGGCATGTGGTCGGGCGACATCGACACCGGTTCCGCCAGCATGGCTGCACAGCGCACGCGCATGTTGAGCGCGATCGAAACCGGCGAAGCGAAGTGGGGCATGGACGGCGGCGGTTTCAACGGCCATCCGTCCGACGAGAACTACGCGCGCTGGATCGAGTTCGGCGCGTTCACGCCGATCTTCCGCGTGCATGGAACATTCGATGAAAAGCGCCAGCCGTGGCGTTACGGGCCTGTGGCCGAGGCAGCCGCGACCAATGCGATCCGTTTGCGCCAGTCGCTGATTCCCTACATCTACGCCTACCAGCATGCCGATTACGCGCACGGCGTCGGCCTGGTGCGCCCGCTGACGTTCGACTGGCCGCACGATCCGAACGTGCGCAACGACGTCGATGCGTGGCTGTTCGGCCAGTGGCTGCTGGTGTCGCCGGTGGTCGAGCAGGGCCAGACGACGAAACGCATTTACCTTCCCACGGGTACATGGACCGACTGGTTCACTGGCAAGACGTATGCAGGCGGGCAAACCATCGCTGTTCCGGTGGACGCGAAAACATGGCGCGACATCCCGCTGTTCATCCGCGCCGGCGCGATCATCCCGATGCAGCCGGTGATGGACTACGTCGACCAGCATCCGGTCATGACCGTAATGGTGCAGGTGTTCCCGTCGGACCACCCCACGCACTTCGACTATTACGACGACGACGGCGAAACCTACGCCTACGAGAAGGGTGTGTATTTTCTGCAGCCGATGACAACGCGCAAAGAGAAGGCTGCAATCAATTTCACGCTCGATGCGCCGAAGGGTACGTACAAGCCCGCCACACGCTGGTATCTGCTAGCGGTGCATGGTGGCGCTGCCCGTTCGGTGCTCGCGAACGGCAAACCCGTTCCTTCGGCCCCGACCCTAGATGCTCTCGAAGCGTCGTCCGGAGAAGGTTGGGCCAGCGGCCAGGATCGCTACGGCACGGTGACATGGGTGAAGCTGGCCGCGGGCGAGCCTGCCGATCTTCGCATCGAGACGGCGCCGTGATCGCGCTCGCTGCCCTGTTGCTCGCCGGCAGCGCTGCCGCTGCAACGCCCGCGTGGCACGACAGCCTCGACTGGCAAGGCAAACGCGCAGCCGTGACGGCGTCATTCCATGGCGGCTACGTGTTGCACGGTCCGTTCGGCGAACGCGACATTTCCGCAGCCGCGTGGAACGTGCACACCGCCAGCCCGCTGTTCGACGGTTTGTACGCGATGGCGCAGGATGACCTCAAGCAGGATTCGGTGAGTGCCATCCGCGACGACGCCTTCGATCACGGCCAGCCTATTCCGTGCCATTGCTTCGAGACTGGCGAGAAGTGGCACTACGTGTGGACGCGCGATCTTTCGTATTCGGTGGATCTGGGCTTGTGGCGGTTCGATCTGGCGCGTTCGCGCAACGGCTTGTTGTTCAAGCTGTCCGGAGTGCGCACGAAGGATATGCCGCAAGGCCTGTACCCGATGCAGGACACCGGTTCCGGCGGAAGCTGGCCGATCAGCACCGACCGCGTGGTGTGGTTCCTCGGCGCGCGGCGTCTGATGGATGACAAGGCGTTCGCCGGCAAGGTCTGGCAGGCGCTCAACGACACGCTGGCGCAGGATCGTGCGTACGCCTTCGACGCGCGCATGGGCCTTTATCGCGGCGAGACTTCGTTCCTCGACTGGCGCGAGCAGACCTATCCGGAGTGGACCAAGGACAATGTGGTGTTCATCGCGCAGTCGTTCGCGCTGTCTACCAACGTGCTGCATTACGAAGCGTTGCAACTGGCTGCGCGCATGGCCGCGCAGCGCGGCGACGACAGCGCAAAGCGCTACGCGGCGCAAGCCGATGCGCTGAAGCAGGCGATCAACGAACATTTCTGGCGCGCCGATCGCGGCATGTACATGAGTTACATCGGCGGCGATGGGCTGCCGGTGGAGGCCTACGATCTGCTCGGGCTGTCGCTGGCGATTACCAGCGGCGTGGCGGACGACGCGCGCGCACGCGAATCGCTGGCGCATTATCCGGCGTGGCCCGCAGGCAGCCCGGTGATCTGGCCCGAGCGCGCCGACCAGCCGATCTACCACAACCGTGCAATCTGGCCATTCGTCAGCGCCTACGCGCTGCGTGCGGCGCGCAAGGTTGATGATCCTGCGCTGATCGCGTTCGAGATCGAATCGATCATGCGCGGCGCCGCGCTGGCCGGCTCGAACATGGAGAACTATGCGTTGCTCACGCAGTCGACCCACGTCGACGACGGCAAACTCGGCGGCCCGGTGGTCGATTCGCCGCGCCAGTTGTGGTCGGTGGCGGGCTATCTCGACATGGTGGCCGAGGGTGTGTTCGGGTTGACCGGGGGCGGCAGGATCGAGCCGAAACTGCCGGTGTCGCTGGTCTCCATGCTTTTCGGATCGCGGGAAGCCATCACGCTGCGATTGCCGGATCGAACGATTACGCTGAAGCGTCCGCGCCGCATTGATGGCGATCTGCTGGTCGCGGATCGGGTCGCACAAGATGGAAGGAACGCCACGGTCACCTTGAAGGCAATTACGGTGCCGGCGTTGTCATTGCGCACCGATGCGCCGTTGTATGCACCGGAGACGCCGACTGCACCCGAGGTTACGCGCAGTGGCGACAACTGGGTCATACAGCACAATCCACGGATTCACGGAATGCTCTACGTCGATGGTCAGAAGCTTCCTCCAACCGGCGTTGCGTGGGTGATACCCCGATCGTCCGCGCGTCGCTGCTTTCGCGTCGCGACAGCTGGCGATGACGGCATTGGGTCCCTGCCAAGCCGGGAAACCTGCGTGGGCGACCAGACGCAGGTGACGGGCGCGTGGCCGCGCAGATGGACGGCGTCCGCGAGCGGAAATTTCCGC
>DATFGL010000164.1:0-11299 GCA_035249465.1 Rhodanobacteraceae bacterium | reverse complement strand
CAATGCGCGAAATTTCCGGTTTACGCCTGACGCATGCACTGTCCCTTCTGCCAGAACATCGACACCCGCGTGATCGACTCGCGCGTTTCGGAGGAAGGCTCGACCATCCGCCGGCGCCGCGAGTGTCCGTCGTGCGGCGAGCGGTTTTCCACGCTGGAAACGGTGGAGCTGAAACTGCCGGCGATCATCAAGGGCGATGGCCGGCGCGAGGCGTTCGACGCACGCAAGTTGCGCACCGGCTTCGACCGCGCGCTGCACAAGCGGCCGGTGACCGAGGACCGCATCGAAGCCGCGGTACGCGCCGTGGTGCGGCAGTTGCGCGTGTCCACCGAACGCGAATTGCCGTCGCGCCGGATCGGCGATCTGGTGATGACGGAATTGCGCAAGCTCGACCACGTCGGTTACGTGCGCTATGCGTCGGTGTACCGCTCGTTCGAGGACGTTGCCGATTTCCGCGAGGAACTCGATCGCCTTGAACACGAGCTGCCCGCCAGCGAAAGCCAGTTGTCGCTGATCGGTGGTGCGGTGGTGCCATTCGGAAAGCCGACCGACAAGAAGAAGCCTTGATGGCGCAGCCGGCCCCGGACTTCTCGGCCACAGATTATGCCTTGATGGCGCGCGCGCTGCGCCTCGCCGAGCGTGGTGTTTTCACCACGCAGCCCAATCCACGCGTCGGCTGCGTGATCGCGCACGGCGAGGAAATTGTCGGCGAAGGCTGGCACAAGCGCGCCGGTGAACCGCACGCGGAAGCGTTCGCGTTGCGCGCCGCGGGCGAACGTGCGCGCGGTGCGGCGGTTTATGTCACGCTGGAACCGTGTTCACACCATGGGCGCACGCCGCCGTGCGCGGACGCGCTGATCGAAGCGGGCGTTGCGCGCGTCGCCGTTGCGTCCGAAGACCCCAATCCGAAAGTCGCAGGTGAAGGCTTGCGGCGATTGCGCGAAGCCGGCATTGCAGTCGAATCCGGTTTGATGCGCGATGCCGCGCGAGAACTCAACCGTGGGTTCTTCGCGCGCTTCGAACGCGGCCGGGCGTGGGTGCGCGTGAAGCTGGCGATGAGCCTGGACGGCCGCACCGCGCTGGCGAACGGCGAATCCAAATGGATCACGGGCGAGGCTGCGCGTGCGGATGTGCAACGCTGGCGCGCGCGCAGTTCGGTGATCCTCACCGGCGCGGGCACGGCGCGCGCGGATGATCCGCAGCTGACGGTGCGCCTGCCTTCGCTGTTCCCCCCTTCCTCCGGGAGAGGGTACCCCGAAGGGGCGGGTGAGGGTCCGACACGGCTCGCGTTCGAATCGGACGCAAGCGCAGCGCCCCCACCCGCGACCCCTCTCCCGGCGGGAGAGGGGAGAAACTTCGTCCCACCGCTTCGAGTTGTTCTCGATGCACGACTCGATGCGTTGCCGCCGCACGCGCACCTTCTGGACGGTGACGCGCCGACGCTGGTGCTGCACGCGCCTGGTGCGCGGCCGAAGGATGACCGCTACCGTCATGTCGAACTTGCCGGCGTGACGGTCGATTCGAAAAACCGGATCGATCTTGCGTCCGTTTTGCGGTTGCTTTCGGGTCGCGGCGTCAACGAATTGCAGGTCGAGGCCGGTCCGACGTTGTGCGGCACATTGTTCGAGCAGGGTCTGGCCGACGAGTTGCTGCTGTACGTTGCGCCCGCGTTGTTGGGTGACAGCGCGCGGCCGCTGCTGCACCTGCCGGAATTGGCGGCGATGTCGGAACGCCAGGATTGGCGCGTCATCGATCGGCGCATGCTGGGGCAGGACCAGCGCCTGCTGCTGCGCCCTGCGGCGCTATAATGCGCGGGCCGGTCATGCCGGCACAGACGTCTTCAGGGCGGGGTGCGAGTCCCCACCGGCGGTAGGCCCGGTTTTTGACATGATGCCGGGCGAGCCCGCGAGCGCTTTCGCAGCCGCGAAAGGTCAGCAGATCCGGTCGAATGCCGGAGCCGACGGTCGGCAGCAGGTCAGCGCTGCCGGAAAGTCCGGATAAAGCGAAGACGGTTCGGCGCGTTGCCTGCGCCGGCCTCATGCCTTGGGGCGTTCTCGCCATTCGTCACGCGGAGAACGTTCATGTCCATTGCCAACGGAATCGCCGCCTCGTTTCGGGAGGCGTGCTGATGTTCACCGGCATCATCCAGTCCACCGGCCGCGTCACGCGCAGCGAGCCGCGCGGCGGCGATCTGCGTTTCAGCGTCGTCGCGCCGGAATTCGATATGTCCGACGTCGCGTTGGGCGGCAGCATCGCGGTGTCGGGCTGCTGCCTGACCGTGGTCGAGCGCGAGGGCGATACGCTGGCGTTCGATGTTTCGAACGAGAGCCTTGCCTTGACGACGCTCGACGGGCTCGGCATGGGTGACCGCGTGAATCTCGAAAAGGCCTTGCGGTTGTCCGACCGGTTGGGCGGGCATCTGGTTTCGGGGCACGTCGATGGCATCGGCACGATCGGCACGATCGTGCCCGACGCCCGTTCGCAACGCTGGCGCATCGTGGCGCCGCATGGACTCATGCGCTACATCGCGGCCAAGGGTTCGGTGTGCGTGGACGGCGTCAGCCTGACCGTCAACGCCGTCACCGGCGATGGGTTCGAAGTCAATCTGATCCCGCACACGATCGAACACACCACGTTCCACGACCGCGGCGTGGGTGATCGCGTGAATCTCGAAATCGACATGCTGGCCCGCTACGTCGAGCGCCTGCTGGCCGCAAAGGAGCCTTGAGCCATGGCTTTCGCAAGCATTCCCGAATTGCTGGAAGAAATCGCTGCCGGCCGCATGGTGGTGATGCTGGACGACGAGGACCGCGAAAACGAAGGCGACCTGATCATGGCCGCCGGCAAGGTGCGCGCGGAAGACATCAACTTCATGGCGCGCGAAGGGCGCGGGTTGATCTGCCTGGCGCTCGATCGGGCGCGCTGCGATCGCCTCGGCCTGAAACCGATGGTGCGCGACAATGGTTCGGCATACCACACCAACTTCACCGTCTCGATCGAAGCCGCGAGCGGCGTCACCACGGGCATTTCCGCGCACGATCGCGCGCGCACGGTACGGGCCGCGGTGGCGCCCGATGCGAAAGCCTCCGACCTGGTGCAGCCCGGCCATGTGTTCCCGTTGCTGGCACAACCGGGCGGCGTGCTGACGCGCGCGGGCCACACCGAAGCCGCGGTGGACCTGGCGACACTTGCGGGCTGCGGGCCTGCGGGCGTGCTGGTCGAAATCCTGCGCGAGGATGGTTCGATGGCGCGCCGTCCCGACTTGGAGACATTTGCCGCGAAGCACGGTCTCGAGGTCGGCAGCATCGCCGACCTGATCCGGCATCGCCTCGCCACCGAAAAAACCATCGAGCGGGTGCATCAGTCCGAGGTGCAGACCGAGTTCGGCGCGTTCCGGCTGGTCGCCTGGCGCGACCGCCTGCGCGGCGAGGTGCATTTCGCGCTGGTGCGCGGCACGATCGATGACGGGGTGCCGGTGCTGGCCCGCGTGCACGTGCGCAACACCTTGTCCGACGTGCTGCACCTCGAACGCGACGACCTCGGCATGACGATGACCGCGGCGCTGCGCCGGATCGCCTTCGAAGACCGCGGCGTGGTGGTGGTGCTCGGCTCCGCCGAAGATTCGGACGCGTTGCTGGCGCGCCTGAATCGCGAGGCCGTGACCGTGCCCGCCAGTGGCCGCAACGCCGCTGCCCAGCGCGAGTGGCGCCAATTGGGCCTCGGCGCGCAAATCCTTGCCGACCTCGGCGTGCGCCGGTTGCGCGTGCTGGGCACGCCACGCAAGCTGGTCGGACTTTCCGGATTCGATCTCGAGGTCATCGAGTACGTGGATGCGCCGGCCATCGCGGATGTGAAGTAGGGAGTTTCGCGCGGCGCTGCTACGCTTTCCGAGCTTTCGAATCGCTGTCTCGAACCATGTCCGATCAATCTGCGCAAACCCACGCCAACCTTCGCTCGCCAGCCGGCGCGCGCTACGCCGTCATCGCCAGCCGCTGGAATGGCGAGATCGTCGACGTATTGGTGGAAGGAGCGCGCACGGCGTTGGCCGCGCACGGCGCCAATGACGATGCGGTGGACGTGCTGCGCGTGCCCGGTGCATGGGAGCTTCCGATGCTGGCGCAGCACCTCGCCGCAGCCGGCGGCCATGCCGTGATCGTCGCATTGGGTTGCGTGGTGCGCGGGGAAACCCGCCACTACGAACACGTCGCCGACGAGTGCGCGCGCGGCTTGATGCGCGTGGCGCTCGATTCCGGCGTGCCGGTGCTCAACGGCGTGCTCGCCGTGGAGGACGAGGCCGACGCGTGGGCGCGCGCCGGTGGCGCGCGCGGCAACAAGGGTGCGGACGTGGCGTTGTCCGCGATCGAGATGGCGGCACTGCTCATGGGGTTTTCCGCATGACTGGCCCGCGCCGCGACGATGGCATCGATCCGGCCGCGCGTACCCGCGCGCGCCGGCGCGCGGTGCAGGCCCTGTACGCGTGGGAACTCGGCGGCAATGCCATGCGCAGGGTGATCGACGACTTTCGCGGCGAGCAGGACATGCAGATCGCCGATCTCGAATATTTCGAGGATCTGCTGCGCGGCGTCGAAGCCCACTGCAAGGAGCTCGATGCGGGGCTCGCACCGTTCGTCGACCGCGACATCGAACGGGTGGATCCGATCGAACGCGCGGTACTGCGCCTGGCTGCATACGAACTGAAATATCGTCTGGACGTGCCGTATCGCGTGGTGTTGAACGAAGCCGTTGAGGTCACCAAGCGCTTCGGCTCCGAGCAGGGCCACACCTACGTCAACGGCGTGCTCGACAAGCTGGCCGGCACCGCGCGCGCGGTGGAGAAGCGCGGCTGATGACGAACGCCGGCGAGGCGGATTCGGGCGCACCCTTGCTGGAAACGCGCCGGCTGCGCCTGCGCGGCCATCGGCTGGATGATTACGCGGCACTGTCGGCGATCTGGGGCGATCCGGCAGTCGTCCGGTTCATCGGTGGCGTGCCTGCCACGCCGCACGATGCATGGTTGCGGTTGCTGCGCTACGCGGGCTTGTGGAAACTCCTCGGCTACGGCTTCTGGGCGATCGAGGAAAAAGCCGGCGGTCGCATGCTCGGAGACATCGGCTACATGGACGTCAAGCGCGGGATGACGCCGACCCTGGATGGCATGCCGGAGGTCGGCTGGGCGCTGGCTGCCGATGCGCAAGGCCGGGGCTATGCAGGCGAAGCCCTCGCGGGCGTGCTGGCCTGGGGTGACGCGCATTTCGGCGCGCACCGCGCGGCCTGCATCATCGATCCCGCGAACGCGCCTTCGATCCGGCTCGCGGCCAAGGCAGGGTTCCGCTTCGCGCATGAAACGACGTATCTCGGCGATGTCGTGCAGGTCTTTTTCCGGGATGCCCGATAACGGACGCCATGCATGGAATTCGACCTGATCGCGCGCATCCGTGACCGCTGCACGCACCGGCGAGGCGATGTCGCGCTCGGCATCGGCGACGATGCGGCGTTGCTGGATGTGCCCACCGGCCAGCAACTGGTGGCCTGTACCGACACGCTGGTCGCGGGCGTGCATTTCCCGGCCGCCACCGCACCCGAGGACATCGGCTGGAAATCACTTGCGGCGAATCTGTCCGATCTTGCTGCGATGGGTGCCGAGCCCGCGTGGGCGTTGCTCGCACTGACCTTGCCCGATGCTGACGCGCGGTTCGTCGAGCGCTTCGCGGACGGGTTCGCCACACTCGCAGACAGGCATGCCGTCGCATTGATTGGGGGTGACACCACCCAGGGACCGCTGTCAATCACGGTGACGGCGCTCGGCATCATTCCCCGTGGCATGGCGCTGACCCGCGGCGGCGCAAGCGCGGGTGACAGCGTGTTCGTCACCGGCGCGGTGGGCGATGCGGCAGGTGCGCTGAAATTGCTGCTGGATGGCCGTCCCACGCCCGCCCCGTTGCTGGCGCGATTGCACCGCCCCGAACCACGCGCCAAGGCAGGGATCGCGCTGCGTGGTGTGGCCAGCGCATGCATCGACATTTCCGATGGCTTGTTGGCCGATCTGGGCCATGTTTGCGCCGCGAGCGGCGTGGGCGCCGAGATCGATGCCGATGTATTGCCGCTGTCTTCCTCCCTGCGCGCAGCTTTCGATGATGCGGCTTGCCGCGAACTCGCGCTGGCCGGCGGCGACGACTACGAATTGTGTTTCACGCTGCCGTGTGAGCGCGAAGGTCGAGTTGCCCCGGCGCTCGTGGCTGCGGAATGCGGTGCGACGCGCATCGGGCGCATCGTCGCGGGGTCGGGTGTACGCGTCGTGGACGCACGCGGAAACGGGATAGAAACGCCGCGTGCGGGTTGGGAACATTTCGCCCCATGAGTGCGCCACTGACACCCGATCAGCGCCGCCGGCTGTTGTCGCATCCGGCCGGCTGGATCGCAACCGCGCTGGGAGCCGGACTGTCTCCGAAAGCCCCCGGCACGGCCGGTTCGCTGGTCGCGCTGCTGCCGTGGTGGTTCCTGCTGCGTGGTTTGTCGCCGGGCGTTTATCTCGCGGTTCTGGTTGCGGGATTCCTGCTCGGTGTCTGGGCGTGCGACGTTTCCGACCGGCGGCTGGGCATGCACGACCAAGGAGCGTTGGTATGGGACGAAGTGATTGGAATGTGGATCGCTCTGGTTGCCGCGCCGCTGCAGTGGTGGTGGATGATCATCGGTTTTGCGCTGTTCCGGTTGTTCGATATCTGGAAGCCGTGGCCCGTGAGTTGGGCCGACCGCCGCGTGCATGGCGGCCTCGGCGTGATGCTGGATGACGTGGCCGCGGGCGTCTACGCGTTGATCGTGCTGCAGCTGGTTGCGCTGGCGGTGCGAACCCTGGCCTGACGCTCAAGACGAGGGTGCGCCTCGGTCGGTGAGCGCGCGGCGCACGCGCCGGCGCAGCGCGGGTAACACCTCGGCTTCGAACCACGGGTGGTGAAGGAACCACGCCGTATTGCGCGGACTGGGGTGTGGCAGCGGCAGGATGCCGGTGTCGAGGTATTCGCGCCACGCGGTGCAGGTGTCGGTCAGCGTGGCCCTGCGCCGGTCGCCCAACATGCCGCGGATCGCGTAACCGCCGATCGCCAGCGTCAGCTTGATGTTCACCAGGCGCGGCATGAGTTGCGGATGCCACAGCGGCGCGCACTCGGGGCGCGGTGGCAGGTCGCCCGAGGGCCCCTTGCCGGGATAGCAGAATCCCATCGGCACGATCGCGACCTTGCGCGCGTCGTAAAACGTTGGCTTGTCGATGCCCAGCCACTCGCGCAACTTGTCGCCACTCTTGTCGTTGAAGGGAATGCCGGTGTCGTGCACTTTGCGGCCCGGCGCCTGGCTGACGATCAACAGGCACGCATCGGGATGCGCCTGCAACACCGGGCGGCAGCCATGCGGCAGGTGCTGCGCGCAAACCCGGCACGCGCGGATGCGCGCCAACAGCGCTTCAAAGGATTCGGTCTTGCCGGATGCCGCGGCCGGATGGCGTCGCGTGGTGGTGCGTGCTGCTTTGTCCATTGCGCAAGTTTACGTTGCGCACGCACGCAGTCGCTGCCCCACGTCAATCCGTATATTCGAAGACCTGCACCACCTGCTGCACGCCCGCGACGCTGCGGGCCTGCTGCACGACGGCGTCGGCTTCCGCGTGGCTGACCAAGCCCATCAGATAGACCTTGCCGTGCGCGGTGCTGATCTTCACGCGGCCGGGGTCGAAACCCGGCATGTCGATGTGCAACAGGGACGTTTTCACCGTGGCCGTCAGCGAGGCGTCACGCATGCTGCGCGCAACCGACTGCAGCGGCATCACGTCGATCAGGTTGACCACGCGCTGCACACCCTCGTAACCGGCGACGTCGGCACCCGCGCGTTCCTTCACCTCTTCGGTGCTCGCTTCGCCGATCAGCAACAACACGCCGTTGTACACGCTGGTGCCGATGTGCGCGCGGCCCGAGAGTTCGGAATCGTTGTCCAGTGCGCGTTGCGCGGTGATCTGCACGTTGCGGTCGTTCATCAGCCGGTTGAAGCCTCGGCGTGGCGTGAACAGGCTGCACGCCGTCAGGACGGCGCACAAGGTGATGGCGACGGAGATGAGGATGGTCTTGCGCATGAAAATTTCCGGAAGGTCAGACAGGCTCGAAAGCGGCGCGCTGCCAGTCGAAGGCGGGCGCGTCCGCATCGCCGTCGAAAGCTATCACATCGAACCTGCACGGCGACGAAGCAAAACGCGGGTGCGCCTGCAGGAACCCCTGCGCCGCGCGCGTGAGCTTCTCGCGCTTGCCGGGGCCGACCGATGCCGCGCCACCGCCGAAACGTGCGTCGCGCCGGTAGCGCACTTCCGCGAATACCAATGTCGCGCCGTCGCGCATGATCAGGTCGAGCTCTCCGAAACGGGTTCGGTAGTTGCGTTCGACCAGTTTCAGGCCGGCGCGTTCCATGCACTCGAGGGCAATTTGCTCGAAGCGCGCGCCGATTGCGCCCGGTTTCATGGTTCCGTCGGGGTCGCGCTGTCGGCCGGTTGTGCTTCCAGACCCGCCGCGACCGGGCGTGCGACGCCGCCCTGGAATTGCACCCAGATCGGCGTGCGCTGCACGTGGCCGAACGCGTCCATCGTCAGCTGTCCGGTTGCACCGGCGAGATAACTGCCCGGGTGGCTGCGCAGCCATTCGAGGTAAGGCATCAATGCGTACGCATCCATGCCGAACGCGAACAGGCGTGCCGCCGGACCCGTGGCCGTGGACAGTTGCGAAGCAAGCGTCGCGTGACTGGGCAGTCCGGCCTGCGCGTCGTATAGCCATGGTGCGTCGCTGAACTGCACGCCGTCGAGGTCGCCGTCGGCGGTGGCATTTTCGTCGCCCGAATAGACCATCGAGGTCGAGAACACCGGCAGCGTCGAACGCGCCAGCCGCAATTGCGGCAGCAGCAACCGAGCCTGGTCGGGCCGCAGCAGCGCAACGACGCCGGTCTGGCTCCCGGAGCCCGCAAGCGCGGCCTGGATCTGCGCCGCGAAATCGACGTCACCCGGCTGCAACACGATGTCGTTGGCCACTTGTCCACCAAGACTCTCGAATTCAAGCTTGAACGCCGCGAACGTGCGCGACGAGGTGTCGTCGTTGCCGCGGAACACGATGGCCGCGTGCAGGCCGGAGGTGACCATGCGCGCGCCCAGTTGCGCGCCTTCGGCTTCGGGCAGCAAGGCGAATTCGGCACTGCCCGCCGGCACCGGCTGGTTGCCCTGGGCGTGGTTCAGGGCGAGCACGGGCACCGGCAGCGAGGCTTGCGAGAACAAGGCGCCGACCGCGCCACGGCTGAGCGGGCCCACCACCAGCGAGGCGCCGTCCGTGACGGCTTGCTGATAGGCCGCCAGTGCACCGTCGGCCGTGCCGCCGGTGTCGTAAACCTTGATGGTCGGGCGTGGTTCCTGGGTGGCCGGCGTGTGGAAATAGGCGGCGAAGAACCCGTCGCGAACGGCCGCGCTTGCAACGGCCACGGGTCCGGTCGCGGGCAGCAGCAGCGCCACGTGGGCCGGCATCGCGAAGCCCTGCGGGGCAGATGCGCCAGTCAGCGTGCCGACCGGTTCGTTCGGCTGCGGCAACGCCAGCGGCGTGACCGTGCCTGAACGCGCAAGCGCCTGGCTGGCGTAGGGTTTGAGCGGATCGTTGTCGGCGAGGGTGGGGTACAACGCATTCAATGCGGCGCTGCCCATGCCGGCCAGGATCGCGACCACCCGCTGGTGTTCCGCGGCTTGCGTGGCGGGCGGCAACAGCAGGGCGCGTTTCGCCAGTGCACGCGCGGCCTCGACGCGATGGCCCAAAGCCAGTTGCGCACGCGCCTGCACGTCCAGCGCCTGCTGCTGCACGTCGGGTGGCAAGGATGGCGGCAGCGCGCCCAACTGTTTCAATGCGGCGTCGGTGTGGCCCCGTTGCAGCGCGGTGTTCGCCGCGTGGATGCGGTCGGCGGCTTGCTGTGCCTGCGCTTGCGGACCGGACGGCGAGGAAGGTCCGAGCGTGGCGCAGGCCGCCAACACCAACAGCGCCATGGAAACCAAAACGATGTGCGCGGAATGCCTGATCCTGACCATTTGATCTCCCTGCGCGGTCATCGCGCTGCGTTTTGGGCGATGATAGCGGATCGATTCAAGGTGGCAGGGTTCACGATGAAGGGCGGCAATGCGGGAAAGTTGTGGGTGGTCGCTACGCCGATCGGCAATCTCGGCGATCTTTCGCCGCGCGCCCAGCAGGCATTGCGCGAAGCGGGCGTGGTGGCCGCCGAGGACACGCGCCACAGCCGTCCGCTGCTGCAGCATTTCGGTATCGCGACACCGTTGACGGCGCTGCACGAACACAATGAACGCGTGGCGCTGGCATCGCTGATCGCGAGGCTGCAGACCGGCGAAGACGTGGCGCTCATTTCGGATGCGGGCACGCCGCTCATCAGCGATCCGGGTTTCCGGCTGGTGCGTGCCGCGCGTGAAGCCGGCATCGACGTCGCGCCCGTGCCGGGCGCCTGCGCCGCGATCGCGGCGTTGTCGGTCGCGGGCCTGCCGAGCGATCGATTCGTGTTCGAGGGATTTCTTCCCGCGAGGGCCTCTGCGCGGCGCGAACGGTTGCGCGAACTCGCCGACGAGGCGCGCACGCTGGTGATCTACGAATCCTCGCATCGCATCGTCGAATGTTGTGCGGACCTGCGCGATGCGTTCGGTGCGGAGCGCGAGGCACGGCTGCTGCGCGAATTGACCAAGCTGCACGAGACCTGCATCGGCATGACGCTCGGCGAAATTGCCGCACGCGTCGCGGATGATCCGGAACAGCGCCTTGGCGAATGTGTTCTGGTGGTCGCCGGACGTGGCGAAGAAGCCGACGCGAAGCTTGCCCAAGGCCGGCGTGTGTACGCGCTGCTGCGCGCGGAACTCGCACCCGCGCAAGCGGCGAAACTCGCCGCCGCGATCAGCGGCGCGCCGCGCAAGGCGCTCTACGAGCGCGGTAAAGAGTAAAGAGGAGGGCGCCACCTGACTCTTTACAGGCGGCGTAGCCGCGGACTTCACTCTTTACCGCTCGTTGCTTCAGCAACGAGCGACTATACTCACACGCGGAGTCGGCCGGACAGTCGCGTCGTTCGCAAGAACGCCGAGGAAAGTCCGGGCTTCGAAGGGCAGGGTGCCAGGTAACGCCTGGGCGGCGCGAGCCGACGGACAGTGCAACAGAGAGCAGACCGCCGATGGCCCCGCAAGGGGATCAGGCAAGGGTGAAACGGTGGGGCAAGAGCCCACCGCGAGTCTGGCAACAGACCGGCACGG
>DATFGL010000163.1:0-2366 GCA_035249465.1 Rhodanobacteraceae bacterium | reverse complement strand
CTTGGCTGCCAGTCTGACGCCGCCGCCATGATCGAGATTGTCCAGGCCGACATCACCACCCTGCGCGTCGATGCGATCGTCAATGCAGCCAACGAAACGTTGCTCGGAGGGGGCGGGGTAGACGGCGCCATCCATCGCGCGGCCGGTCCGCGCCTGCTGGAAGCCTGCCGCGCGATCCCGGAGGTGCGGGCAGGCGTGCGCTGCCCGACCGGCGCGGCGCGCATCACGCCGGGATTCGACCTGCCCGCACGATTCGTGGTCCACACCGTCGGACCCGTTTGGCGCGGAGGCGGGCGCGACGAGCCAGGTCTGCTGACGGCCTGCCATCGCAACGCGCTGGCGCTCGCACGCGAACACGCGATCGACAGCATCGCGTTCCCCGCGATCAGCTGCGGCGTGTACGGCTATCCGCGCGATGCCGCCGCGGGCGTGGCGCTGGCCGTGCTGGCCGACGAGCAGAACCGCACGCGCACGCCGCACCGTATCGTCCTGTGCGCATTCGACCCAAGCATGTCGGAAGCATGGTGCCGCGCAGCGGAGCGTCTGCACGTTGCTGTCATGCGCGAATAAATACCGCCCGGCCGATCGGGGAAAAGCCACCCCTTCGCCGCGCCGTGCGCGCGTTCGCGAGGCGGCGAAGGGATGCGCGCGCCCGGACGGGCTCAGCCGCGCGGTGGGTACAACGGCGGCAAATCGGCGGATTCGGCATGCCCAGGTTTTTCATCCGCGCGCCACATGAACCCTGGCGCGAATGTACACACCACCAGGGAACACGCGGCAGCCGCGTCACCGCCCTGCCAACGCGCGCGCTGCAGGGCGTCCAGCGCATCGCATTGCGCGGGATCGGACAGCACCGTTCGCAATGCGGCCACATTGGCAATGTGCGGGCGGGAAGCTCGCGCCCAGGCCAGCAACGCGTGCTCGCACGCCGCGGCGTCGCCCGCGCGTGCCGCTTCGAGCGCTCCCGCCCGCAACGCGCGCCGCCGCTTCGGTGTGTCCTCCGTCGGCGTTGCGGCAGCACGAACCGTATCAACGGGGATATCACCACCCGCGGCGCGTTGCGCCTTTCTTCGCATCAGCCACCACGTTGCGACCGCAAGGACCGCCAGCAGCCAGAGCGCCAGGCTTGCCAGCGCGACCACGCGCCAGAATTGCGTGCCGTTGCCGCGCGCAACCGCCGTGGCGGCCGGCAACGCCGGCATTACCACGCTTGAAGCGGTTGAACTCGCGGTGGGTAGCGGCGCGGCCGCATGGGTTCCTCCCGCGATGGCGCCGCTCACTTGCAGGGTTTGTGCAGGCACGCTCGCCTGTTCCGCGCGATCGTGCGCCACGTCCCACCAGTCCAGGGTGATGGCCGGGAGGAAAAGTTTGCCGTCGCGTTGCGGCACGATCGCGAAATTGCGCGTGCGCGTGCCCTGCAACCACTGCCCGCTGTCGTCGGTGGTGTCGCGCGTCTGGTCCGGATACACACGTGCACCCGCGATCGCGGGCAGTTCGGGTTCGGGCAACGCATCCGCGGGCTGGCCCGTCGCGGTAATGCTCAACGTTACCGTCAACGGTACGCCAACCGTCACCTCGGCGTTCACCGACAGTCCCGCCAGCTTCAACTGCACGTCCCGCGCAGGCAGCCACGGCTTGCCGGCATGGGCCGGTGCCGCACGCGCGTCGATGCGCGTCACCGGCGCCGTTGCGTTGACCGGCGCACCGATGCCGGGAATCTGGCCATTCAACAGCGCATTCGGATTGTTGAGCAGGGCGTTGGGGTTGTTGAACCATGCGCCGGGATTGCCCACGGCCAGTTTCTGACCCTGGAAGGCCGGGCCCTGCACCGCGATGGAACCGGCGCGCTGCGGAATCAGTGCCCAGCTGTACTCGATGACCTTGTAGGCATAGCCATTGCGATCGACCGTGTAGCTGTGATCGCGGTCGAGCTTGATCAGGCTGGCACCATCGGCGCTGGGGTCACCGAGCGATCCGCTGACACCCGGCAGGTAGAACAGACGCACCGTGTAAACCGTCTGCTCACCGACGTAGGGTGAACTCGACAGGACGCTTGTTTCCATGAATACCGGATCGCCGGTTTGTCCGCTGCCGCCGGACGGCGCGGCGCCAACCTGCAGGGTGAGCGGCTGCGTCTTCGCCCCGCCCACGTCCAGTGCCGGAATCGTGATCGTGCCTGCGTGCAAGGGTTTGAGCGCGATGCCGAGCTGCGTGGTGCGGACGGTCTTGCCGTTGCCGATCTGCACGCTGCTGGAATTCGAAGTGCCGAGCACCTGGAAGTCCTGTTCCAGCGGCGCCAGGTCCGGCATACCGAGCGGGCCGCTCGACTGGATATTGAGGGTGACGGTATCGCCCAGGCTCACGTG
>DATFGL010000162.1:0-2390 GCA_035249465.1 Rhodanobacteraceae bacterium | reverse complement strand
AAGATGGTGGACTTCGGCGGCTGGGACATGCCGCTCAATTACGGCTCGCAGATCGAGGAGCACCACGCGGTGCGCCGCGACGCCGGCATGTTCGACGTCTCGCACATGACCGTGGTGGATCTGCGTGGCGCGCGTTGCCGCGAATTCCTGCGTCATCTGCTCGCCAACGACATCGGCAAGCTGAAGAAGTCCGGCAAGGCGCTGTATTCGTGCATGCTCAACGAGCGGGGCGGCGTGATCGATGATTTGATCACCTACTTCCTCACCGAGGATTGGTTCCGCGTGGTGGTCAACGCCGCGACCCGCGACAAGGATCTCGCCTGGATCGAAAAGCAGGCGGCGGCGTTCGACGTGAAAGTCACCGAGCGGTCGGAACTCGCAATGATTGCGGTGCAGGGCCCGAACGCGCGCGCGAAGGTGCTCGCGCTGCTCGATGCCGGTGATCGCGGGCGCGTGGAAAAACTTGGCCGCTTTGCCGCCGCCGAAGCGCACGGTCCGGACGGGATGCCGCTGTTCGTCGCGCGCACCGGCTACACCGGCGAGGACGGGTTCGAGATCATCGTGCCGGAAGAAAACGCCGCGGCGCTGTGGAATGTGCTCGCGGCGGCCGGCGTGCATCCGGCGGGGCTGGGTGCGCGCGACACGCTGCGGCTCGAAGCCGGCATGAACCTGTACGGCCAGGACATGGACGAAGGCATCACGCCGTGGGAGGCGGGGCTCGCCTGGACGGTGTCGCTGGACGAAGGCCGCGATTTCATCGGCCGCGCGGCGCTGGAAAAGCAGCAGGCCGGCGGCGTGCCGCGCGAGCTGATCGGCGTGGTGATGGACGACAAGGGCGTGCTGCGCCACGGCCAGCGCGTCGTTACCGGCAAGGGCGATGGCGAGATCCTGTCCGGCATCTTTTCCCCCACGCTGGGCAAGGCGATTGCCTTTGCACGGGTGCCGGCGGGAGCGCGCGGCGATCTGCGCGTGGACATCCGTGGCCGTGAACTGCCGCTGCGCGTCGTGAAATACCCGTTTGTCCGGGACGGCCAGCCCTGCGAGGGGATCTGACCCGCTGCACCCCCTGTCGCGATTCGTCGAACCATCTTTTTCCGGGCCCGCTGACGTGGCTAGAATCACGGGTCTCCCGGCCAACGAAGGATACGTGTCATGAGCGAGATTCCCGGTGACCTGAAATTCCAGAAGTCGCACGAGTGGGTGCGGGTCGAGGAAGATGGGCGCGCGCGTGTCGGCATTTCCGATCACGCCCAGGGGTTGCTGGGCGACCTGGTCTATGTCGAGCTGCCCAAGGTGGGCGACAAGATCGAGGCGGGCGCCGGGTGCGCGGTGGTCGAGTCGGTGAAGGCCGCGTCGGATGTTTACGCGCCGGTCAGTGGTGAGGTGGTCGAGGTGAACGAAGGGCTCGCCGACAAACCGGAAACCATCAACGAGGATGCGTTCGGCGACGGCTGGTTGTTCGTGGTCAAGCTCGCCGATCCGGATGAAGTGGATGCGTTGCTCGGTCCGGACGATTACGCGGAGTTGATCGAGAACGACGAGCACTGATCGAACCTCTGAATAACCTGCTGCGCTCGGCATCTCGCGCGCCGGCGGTGCTCGGAATGCTCATGTACTGACGTGTACACTCCGCTTCCTGCGCTCCGGCGTCACGCAATTTGCCGTCGCTCGCGACGGTTCTTCAGAGGTTCGTCAGGTAACCCGCGGGGTGTTGTTCGGCGTGCGTGCAGAGTCGTGATCCGGTGATTCGCGCGCGAAATCGCGCAGCGCGCGGAAAAATTTTCGTGCGCCGGTTTGTCCATCATTCAGCCTGATCCGCCGCGCGCACCCCGCATCGAAGCTTGCCGTCGCCGCGTGCCGCACTTTCATCAGGGTGCGCAAGGCCGCAACACGCGCGTGTCGCGCAGAGCCAGTATCCATGCGGGTTTGCGCGGTTTCGTGCAGGGTGCGTGGAAAATCCGTTTGGACGTCTATACATCCTTTGGCCGGATTGTGTCGTGGCGTCCGGCGCTGTTCCGCCGCCGCGGGATCGCCGGTGCGGCGTTCGCAAGGGCTTCATTTGCCGCAAAAAATTGATTGACACCATGTTTGCGTGGGGCTAGCTTTCCGCCCGACGACATGTCGCAAGACGGAAACATGCCGACTGCCAAGTACATAAAGCCGTACATCGAACACGGTTCCAAATCCGGGAAGGTTCGGAAGGTCACCGTCTCGATTCCGCTGCATGTACTCCGGCTGCTTTCCGACGAGCGTACGCGTCGTCAAGTGTCCAACCTGCGGCACGCCACGAACAGCGATCTTTTGTGCGAGGCGTTTCTGCATGCGTTCACTGGGCAACCACTGCCAACTGATGAGGAGCTGAGACGAACCATGGCTACCAAGAAAGCTGC
>DATFGL010000161.1:0-6448 GCA_035249465.1 Rhodanobacteraceae bacterium | reverse complement strand
CCACCTGTTGCCGAACGGCTTCAGCTATCCGACGACATCCACCATGGCGTTCTTCCGCAGCGCCTACCCCGTGGCGTATATCCCCATCCGCGCCGCCGAGCGCGTCGGCAAAAGCCACATCAGGCCGCTGCGGGATGGCGTACGTTTCCTGTTGATCATCTTCAAGATCGCCACGCTGTATGCGCCGCTGAAGCTGTTCGCGCCAACAGCCGTGGCATTCTTCGTACTCGGATGGGTGTACTGGGCGTACACGTTTCTCGAATTCCACCGCCTCAGCCTGATCAGCGTCGCGCTGTGGAGTGCATCCGTGATCATTTTCCTGATCGGCTTGATCTCGGAACAAATCACCTCGCTGACCTATCGACGTGACAGCTGAAAGCCTCCCCGCGTCGGGCCCTGCAACGCCAGTTCGCGTGCTCTTCGTGAGTACGTCCTATCCATGTGACGCAGCGGACTGGCGTGGGGTATTCATGTCGCACATCAGTGCGGCACTGGCCCGCAACAACGATGTACGACTGGCCCAATGGGCGCCACCGGGGGATGTCGATGCGAGGGTGGAGTCCGCAACCACGCCCTCGGAGGCTGCGTGGCTGGCAATGTTGATGCAGCAGGGAGGCATATCGCATTGGCTGCGGTCGAGGCCCGTATCCGGCGCCTTGGCCGCATGGAAGCTCACACGATTGCTTCGGTCCGCCTACCGGCGCCGCGACAACATCGATCTTTATCACGTCAATTGGTTGCAATGCGCATTGCCACTGCCGGCCAACGGGAAACCCGCGTTGATCACCGTTCTGGGCAACGACATGCGCCTTTTGCGATGGCCCATGATGCGCGCGGCGCTTCGGCGCGCGATGCGTGCAAGGAACGTGGCGATATGCCCCAACGCGTCGTGGATGGAAACGCCCCTGCGCGAGGCTTTCGGCGATCGTGCAATGGTCGCGCCGGTGCCGTTCGGGATCGATCCGCGCTGGTACGCCATTCCTCGCAGCGCCGGGACACTGCAACGCCCGCCGCGCTGGCTGGCGGTCACGCGTTTGACCGCCAACAAGCTCGGTCCGCTGTTCGAGTGGTCCGAACCCTTGTTCCGCGACGGAAAGCGCGAATTGCACCTGTTCGGGCCCATGCAGGAACAGGTCGACATTCCCGCTTGGGTCCATTACCACGGCTCGGCCACACCAGAACAATTGGCCAATGAATGGTTTCCGGGCGCGCAAGGTTTGATCACGCTCAGCCGGCACGCGGAGGGCAGGCCCCAGGTCATGCTCGAAGCGATGGCCAGCGCGTTACTGATCGTCGCATCGAGAATGCCGGCCCACGCCGACATCGTTGCCGATGGCATCACCGGTTGCTTGTGCGATGAACCGCAAGATTATGCAAATGCCCTGACGAGTCTGGAGGAACCCGCAACGAATTTGCGGATGGGCGCGGCAGCCCGATCATGGACAGGTCGCGAAATCGGAACCTGGGACGATTGCGCAGCACGTTACGTGAAAATCTACAGGCAATTGCTGGAGCGACCTGCGCATGGCTGATCCCATCCTGTTGATCGGTGCGGGTGGCTTCGTGGGGCAGCGCCTGCTGGACGCGTTCGCGCGCCGCGGCGAGTCCGTGATCGCGGTCAGCCGTAGCGACTTCGACGTGCGCGATGGCCGCATCGAAAGCCACGTTCTCGCAATGCGTGGGGTCCAGGATTACGCACCGTTCCTTCCCCGTGCGCGCGCTGTGGTCCACGCCGCGTCAGCCTCCACGCCCGGAAGCTCCGCGGGGAAACCCGTGCAGGAAATCGATGAAAATGTGCGGCCGACCGTGGCATTGCTGCAGGCGCTCCAGGCCCATCCCCGCTTGCCGCTGGTCTACCTGTCGTCGGGCGGCACGCTTTACAGCCGCGTCGCGGAGGGTGCCTCCGACGAGCTCGCCGCCGTCTATTCGCGTTCCTACCATGGCGCGGGAAAGATCGCGGCGGAACATTTCATCGAGGCATGGTGCAACCAGTTCGACGGGGCGGCGGTCGTGTTGCGGCCCTCCAACCTGTATGGCCCCGGGCAGGATGAACGCCCCGACTTCGGCATCGTGCCCGCCGCTTTCGGCAAGCTCACACGTGGCGAAACACTCAGCGTGTGGGGTGACGGATCGGCCGAGCGCGACTACCTCTACATCGACGATTTCACGCGCCTGGTACTTGCTGCGCTGGACACCGCGCCGAAGCCGGGTTTCCGGGTATTCAATGCGTGCAGTGGCATCAGCATCGATCTCAACGGATTGTTCGGGATGATCGAGCGAATCACGGGGCGAACGCTGCATCGCACCTACGACGCCGGCCGCAAGGTGGACGCGCCCAGCGTGCGGATGCAGGCCACGCGCGCGAGGCAAGCCTTCGGCTGGGACGCGGAAGTGGATCTGGCTGAAGGGCTGGAACGCACATGGCGCTGGTTCAGCACTACCCGGCGCTGAAGCCGGAAGCGGCGCCGGTCTGCTCCGTTTGCATCGCCAACTACAACGGCGTGCACATGCTGGCGGATTGCCTGGATTCGGTGCTTGCGCAGGACGCTGGCGTACCGGTCGAGATCATCGTCCACGACGATGCATCCAGTGACGATTCCGTTGCCTTCCTGCGCGAACACTACCCGCAGGTCGAGATCCTCGCCAGCGCCGACAATGTCGGCTTCTGCATTGGCAACAACCGCATGGTCGAGCACGCGCGTGGTGAATACGTGCTGCTGCTCAACAACGACGCGGCCCTTTTTCCCGATGGGGTGGCATCGCTGCTGGACGCGGCGCGCAACCAGGCGCGTGCCGGCATCCTGACATTGCCGCAATACGACTGGCAAAGCGGTGCCCTTGTTGATCGCGGGTGCCTGCTCGATCCTTTCTACAATCCCGTGCCGAATCTCGATCCTGCTCGGACGGACGTGGCTTATGCGATCGGTGCGTGCCTGTGGATCCCCCGCAAACTATGGGACGAACTGAGTGGCTTCCCGACATGGATGGGATCCATAGCCGAAGACATTTACCTATGTTGTGCGGCGAGGTTGAAAGACATTCGAGTTACGGCGCTTCCTCAAAGCGGCTTTCGTCATCGCCTGGGCGCGACCTTCGGTGGTGCGCGCATCAGGGGCGATGGCTTAAAGACGACGTTTCGGCGACGTCACCTCAGCGAGCGCAACAAGACGTTTGCGCTTTTCATATGCACGCCTGGAATCCTGGTTTGGGTGCTGCTTGCGGTGCATCTTTTCGAGTTGTTGGCGGAAGGATGCATCCTGAGCGCACTCCGGTGGAATTTCCGGATTTTCACTAGGATCTATGCCAAAGTGCCTGCCTCGCTCATCCATGAGTTCGGCTGTTTGCGGCAACGTCGCCGTAGCATTCAGGAGAGCAGGACAGTCAGCGCGCGAGCCTACTTCCGAGCGTTCACGTGGTTGCCACGCAAGGTGGTCATGCTGTTCCGCTTCGGGGTGCCGGAGGTCTCGAATTGAATGCCTATCCGGGTTTGATGGCCTCGACTTCGTACCCGAAGCCCAACGCATTCCAGTCGGGAAGGATCGAGGAGAGAGCGGCTGACGCCAGGTTCACCACGAAGACGAGAACAGCCGCGAAAAGAAGCATGACGTAGTCGAGCGGCTTTCTTCTTGTATAGAGTCCACCAACGAGCGCGAGATTGAAGAGCAGCCCAGCCGTTCGAATCGCGTGTCCGCTCTTGCTCAGCCTAACAATTTCGAAGCCAGCGGCGGCCATGTCCCGTCGCAACCCATGCTCGGTCAGTCGTTGATAGTCGTGGGGAGCGTCATGAATCGGATACAGAAAGGGCATGCTGAGCACGAGCGTTCCCTTCGGTTTGAGTACCCTGAAAAATTCATGCAATGCCGCTTGATATTCGCCTGTGTGTTCAAGGACCTCGAGGCAGACGATTGCGTCGAAGCTCGGAGATACGAACGGCAATTTAGCGGCATCTGCGAAGACATCCGCACGCGCTGCGTAGAGCGCCTGCCCGGTCGGTGGGTAATCAAGTCCGATGTATGACGTATTCGGCGGCAAGCTGCGCTCGATCCAACGGTTCGCACAGCCGACATCCAGCACAGTTCCCTCCAATGTGCGAACGGCGTGGCTCGCTTTGCGTACTCCGAGCAGCCACTGCGGGTGGGTTGGCAAGTGACGGCCGATCCTCGTGATACGTTGTCTAATACTCATTGGAAGCTCTTCGATTTTGATACCAAGAGGCGCCGGTACTCTTAAGCCCCGCTATCCTATCGCGGCCATCCCGGGGGCGCCTATGGTTCACGGGTGACGATGAGATCGTTCCGCAACCCGTTGGTGCGGGATCCTGATGCGTGCTCACTATTGAGTGATTCGTGATGTTCGACTCGAAATCCATACTGATCACCGGGGGGACGGGTTCCTTCGGCAAAAAGTACGTCAAGACCCTGCTCGAGCGTTACAAACCGCGCCGGCTGATCGTCTACTCGCGCGACGAGCTCAAGCAATATGAGATGCAGCAGACCTTCAACGCACCATGCATGCGCTACTTCATTGGCGACGTGCGTGATCGCGCGCGGCTGACCCAGGCCATGCAGGGTGTGGATTTCGTCATTCATGCTGCGGCGCTTAAGCAGGTACCGGCGGCCGAATACAACCCGATGGAATGCATCAAGACCAACGTCTATGGTGCGGAAAACGTCATCCATGCGGCTTTGGCAAGTGAAGTGCAACAGGTGATCGCGCTGTCGACCGACAAGGCAGCCAACCCGATCAACCTGTATGGCGCAAGCAAGTTGGCATCGGACAAATTGTTCGTGGCGGCCAACAACATGGCTGGTGGACACCGCACGGTCTTTTCAGTGGTGCGCTACGGCAATGTCGTGGGTTCGCGCGGGTCCGTGGTGCCGTTCTTCAGAAAACTCATATCGCAGGGTGCCGACGAATTGCCGATCACCGACGAGCTCATGACTCGTTTCTGGATTACGCTGCAGCAAGGCGTCGATTTCGTATTGAAGAACTTCGAACGCATGCACGGCGGCGAGATCTTCGTCCCGAAAATTCCTTCTGTCCGCATCGTCGATCTCGCGCGTGCCATGGCGCCGGGGCTTCGCCACAAGGTGGTGGGGATCAGGCCCGGCGAGAAGCTGCACGAGGTGATGTGCCCCGCGGATGATTCACACCTGACATTGGAATTCACCGATCATTACGTGATCGCGCCAACGATCACGTTTGTCAGCCGCCGCAATGACTTCAAAGTGGACAGACTGGGTGAAGCCGGCAAGCCGGTCGCGCGCGGCTTCGAGTACAACTCGGGCACGAACCCACATTTCCTGGATGTCCCGCAGATCGTGGAGTTCAACCATTTGGCGGAAGCGTGAACGTGATCCCTTACGGTCGCCAGGACATCACGCAGGACGACATTGACGCGGTCGTGTCGGTTTTGACGTCCGACTATCTGACCCAGGGTCCGGTCGTTCCGCGGTTCGAGCGTTCAATCGCCGACTATTGCGGCACCGCGCATGCGGTGGCGATGAACAGCGCGACCTCCGCGTTGCATGTCGCGTGCATGGCGCTCGAGTTGGGGCCCGGCGACTGCTTGTGGACCAGTCCAATCACGTTCGTGGCATCCGCGAATTGCGCGTTGTATTGCGGCGCACAGGTCGATTTTGTCGACATCGATCCGCACACGTGGAACATGAGCGCGGCGGCGCTCGAGGAGAAGCTGAAAGCCGCGGCCGAAAAGGGGCGGCTGCCCAAGGTGGTTGTTCCCGTGCACCTGGGCGGAGAACCCTGCGACATGCAAGCCATCCATGCGCTTTCGCAGCGGTACGGATTCAAGGTCATCGAGGACGCTTCGCATGCGATCGGCGGCAGCTATCGCGGCGGACGGATAGGGAACTGTCGCTACAGCGACATCGTGATCTTCAGCTTCCATCCGGTAAAAGTCATCACGACCGCCGAAGGCGGCATGGCGTTGACGCAGAATGCCGAGCTTGCGCGGCGCATGGAGCGATTGCGCAGTCATGGCATTACGCGCGACCAGGATGAAATGACCCATGCTTCTGACGGGCCGTGGTACTACCAGCAGATAGAACTCGGCTACAACTACCGAATGACCGAACTGCATGCGGCGCTCGGCCTCAGCCAGGTGCGCAGGCTCGATGCCTATGTGGATCGGCGGCATGCGCTCGCCGACCGTTACGATGCGATGCTCGCTGCGTTGCCGGTCACGAGGCCGCTGCGGTCGCCGGAGAATCGTTCCGGATTGCACCTTTACATCATTCGCCTGCAGCTCGAGCGGATCACCCGCGGGCATCGCGAGGTCTTCGAACTCCTGCGGGACTCGGGCATCGGCGCCAACCTGCATTACATCCCGGTGCATCTGCAGCCGTGGTATGCGCGGATGGGATTCAAGCAGGGTGATTATCCGCAGGCCGAGCGTTACTACGCCGAAGCGATCAGCCTCCCGATGTTT
>DATFGL010000160.1:0-3318 GCA_035249465.1 Rhodanobacteraceae bacterium | reverse complement strand
CCGTAGTCCTTGATCGCCTGTTCGCTGGCCAGCAGCACCGCGCCGGCGCCGTCGGACATCTGCGAGGAATTGCCGGCGGTGACGCTGCCGTCGCGCTTGAACACGGTACGGAGTTTCGCCAGCACTTCGGCACTGGTGTCGCGGCGCGGGCCTTCGTCGTTTTCGACCACGCGGCGGTCTTCCTTCACGCCGCGCGAGCGCAGGTCCGGATAGCGATCATCGAGCGGGTAGGGCGCGATTTCCTCCTTGAAGTTGCCGGCGTCCTGGGCGGCGAGCGCACGCTGGTGGCTGCGCAGTGCAAAGGCATCCTGTTCCTCGCGGCTGATCTTCCACCGTGTCGCGACGTTCTCGGCGGTGATGCCCATGCCGTAGGCGATGCCGATGTTGTCGTCCTTGAAGATCTCAGGATTCATCACCGGGTGGAAACCCATCATCGGCACCATGCTCATGGATTCGGTGCCACCCGCGAGCACGAGGTCGGATTCGCCGAGGCGAATGGTGTTGGCGGCGATCGCGACCGATTGCAGGCCGGACGAACAGAAGCGGTTAATGGTCATGCCGGGAATGGAATCGGGCAACCCGGCCAGCAGCGCACCGATGCGCGCCACGTTCATGCCTTGCTCGGCTTCCGGCATCGCACAGCCGATCACCACGTCGCTGATGCGCTTGGCGTCGATGCCGGCGCATTCGTCGAGCACCTCGCGCAGCACATGCGCGAGCATGTCGTCGGGACGGGTGTGGCGGAACACGCCGCGCGGAGCCTTGCCGACCGGGGTGCGTTTGACGGCGACGATGTAGGCGTCCTGGGTTTGCTTGGTCATGTTGGTTGCTCCTCTGCGTCGCACGACAAGTGTGACGACGCGTTTCGTTGTTTCATCGTCATCCCGGAATTACTCGCGCCATCCATGGCGTTCGCGTTTGCAATCCTGCAAACGCAGTCGCGAAGCGATATCCGGGACCCGGTGTCTTTGCTTTTCATGGCGATCCGCAAAAAGTCACGGGGTTCCGGCTTACGCCGGAATGACGATGATGTTGATGGGAACGTGCTCAATTTCTCAACGGTTTTCCGGTCGTCATGGTGTGCGCGATGCGTTCCTGCGTCTTCGGCATCTGCGCCAGCTCCATGAAGTGGTGGCGCTCCAGATCCAGCAGCCATTGCGCATCCACCGTGCTGCCGCGTTCGATGTTGCCGCCGCACAGGGTGTCGGCGATGCGGGTGGCGATGTCCATGTCGTGTTCTGAGATGAAATGGCCGGCCAGCATGTTCACCAGCTGCGCCTTGATGGTCGCGGTGCCGACATCGCCGGCGACGTGCGTCGCCTGTGGCAGCGGCGGGTGCCAGCCGGATTCGGCCAGCGACGATGCGACGTTCTTCGCCACGTACAAAAGTTCGCTCGCGTTGAACACGACCACGTCGGAATCGCGCAGGTAGCCGAGCTGCTTGGCTTCCAGCGCGCTGCCGGAAGCCTTGGCCATCGCCACGGTTTCGAAGTAATGCTTCACATGCTCGAATGGGTCATCGGTGAACGCGGCGCGCGCGCAGCGTTCGGCGATTTCCTTCAGGCCGCCACCCGCGGGCAAGAGACCCACGCCGGCTTCGACCAGGCCGATGTAACTTTCCAGCGCCGCGACCGTACGCGCGGTGTGCATCTGCAATTCGCAGCCGCCGCCCAGGCACAGGCCGCGCACCGCAGCCACGGTCGGCACGAGGCCGTGCTGCACGCGTTGGGTCGCGCGCTGGAAGTTGGCGATCATGGCTTCGAGTTGCGAAACCTTGCCTTCCTTCAGCAGCGCCAGTACGCCTTTCAGGTTGGCGCCGGCCGAGAACACCGGGCCCGACTGCCATACCACCAGCGCCTTCAGCTTCTGTTCGGCCAACCCAATCGCACGCTGGATGCCATCCAGCACCTGGTCGTCGAAGGTGCACATCTTGGTCTTGAAGCTGACAATGCCGACGTCGTCGCTGCCCAGCGTCCACAGGCGGATGCCGTCGTTTTCCCAGACGGTCGTACCGTTATCGAACTTCTCGCCGATCAGCGCGTCGGGAAACAACTGGCGCCTGTAAACCGGCGCGAACGAGCGGGGGATGTCCTTGTTGTCGCGCGGCGAGTACGAACCGTCGGCGTGATGCACCCCCTTGCGGCCGTCGGTCACCCACTTGGGTAGCGGCGCCTTGCTCATGGCCTTGCCGGCGGCGATGTCTTCGGCAATAGCTTTCGCGACTGCCTGCCAGTCGGCGGCCTGCCAGGTTTCGAACGGGCCGAGCTTCCAGCCGTAGCCCCAGCGGATCGCGAAGTCCACGTCACGCGCGGTTTCCGCGATGCCTTCGAGGTGATACGCGGTGTAGTGGAACAGGTCGCGGAAGCACGCCCACAGGAATTGTGCCTGCGAGTCCTTCGACGCGCGCAGCTTGGCGAATTTCTCGGCAGGGTTCTTTACGCCAAGGATCGCGGCGACTTCGTCGGACGCTTTTTGTTCCGACACGCGGTAATCCTGCCTGGCAAGGTCCAGCACCTGGATTTCCTTGCCGGCCTTGCGGTAGAAACCGGCGCCAACCTTCGCACCCAGCGCGCCTTTCTCGATCAGTGCGGACAGCCACGCAGGCGACTTGAAATGTTCGTGCCACGGATCGTCGGGCAGGGTATCGGCCATGGTCTTGATGACGTGCGCCATGGTGTCCAGGCCGACCACGTCGGCGGTGCGATACGTCGCCGACTTCGGCCGTCCGATCGCCGGGCCGGTCAACGCATCCACGGCATCGAAGCCGAGCTTGAACTGCGTCGTGTGATACATCGTCGACAGGATCGAGAACACGCCGATGCGGTTGCCGATGAAGTTGGGCGTGTCTTTCGCGAACACCACGCCCTTGCCGAGGGTCGAGGTGAGGAAGGCCTCGAGGCCCTCAAGCAGCTTGCGGTCGGTGGCCCTGCCCGGAATCACCTCGACCAGGTGCATGTAGCGCGGCGGGTTGAAGAAGTGCACGCCGCAGAAGCGGTGCCGCAGGTTTTCCGGCAACGCCTCGGCCAACTTGTTGATCGACAGGCCGGAGGTGTTCGAAGCGAGGATGGTGTGTTCCGGGATGTGCGCGGCCACTTTCTTGTACAGCTCAAGTTTCCAGTCCATCCGTTCGGCGATCGCCTCGATCACGAAATCGCAATCCTTCAGCAGCGCCAGGTTCTCGTCGTAATCCGCGGGCGTGATGGCGGACGCCACATCCTTCACGGCCAGCGGCGCGGGCGACAGCTTGCCCAGGTGCTGGATGGCCCTGATGGCGATGCCATTCTTCGGCCCTTCCTTGGCGGCGAGGTCGAACAGCAC
>DATFGL010000159.1:0-5382 GCA_035249465.1 Rhodanobacteraceae bacterium | reverse complement strand
CGCCTGGTCTTCCGGCGTCGTCCAGGCCTGCGCGGTCCAGGTTCGGAAGCGCGGCACCAAATGGTACGGGATGTCGACGAGGGCTGAATCCGCGAGCAACCCGCGCACGTGCTTCGCCGCGGCCGCTTGCCCCGGATGCGGGCGCAGTGCATGGACTTCTTCGCGCAACGCACCACTGCGGCCCGCGAAAGCATCCAGCGTCATCGCCGCCGCGAGATTGGCAACGCCGAGCAGGTATTCCAGCTCGTCCAGCGCCAATACTGCGGTCGCCAGCATCTGCGCGGTACCGTTGTTGAGCGCAAGGCCTTCCTTGAAGGAAAGTTTCACGGGCCGGAGTCCGGCACGCCGCAAGGCTTCTTCGCCGGACATGCATTCGCCTTGGTAAAACGCCTCACCGCCGCCCAGCAACACGATCGCAAGGTGCGACAGCGGTGCGAGATCGCCGCTCGCGCCCACGGACCCCTTCGCGGGCACCACCGGCACGATGCCGCCGTTCAACATTGCGGTCAGCGCTTTCAAGGTTTCGACACGGATGCCGGAATGCCCGCGCATCAGCGTGTTGATGCGGATCGCCAGCATCGCCCGCACCACGTCGGCCGCGAGCGGTTCGCCCACGCAAACCGCATGGGTGATGACGAGGTTATGCTGCAATTCTTCGGGCAGCGTTTCGTCGCGCGGGTCGGGATTGCCTCCGGGCAATTCGTCGCGCGCGCGATGCGCCCCCAGCAACTTGTCCGCGTTGCTGCCAAAGCCGGTGGTGACGCCGTAGATCGGCTCGCCGCAGCGCACCTTGTCGGCGATGAAATCGGCGGCGCGCTGCACTTTTTCCAATTGCGCCGCGTCGAGTTCGATCTTCGCGCCTTTACGCGCAATCGCGACCACGTCGGCGCGCGTGAGATGGCTGCCATCCATGCGAATCGTCGTCATGCGCGTTGCACCTCGTCCTGCGCCAGCCCGGCACGCAAAGCCCTGACCAATTCCGCGCGCGGAACCTCGAGCTGGTCACCGCGGCGCAGATTCTTGACGGCCACGGCTCCCCGCGCCAATTCGTCTTCGCCTGCCACGACCGCGAAGCGGATGCCGGAACGGTCGGCGTACTTCAATTGCCTGCCCAGCTTGCCGCCCTCCAGCGCGATTTCGGTGGCGATGCCCGCGTCCCGGAGTTCCTTGGCGATCGCGAGGCATGCCGGCATCTGCGCGGCGTCCATCTGCGTCACCAACACCTGCACGCTGCTGTCCGCAGTCTTGATCAATCCTGCTTCGCGCAACTGCCAGAACAGGCGCGTCAGTCCGATCGAAATGCCGACGCCCGGCAGCGTCGACTTGGTGTAATTCGCCGCGAGGTTGTCGTAACGGCCGCCGGAACAGATCGAGCCGATGTCCGGATGCGCGTTCAAGGTGGTTTCGTACACGGTGCCGGTGTAGTAGTCGAGCCCGCGCGCGATGGAAAGGTTCAGCGCGAGTGCCGACTCGGGCACGCCGAATGCGGCGACCGTATCCAGCACTTCATGAAGCTCGGTCCGGCCCTGCTCGAAGGTTTCGGTGCCGCTGCCCAGCGCATCGAGTTTCGAGTGCGCGTCGGCCAGCGACGTGGAACGCAGCTCGACGAATTGCATGATCCTGTCCGCCGCATTTGCAGACAGCCCAAACGTTTCGCCAGTCAAAACGTCGCGCACGTGATCGGCGCCGCGCTTGTCCAGCTTGTCGACTTCACGCAGTACCAGCATTTGCCGTTCGCCGTCACCGATGCCGAGGTCCTCGAAGAAGCCACGCATCAGCTTGCGGTTGTTGAGCTGGATCGTGAACGCACCGATATCGAGCGCGCTGAATACGGCGTGGATCACCGCCGGAATCTCGGCGTCGTAACGGATCGACAAGCTGTCCTTGCCAATCACGTCGATGTCGCATTGGTAGAACTCACGGAAGCGTCCGCGCTGGGCGCGCTCGCCGCGATACACGTGCTGCATTTGGTAACGCCGGAACGGAAACGCCAGCTCGCGCTCGTGTTCGGCCACGTAACGCGCCAACGGCACGGTCAGGTCGAAACGCAGCGCATGTTCGGGCCGGCCCGATTGATCCGGCGCGCGTTCCAGCGCTCCCGTGGACTGCACGAAGTAAACCTGCCGTTCGGTCTCGCCGCCGCTCTTGGTCAGCAGGATGTCGGCGAATTCGATCGCCGGCGTCTCGATCGGCAGGAAGCCGTACACCTCGAACCCGCGGCGGATCGTGTCCAGCATCGACTGGAACGCGATCTGTTCGCGCGGAAGCAGCTCCAGCGTGCCGGGCATCGTACGGGGCGTGGTCAGCGCCATGGCGGGGTCTCTTGCCAAAACCGCAAGATTACCAGCATGCGGCCACACCTTGCGCGCGTGAAGTCGCGCCAAGTACCATTAGCGGCTCGCTGCGGGGTTTCTGCCCCGACGCGGACCGTCGGGGTGTAGCTCAGCCTGGTAGAGCGCTACGTTCGGGACGTAGAAGTCGCAGGTTCAAATCCTGTCTCCCCGACCAAAGTTTGCGGAGTTTCTCCCTGCCCCAGAACCCGATCGGGCGGGAGATGTTACTCGTAGACCCCCCACACGAAGTGAGCTTTTGCCGTCGCTTCCGACCAGCGGCTTTCACATCGTATGCGTCGGCTTCTCGCCGCCCTGCAGGCCTGCCAGCAACGTTTCGATCTTGGTGCGCGCGTTGTCGCCGTCGACGCTTTCGGTGAATTGCACGCCGATGCCGGCGGGACGGTTGCCTTGCGCCGCAATCGGGGTGATCCACACGACCCGGCCGGTGGTCGCCACGCGCTCGGTCTCCTCGGGCAGCGTCATCAGCAGAAACACTTCGTCACCGAGGTTGTACCGCTTGTTGGTGGGCACGAACAGGCCGCCGCCCTTCACGAACGACATGTAGGACTGGTAGAGCGTGTGTTTGTCCTTGATGACGACCGGCAGGATGCCCTGACTGCCCATGCCGCCTGCACCACCCGCCATTGCCATCGTGCTCGCTCCTCGGAACCCAAGCGCCAGCTTGCCGCCGCCGCCCCGTCGCGGTCAAGCGAGCGGCGCGCCGAATCGGCACCAGCCCCAGCCGTCGAACACCCACGGCGACGGCAGGGGGCAATAAAGCTTGACGTAATACGGCGGTCGCAGCACGCGCGTCGTGTGGGCGGCGGGACTTCCGTCACGCCAGAGCAGGTTGGCGCCGCCACGCGAACGCAGCGGCACGCGCTCTCCGCCGCCTGCGTCCACCGCGAGCAGTGCCAGAAAGGGACGCAACGCGCGCGGCGGCTGCCACGGCAGGTTGGGGCCGGTGCGGTCATGCGAATCAAGTCCCGCGACGAAGGTTTCGATGCCGGTCGCAAAGCGCAGCATGCGTGCGCGGCTGAGCGCGGTCTGGCTGACGTGGGCCCCGATGGCCTCGAGTTTGCCTTGCTGCTCCGCGGCGTCCAGCGTAAGCACGGCTCGCCGCGGCATGCCCGGTTGCGAGCGGCCGTGCAACAGGTAACCGAGGCAGGCGGGCTTGACCGCACCGGGCATGGATTGGAAAACCATCTCCACCAGCACGTGGATCGCGCTGTGGTCGGGATGGCGATCGACGAGATCCGGCAGCACCAGCAACGTCGGCCGTTCGCGCTCGAGCAGCGCGCGCATCGCGGACAGCATCGCGTCCGTATCATCCAGCAGGTTCCAGGTCACGCCGCCGTCGGGCCAGCCCAGGCGATGCACATGGACATCCTCTGCCCCGAGCGCGCGCAGCGCGGCGTCGGCCTCGCCACGGCGACGCGCGCCCCACGCAGGCCGATGACGCGGACCAATCCACACGCGCCGTTCCAGCACGCGCTGCGGCCACGGATTGTTCTCGCCATCGGTGGCGAATACGACGCTGACCTCCGTACCGCATTCCAGCGCGCGCTGGATCAGGCCGCCCGCCGCCAGGGATTCGTCATCCGGATGCGGCGCCAGCACCATCAGCCGGGCGCCCGGGCGCCTCAGCAGCGCATCGGGATCGAGCAGGTCTGAGGGCTTTTCCTGGCGCAAGCGAATGTTCCTTGAGGGCCGCCCGGCCCCGGGTCACCCAACCGGAACGCGATTGTGCCCGCGCGCGGTTGACCGGGCACTGACCGGCGCGGCCGGAAAACCCGACGTCCCGCGTCGCCTATGCGCGCGGCACGCTGTCCAGCCATTCGAACAACGCGAGGTCGGCGCGCAGGGGGCCATTGAGAAGCATGCGCAGGCGGTTGGCGCTGGTGAAACGTTCTGCCAGGACATCGTCGCCCCAGCCCGGGTCGAAGCGCGCCTTGCGTCCTTCCGCGCGCGCGTGCAACGCGCCTTCCAGCAGGCGCGCAGCCTGATCCAATCGCTGGCCGGGCTCGTCGCCGGCCCAGGTCTTGCCGATCTCCCGTGACTGCGCCCGCCCGGCCGCCAACGCCAGCAGATCACGTGCAACCTCCTGGCGACGCTGCATCCCACCCTGCTCCGCCAGCAGCCATGCCTGCCCCGGATTGCCGCCTGCGGCGGCCAGCACGGCTTCGGCGGACTCGACACCGCGCGCGGACAACCACGCCAACGCTCCTTCCTGCGGCGGCACGGCGAAATCCAGCCGCTGGCAACGGCTGCGGATGGTCGCGCCCAGGCGCCACGGCTGATCGGCGACCAGCACGATCAAGCTGGCGTCGCTCGGTTCTTCCAGCGTCTTCAACAGCGCGTTCTGCGCGGGGACATTCATCGCATCGGCCGGATCGATCACCACGATTTGCCAGCCACCGAGCTGGCTCGACATGGCCAGCCGCGAGGACAAATCGCGGATCTGGTCGACCACGACTTCCTTGCGCATCACGCCGGTTTTCGGATTGGGTTCCAGCGTCACCAGCATGCGATCCGGATGGGTGCCGGCCGTGAGCAACTTGCAGGTCTTGCAGCTTCCGCAGGCACTCTCCGCACGCGGCGATTCGCACAGGCGCGCGCGCACGAAAGCCTCGGTCAGCGCGCGCTTGCCGAGCCCGGCGGGGCCGCACAACAACAATGCGTGCGGCAATGTACCGTTGGCAGCGCGTGCGGCCAAAACGTCCCACTGCGAACGGCACCACGCGGGCAACGGATCGCCTGGCGCGATCGCGACGACGACAGCTTCTTCATCGCTCATGCGGTTTCCCCGGCGCGCAATGCCTCGATGGCGGCAACGGCGCCGCGCAACACCTCGTCCGCCGGCCGGGATGCATCGATCACGCAAAAACGCCGCGGTTCCGCCTGCGCGCGTGCACGATACGTGGCACGCACGCGCTCGAAGAAATCGTCGCGCTCGGCTTCGATACGGTCGGCGCCGCCACGTTGGCTTGCACGCGCACGGCCATCGGCGACCGGCAAGTCCAGCAGCAGGGTCAGGTCGGGTTTCAGA
>DATFGL010000158.1:0-11668 GCA_035249465.1 Rhodanobacteraceae bacterium | reverse complement strand
TGCTGCCACAAGAGGTCGGAAGCAAAGGCCCGGCTCGCGGTTGGCGTCACCATCACAACAGTGCGATCTCGGCAATCGCGTCGAAGCGCGCCTTGATGCGCGCCAGCAGCGCGACGCGGTTGGCGCGCAAGGCAGGATCGTCGGCCATCACCATCACGCTGTCGAAGAAGGTGTCGACCGGCGCCTGCAATTGCGCGAGGCGCGTCAGCGCGCCTGCGTAATCGCGCCGCGCCGCGTCACCCTCAAGGCGCGCGGCGTTGTCGTTGCGCGCGGCATCCAGCGCCTGCGCCAGGGCCTGTTCCGCCGGCTCGTGCAACAACTCCGGATTCAATTCATGTTGCGCGGCGGCGGCATCGATGCCTTCCTTGCGCAGGATGTTGGCGACACGCTTGTTGGCCGCGGCGAGCTTTTCGGCCTCGGGTTGTTTGGCGAAAGCGGCAACCGCACGCAGGCGGCGGTCGAAATCGACCAGACTGGACGGCTGCACCGCTGCCACCGCTTCGAATTGCTGCGGCGTGAAACCCTGCTCGGTGTAGTAACCACGCAGCCGGTCGAGGATGAATTCGCGCAGTTCAGCGGCCAGCTCGTTGCGGCGAACCGCGATGCTTTTTCCCTCCCCCCGCGGGAGCGGGTGGCGCACGGCGCCGGGTGAGGGTTCGGGGCCTTGCGCAGGACTCGTACCCTCACCCCCGACCCCTCTCCCGGAGGGAGAGGGGAGCACAACGTCGCCCCGTCCGGAGGAAGAGGGGAGCAGCGCCACATCGGGAACCTGCGCCACGGCTTCCTTCAGCAGCACGCCCAATTCCAGATCCAGCCCGCCTTCGATCAAGGTGCGCGCGAAACCCAGCGCCGCGCGGCGCAACGCGAACGGATCCTTGTTGCCGGTGGGCTTCATGCCCACCGCGAAGATGCCGGCCAGCGTGTCCAGCTTGTCCGCGAGCGAAATACACTGCGCCGGCACGCCTTCGGCGATGCCGTCGCCCGCGTTGCGTGGACGGTAGAACTCGTCCAGCGCGTTCGCGACCACGGCAGTTTCGCCTTGCGCCGTCGCGTAGTGACGGCCCATCACGCCCTGCAATTCGGGGAATTCGCCCACCATGCGGGTCAGCAGATCGCAGCGCGACAGTCCCGCGGCGTGGGCAACCTCCGCCGCATCCACGTCGATGTCCTGCGCGAACACGCGCTCGGCGATCGCGCTGGCCAATTCCGCCACGCGCACGGTCTTGTCCCACAGGCTGCCCAGCGCTTTCTGGTAGGTAACGTCACGCAGCCCTTGCCGGTATGAAACCAGCGGCGTTTTCAGGTCCTCGTCGAAGAAATACTTGGCATCGGCGAAACGCGGGCGGATCACGCGCTCGTAGCCGCGGCGGATCTGCGTGGGATCCTTCGATTCGAGATTCGCAATGCCGATGAAATGTTCGGTGAGCTTGCCTTCCGCATCGAATACCGGCACGAACTTCTGGTTGGCGCGCATGGTGGTGACCAGCGCTTCGTGCGGGACCGCCAGGAATTCGCGCTCGAAGGTGCAGGCGATCGCAACCGGCCATTCGTTGAGATTGGCCAGTTCGTCCAGCAACGCATCATCGAGGCGTGGCGTGCATCCCGCAGGCGCAACGCGTGCGACTTCATCGCGAATGCGTTGACGGCGTTCGGCCGGATCGGCCAGCACCTTCGCCGCGCGCAGCGATTCGGCGTAACCGTCGGCGTCCACCAGATGGACCGGCGCCGGGTGCATGAAGCGATGCCCGCGCGATTGACGGCCGCTTTTCGAGCCGAACAACTCGCCAGCGATCACCTGGTCGCCGTGCAACATCACGAGCCAATGCACGGGGCGCACGAACGCGAAGTCGTGGTCGCCCCAGCGCATCGGTTTCGGAATCGGCAACGCGGCCGCAGCTTCACGCACGATTTCCGGAACCAGTTCCGCAGTGGTGCGGCCCGGCGCAACGCTGCGATGCACGAAGCGTTCGCCCTTCGCATCCGTCGCCCTGCCGAGCCGCGTCCACTCGACGCCGGCCTTGCTCGCGAAACCGAGCAATGCCTTCGTGGGATGTCCGTTCGCATCCAACGCGATGTCGATGTACGGCCCAAAACTTTCGTTGCGCTGCTCGGGTTGGGTGAACGCCACGTCCGGCACCCACACCGCTAGACGCCGCGGCGTCGCGAAAGTCCGCGCGTGTTCGACGTCGGCCGTGACGCCGCGCTTCGACAGGCCTTCGCACACGCCTTGCGCCAATGCGTGCGCCAGATCGTCCACCGCGTGGATGGGCAGCTCCTCGCAACCGATTTCAAGGAGCAGCGAACGCTCAGGCATGTACGGCCTCCACGTTCGTGTTTTCGCGCGGCGCGACCCATTCCTTCGCCACCGCATGCGCCAACGCACGCACCCGCAGGATGTAGCGCTGGCGTTCGGTGACGCTGATTGCGCGGCGCGCATCCAGCAGGTTGAACGCGTGGCTGGCCTTCATCACCTGTTCGTAGGCGGGCAGCGGCAAATTCAGCGCGACGAGTTTGTTGGCCTCGGCTTCGCAGGCGTCGAAGCGATGGAACAGTTCCTTTGTGTCGGCGTGTTCGAAGTTGTACGCGCTCTGTTCCACCTCGTTGCGGTGGAACACGTCGCCGTAGGTGACCACGCCGTGTGGCGCGGTGGTCCAGACCAGATCGAACACGCTGTCCACGTTTTGCAGGTACATCGCGAGGCGTTCGAGACCGTACGTGATCTCGGCGGTGACGGGTTTGCATTCGAGCCCGCCGGCCTGCTGGAAGTAGGTGAACTGGGTGACTTCCATCCCGTTCAACCACACTTCCCAGCCGAGTCCCCACGCGCCCAGCGTCGGCGATTCCCAATTGTCCTCCACCAGCCGCAAATCGTGCACCAGCGGGTCGATGCCAAGTGCGCGCAGCGAACCGAAGTAGCGCTCCACCACATCGTCGGGATTCGGCTTCAGCACCACCTGGTACTGGTAGTACTGCTGCAGGCGATTGGGATTTTCGCCGTAGCGGCCGTCCGCCGGGCGCCGGCACGGCTGCACGTAAGCCGCCGCCCACGGATCGGGACCAAGCGCGCGCAGGTAGGTTGCCGGATGGAAGGTGCCCGCGCCGACTTCCATATCCAGCGGCTGCAACAGCACGCAACCCTGCTCCGCCCAATAGCGGTTCAGGGTCTGGATCACGTCCTGGAAAGTGGGTCCTGCCAACTGCGTCCCCGGCGTGGCAAACAAAGCGCGTTAGTATAGCTGCGAGGCCCATTCGACACGGATTGAGCTTCGTTTTTCCGCAACGGGGCAGGCGATGGCGGCAAACCCGAATTCGACCGCGGTAATCGGCCGCAACGGCCGGCTGGAACTGGTTGAAGTTCTGGCCGCGCTGATCGCCGACGGACTGCTGGCCGCGGAGGACGCCAAGCGCATCCGCGCGACCAGCCGCGCGGGTCGCGGTGCGGTCGAACTGCATCCGCTGGTGGTGATCGCCAGCGCCAAGCCCGAGAACCGTACCGATCCCGGCAAGCCGCTGACGGTGGAATCGCTGACGGTGTGGCTGGCCGACAAGGCCGGCCTGCCGTATCTCAAGATCGATCCGATGAAAATCGACGCCGCCGCGGTAACGCAGGCCGTGAGCCAGGCCTACGCCCAGCGCCACCGCATCTTGCCGGTCGCGGTCGCGCACGGCACGGTCACCTTCGCCAGCGCCGAACCGTTCGAGAATCGCTGGGCCGCCGACCTTTCGCAGATGCTGCGGCGCGAAGTGAAACGCGTAGTCGCCAATCCGCTGGACGTCCATCGTTACCTGATGGAGTTCTACGGCGTGCAGCGCTCGATCGCCAAGGCGCGCGAGGCCAAGCAGGATCCGATGGACGGCTCGGCCATCCTCAACTTCGAGCAGCTGCTGGAACTCGGCAAGGCGGGCGAGATCGGCGCCGATGACCGCCACGTCGTCCACATCGTCGACTGGCTCTTGCAATACGCGTTCGAGCAGCGCGCGTCGGACATCCACCTGGAACCACGCCGCGAAGCCGCGCAGCTGCGCTTCCGTATCGACGGCATACTCCACAAGGTTTTCGAACTGCCGCCCGCGGTGATGACCGCGGTGACCGCACGCATCAAGATCCTCGCGCGACTCGATGTCGCTGAGAAACGCCGCCCGCAGGATGGCCGCATCAAGACGCGTTCGGCCGGCGGCCGCGAAGTGGAACTGCGCATCTCCTCGATGCCGACGGCGTTCGGCGAAAAGATCGTGATGCGCATCTTCGACCCCGACATCGTGGTCAAGCAATTCGCGCAACTTGGTTTCTCGTCCGAGGAGGAAAAAACCTGGCGCGAAATGGTGGAGCGCCCGCACGGGATCGTGCTGGTGACCGGCCCGACCGGCTCGGGCAAGACGACGACGTTGTATTCCACGCTGAAGCATCTCGCGCGTCCGGAACTCAACGTGTGCACCGTCGAAGACCCGATCGAAATGGTGTCGCCGGAGTTCAACCAGTCACAGGTGCAACCCGCGATCGATTTCGACTTCGCGGCCGGCGTGCGCACTTTGTTGCGGCAGGACCCGGACATCATCATGGTCGGCGAAATCCGCGATCTCGAAACCGCGCAGATGGCGGTGCAGGCATCGTTGACAGGACACCTCGTGCTGTCGACCCTGCACACCAATGACGCGCCGTCCGCGATCACGCGTCTGCTCGACCTCGGCGTGCCGCATTACCTGATCCAGTCCACGCTCGCAGGCGTGGTCGCACAGCGCCTGGTGCGCACGTTGTGTCCGCATTGCAAGGTCAAGGCGAAGCAGGACCCGCAAACCTGGTCGGTGCTGACGCGCGGCTGGGTCATCCCGCCGCCCGCCGAGGTGTACGAACCGGTCGGCTGCCTCGAGTGCCGCAACACCGGCTATCTCGGGCGCACCGGCGTGTACGAGATGATGACGGTCAGTCCGCGCCTGCGCGGCATGGTCACGCCGCAACTCGATCTCGCGGGCTTCACGGGATTCGCGCTGGAAGAGGGTATGCAGCCGCTCCGGATTTCCGCGGCAACGCAAGTCCGTCGCGGGCTCACCACCGTCGAGGAAGTGCTGTCGGTACTCCCGGCTGCCTGAAAAGCGACGGTTGCCGCTATGCTGCACGCAGCGCGACTGCCGAACATGCCAATGCACTCCTTGCTGCTGATCCAGACCGGCGAAGCCCCCGATGCGCTGCGCTTGCGATTCGGCGGGTTCGCAGACTGGTTCCGCGATGCGATGCGATTGCACACCGCGCAGATGTGCGTGGTGCGCGTGGACGCGGGGGAAGCCCTGCCGGAACCGGCGGAGATCGCCGGCGCCGTGATCACGGGCTCCGCGGCCATGGTCACCGAACGCGCGGATTGGAGCGAGCACACCGCCGGATGGATTCGCGATGCAATGGATGCGGAAACGCCTTTGTTCGGCGTGTGCTACGGCCACCAGTTGATGGCCCATGCGCTGGGCGGTACGGTCGGCTGGCTGCCAGCGGGCCGCGAGATCGGCACCGAGTCCATCACCCGTCTTGCATCGGGTGAAGCGCCGGGCTTCCGCGAGTTGCCGCCCTCGTTTCCCGCGCAGACGACGCACCGGCAATCGGTGCTGGAACCGCCACCCGGCGCGGAGGTACTGGCGCACTCGCAACGCGACCCACACCAATTGCTGCGCTACGCGCCGCATGCGTTGTCCTCGCAATTCCACCCCGAATTCACTCCCGACTTCATGCGCGCATACATCGAAGTGCGCGCCGACACCTTGCGCGACGAAGGACTCGATCCAGACACATTGCTCGCCGATGTCCGGGAGACCGAAGCCGCTCGTTTGCTGCTGGAACGTTTCGCGCACGCGGCTTTGTCGCGTCAACGCGCGGCGGCGTGACGGTCAGTAGCTTCGCCGGCGCAGCCTTCGCTCCACCGCGCCGCGCGAAACCAGCGCGAACAGGATGCCGAACCCGAAGCCGGCAAGGTGCGCCCACCAGACCACAGCGCCGAAACCCGGGCCCGCCCAGGTGAACAGCAGTTGCAGCAACACCCACATGCCGATCAGGAGCGCGGCCGGCACGCGGATGAACTGCAGGTACAACCCCAGCGGCAGTACCAGCCCGAGGTGCGCACGCGGAAACAGCGCGAGGTAGGCGCCGAGCGTCGCCGACACGGCGCCGCTGCAACCGATGATCGGGCGCAGCTGACCCGACAGGGTCCATGCCCCGACAAGGTTGGCGAACGCCCCGCCAACCAGGAACAGGAACAGGAACCGCCGGGAACCGAGCGCGCGTTCCGCCGGCAAGCCGAAGATCACCAGAAACAGCATGTTGCCCAGAAGGTGGATCCAGTCGGCGTGCATGAACAGCGACGTGAACGGCCGCAGCCACAAACCGGCATGCAGAATCTGGCCGTGCTGGAATAGCCGCCCCGGCACCGTGCCCCAGTCACCCAGCAGCACGTAGCGCGTCGCGGTCGCCGACAGCATCAACCACAGGTAACAAGCCACGCAGGCGACCACCAGCACCGGGGTAACCCAGCGCGGGTGCGCGTGTTGGCGGCTGGGCACGTCGACGAACATGGGCTTACCTTAGCCGAACCTCGGCCGGGTTCTCCCCGGGGCCCGTCGCCTCTTCAACCTCCCCCTACGCGATTGCCCGCGGGCACCCGCAGCCGTAATCGCCGAACGGATTTCCCGAATGACAGAGGCACCCGCGGAAGTCTGCACGGGGCCGGAAAACCGTCACCACACCATGAGGAGAGCGCCATGAACACCCGTTTGTATGCATCCATTGCGATGGCCGTGATCGGCCTGTCCGGTGTCGCCGTGACCCACCAGGCCGAAGCCTGCGGACTGAACCTGGTCAGGTCGGCCAACGGCCAGTGGACCATTGCGCCACCAGCCAAGATGTCGGCTTCGGCCGCCAGAATGATGTTTCTCGCCGCCGCCCCAGCGGCACACACGAAAACCATTCCCAATCCGCTGCAATTCATCGAACCGATCGCAGGCTTCTACGAGACGACCTTGACCGCCGAAGGCAACGGCCCCACCAGCGTGCCGGATGGCACCGTGATGGATCACGCCTACATTGCCTGGCACGCGGACGGCACCGAAACCACGAATTCGGGGAGGCCTGCTGCGGATGCCAACATCTGCATGGGAACCTGGGCACAAACGGGCCCTCGAACCTACATGCTCAACCATTTCATGCTGGGGTGGGCGCAAAACGTGAACGCGAACGGCGTCGACATTGACAACACGTTCGTCGGGCCGGGCCATCTCCAGGAGACCGTCACCCTGAGCAAGGATGGCAGTTCGTATACCGGAACGTTCGTGTTCACCATCTACGATACGAACTACCACATCATCCTGCCGGGCGGCATCCCCATCAAGGGAACCTTGACGGGAACGCGCAAGACCATCGATTCGCCCGTCACGTACTGACCGAGGTTTCCCGGAAGGGAAATGGAGGGAGCGCGACGTATCAGGACGCCGCGCCCCTTTTACCGAGTGCGGACAATGCGAACAAAATTAAAGCGTCGCGAGCGAAGGCAGGTTCGTGACCCCGGAGCGCAGGAAGCGGAGCGTACCCGCCAGTACGTGAGCATTGACTCGCCGCATCCGCGGCTCGTCCTTCGGGCCATTCGCTGCGCGAATGTTCGCTCCGGCATCCTGTCTTCGCAGTCGAGCACCGCCGGCGCGCAAGTTGTCGAGCGCAGCAGGTTTCATTCCGTTCGCAGCCGGACCCGCGCGAAATTGCGCTTCCCGACCTGCAGCACGCCTTCGAACCCCGCAGCGAACACGCGCTGCGGATCTTCCACCACGTGCGCGTCGATGCGCACCGCGCGTTCCTTCAACTTGCGGTTGGCTTCGGAATTGCTGGACGTCAACCCCGCCGCGGTCAACAACGCCGGCAGGCGCAAGCCTTCGACGGGAACCACGATGTCGCTGAGCGGAAGCGAAGACGTATCGCCCTCGCCGGTCACCACCGCGTGCCAGCCGGCGATGGCCTGCTCGGCTTCGGCCGCGCCGTGGAAACGCGCGGCGAGTTCGCGCGCCAGCCGCAGTTTCGCGTCACGCGGATTCAATGCGCCACTGGCGACGTCGTGCTGCATCGTGACCAGTTCGTCCAGCGACACGTCAAAGCTCAACAGCTCGAACCAGCGCCACATCAACTCGTCACCAATCTTCATGGTCTTGGTCACCATGTCGATCGCGGGTTCGTCGATGCCGATGTAATTGCCGAGCGACTTCGACATCTTGTGCACACCGTCGATGCCTTCCAGCAACGGCATCGTCAGCACGATCTGAGCCGGCTGGCCGAAGTGTTCCTGCAGGCCACGCCCCATCAGCAGGTTGAAACGCTGGTCGGTACCGCCGAGCTCGACGTCGCATTTCAACGCCACCGAATCGTAGCCCTGCACCAATGGATACAGGAATTCGTGGATCGCGATCGGTTGTTGCGCAGCGTGGCGCTTGGCGAAATCGTCGCGCTCCAGCATCCGCGCGACGGTGTGCTGCGCGGCCAGCCGGACCATGTCGGTCGCGTCCATCTTGCCGAACCATTCGGAATTGAAACGCACTTCGGTGCGATCACGATCGAGCACCTTGAACACCTGCTTCGCGTAGGTGTCGGCGTTCGCCAGCACCTCTTCGCGCGTCAGCGGTTTCCGCGTCACGTTCTTGCCGGTCGGATCACCGATCATTCCCGTGAAATCGCCGATCAGGAAAATCGCGGTGTGCCCGAGATCCTGGAACTGGCGCATCTTGTTGAGCAGCACGGTGTGGCCGAGGTGCAGATCCGGCGCGGTGGGGTCGAAGCCCGCCTTGATGCGCAACGGGCGGCCGAGCGCGAGGCGCGCTTCGAGCTCGTCATCCTTGATGACGTCAGCCGCGCCGCGATGGATGAGGGCCAAGGCCTGGGGATCTGCAGACATCGTGTCTTCCGGAAGTGGCGGCATGGCCACGCCCTTGCAAAACAGGGCGTCGCGTCAAGCCACAAGAGTGATGTGTCGGTTAATTATGTGTTAACTGCAAAATCACGTGCAAATCTTTGTCCGGCAAGGGATTGACGCACGCTTCACAGGCTCCTATGGTACGGCCCGTTGTGCGTCTCCGCCCATTTTCCGGAACCTTCCGATGGATCGCCACCTCCGTCGCGTCACTCCTCATGTTGTTCGTCGCCAGGCGATCCGTCGCAAGACCCGTCAATGCCATTCCCACTTTTATTCGCGCTGCGCGCACTGGTCGTTTCATGCGGATGCGCCGTCGAGCAAGTTCCGCTGGGCGCGTGAAGGCTGGATTCTCGGTGGTGGTGCATGCCTGCTGGTGCTGTTGACGCTGCTCGGCATTCCCGCATGGGCCAGCATCATCCACCACGATGCGGTGCAACCGGTGACGCGCGAAACACTGGCGCTGCAGTTGCCGCCTGCGCCGAAAGAAACCGCGCAACCGGCGGTCGCCTCGTGGAAGACCGTGGAAGTGCAGCCCGGCGAAACCCTGTCCGAAATTTTCCAGAGCCAAGGCTTCAACGGCACCGACCTCGCCAGCGTGATGGCGAGCGGCAAGGATACCGGCGCGCTCAAAACGCTGCATCCCGGTGACCAGGTCGCGTTCCTGACCGGCCCGCAAGGTCATTTCAAGGGTTTCCGTTACAGCCCCGACTCCGCGACCCAGGTGACACTCACCTCGCAACAGGACGGCAGCCTGAAGGCGCAGGTCTCCGCACTCCCGGTCGAGCGCCGCGTGCATTTCGCGCATGGCGAGGTCGAAGGCTCGCTGTTTGCGGCCGGCGAGAAGGCCGGCCTGTCGGAAACCATGGTGTTGAAGCTCGCCGACGTCTTCAAGTACGACATCGACTTCATCAAGGACCTGAAAAAGGGCGACCGATTCACCGTCGTGTACGACGACATCTATCGCGACGGCAAGTATTCCGGCGCCGGCAACATCCTCGCCGCGGAGTTCGTCAACAACGGCCATCGCTACACCGCCTACCGATTCAAGCAGGGCGATGGCAGCGTCGCTTATTACAGCCAGGATGGCCGCCCGCTGCGCAAGGGCTTGCTGCGCACGCCGGTCTCGTTCACGCGCCTGTCGTCCACGTTCGGCATGCGCAAGGATCCGGTACTGGGCTACACCCGCCTGCACAAGGGCGTCGATTACGCCGCGCCGATCGGCACGCCGGTGCACGCGGCCGGCGATGGCACGATCGTCCGCCGGGGCTGGGTGCACGGCTACGGCAATTTCATCGCGATCAAGAACACCCCCGAATACACCACGGCTTATGGTCACATGTCGCGCTTCGCATCGGGTCTGCGTGTGGGTTCGCGCGTGACCCAGGGCGAAGTGATCGGCTATGTCGGCCAGACCGGTTTTGCCACCGGCCCGCACCTCCATTACGAAGTGAGAGTGGACGGCAGACCGGAAAATCCGCTGACGGTGACGATGCCGCAGCCGCAGCCGCTGTCCGGCAAGCTGATGGTGGCATTCAAGGCGCAGTCCGCTCCGATGGTGGCGCGCATCCAGATGATCGACAACGCCACCCAGCGCCTGGCGCGCGCGGACAGCGGTCGCGCCACCACGGTCGCAGCCGACTGATCGCGTGGCCCGTGGCTGACGCCGCGCCGCTCTATCTCGGGTTGATTTCCGGCACCAGCGCCGACGGCATCGACGCCGCACTGGTGCGGCTCGCTCCCAAGCTGGAAGTCATCGCTGCACGCACGTCGCCTTACCCGGATGATCTGCGCGTGCGCATCGTTGCGCTGGCGCGCAACGATGCCGCGATCACGCTGGATGGCATGGGCCACCTCGATGTCGAGATCGGCGCGTGTTTCGCCGATGCCGCCCTGGGACTGCTGCGCGAAGCGAACGTGGCCCCGCACGCAGTCACTGCGCTCGGTTCGCATGGCCAGACCATCTGCCATCGTCCCTCCGGGCCGCATCCGTTCACGCTGCAACTCGGCGATCCCAATGTCATCGCCGAACGTACGGGCATCATCACGGTGGCGGACTTCCGCCGCGCCGATGTCGCGGCGGGCGGGCAGGGTGCGCCACTGCTGCCGGCGTTGCACGCCGCTGTGCTGGCCGATCCCGCAATCCCTCGCGCGGTGTTGAACCTCGGCGGCATCGCCAACCTGACGCTGCTGGTGCCGGGACAACCCGTGCTCGGTTTCGACACCGGCCCGGCCAACTGCCTGATGGACGCATGGTCGCTGCGCGTACGCGGCATCGCGCGCGACGAAGGCGGGGCGTGGGCCAGCAGCGGTCGCGCCGATCCCGGCCTGCTGGCTCGCCTGCTCGACGATCCGTACTTCGCCGCGCCGCCGCCGAAAAGCACCGGCCGCGAAGTGTTCAACCTCGACTGGCTGGATGCACGGCTGCAGCAAGGACCCGCGCCGCAAGACGTGCAAGCCACCTTGCTGCAGCTGTCGGCACGCAGCATCGCCGATGCCCTGCGCAGGCACGCACCGGCAACCCGCGAGGTATACGCCTGCGGCGGCGGCGTGCACAACGGCGCATTGATGGATGCACTGCGCGCCGAATTGCCCGGCGTGAAACTTGACACCACCGCGGCACTGGATGTCGACCCTGATTTCGTCGAGGCGGTGGGTTTCGCGTGGCTGGCACGGGCGCGCCTCGAAAACATCGCGGGCAACCTGCCTTCGGTCACCGGCGCGCGCGGGCCGCGGGTGCTGGG
>DATFGL010000157.1:0-3252 GCA_035249465.1 Rhodanobacteraceae bacterium | reverse complement strand
TGACTCCTGAGCTCAGGCCTTGCCCGCAGCGACATCGATGCTCTGGCCGTCGGCCAGACGCACGTAAGCCTTGCGGACATTGGCCTTGCGACCCGGGCGGAAGCGGAAGGTCTTCAGCTTGCCCTTGATGTTGGCCATGTTCACCGACACCACGCTGACGTCGAACATCTTTTCGACGGCGGACTTGACATCGGCCTTGGTGGCGTCCTGCGCCACCGCGAAAACGTACTGGTTGTGTTCGGAAAGGCGGGTGCTCTTTTCCGAAACGTGCGGCGCATGCAGCACCGACAAAATGCGATCGTCGCTCATGCCAGCCACTCCTCGATCTTCTTCACCGCATCGACGGTCACGACGACTTGGTCGGCCGCGGCCAGCGCGACCGGGTTGATGCCATCGACATCGATGACATCGACGATGTTCGGGTTGTTGCGTGCAGCGAGGAACAGCTTCTCGTCCACCGCTTGCGTCACGATCAGGGTACGGCCGCTGGCTTCGATTTCACCAAGCTTGCCGATCAGCACCTTGGTCTTCGGGGCGTCCACCGCGAATTCCGGGACGACCTTGAGGCGGCCCTGGCGATTCAGTTCGGCCAGCATCGAGCACAGCGCGCCGCGGTACATCTTGCGGTTGACCTTCTGCGCGAAGTCACGCGGCTGCGCCGCGAACGCGCGCGCGCCACCAACGAAGATCGGCGCACGGTAATCGCCGTGGCGGGCGCCGCCGCCCTTCTGGCGCTTGAATTTCTTGGTGGTGCCCGAGAGGCGCGTGTGGTTCAGCTGCGCCTTGGTACCGGCGCGACCGGCATTGCGGTACGCCACCACCACTTGATGCACGAGATCCTGGCGGAACGCGGCGCCGAAGATCGCTTCGGAAACCTGCACCGGATTCGCGCCAATCACATTGAGTTCCATGACGTAAGCTCCGTTATGCCTTGGCCGCCGGGCGCACGACCACGTCGCCGCCGGTGGCGCCGGGCACCGCGCCCTTGACGGCGATCAGATGACGCTCGGCGTCGATACTGACCACTTCGAGATTCATCGCCGAACGATTCACGGCGCCCATGTGACCGGCCATCTTCTTGCCGGGAAACACGCGGCCCGGCGTCTGGCGCTGGCCAATCGAACCCGGCGCACGATGCGACAGCGAGTTGCCGTGGGTGGCGTCGCCCATCGTGAAGTGATGGCGCTTGATCGTGCCCTGAAAACCCTTGCCCTTGGACACGCCCGCGACGTCCACGATCTGGCCGACCTTGAACACGTCGTCCACCTTGATCTCGGCGCCGACGGCGTACTTGTCGGCATCCTTGTCCTCAAGACGGAATTCCCACAGGCCACGACCCGGCTCGACCTTCGCTTTCGCGAAGTGGCCCTTGGCCGGCTTGCCCAGCAGCGAAGCACGCTTGGCGCCCGCAGTGACCTGCACCGCGACGTAACCGTCAGTGTCGGCAGTCTTGACCTGGGTAACGCGGTTCGGCGTCGCCTCGATCAGCGTGACGGGGACCGAGCGGCCGTCTTCGGTGAAGAGCCGGCTCATGCCGCATTTTTTTCCAACCAGTCCGATGCTCATGTCTTGTCCCTCAACCCAGCTTGATCTGCACGTCCACGCCAGCGGCGAGGTCGAGCTTCATCAGCGCATCCACGGTCTTGTCGTTCGGATCGACGATGTCCAGCACGCGCTTGTGGGTGCGGGTTTCGTACTGGTCGCGGGCATCCTTGTCCACGTGTGGCGACACCAGGATGGTGTAGCGCTCGATCTTGGTCGGCAGCGGAATCGGGCCACGCACCTGCGCGCCCGTGCGCTTGGCCGTTTCCACGATCTCGCTGGCTGACTTGTCGATCAGGCGGTGGTCGTAAGCCTTCAGCCGGATGCGGATGTTCTGGGTTGCCATGTTCGTTTGCTCGCTAAAGAACGTTCGTCAGCTTTCGCTGTTTGCTTTTCGCTTTTCTGCTTTCCCCGGTGTTATGCGACCTGCTTCTGGTCGCATGAACACCGGGAGTTGTTGCTGCGCCGCGTTGCCTTGCCAGGAAACTCCAGACCCAAGTCGCGCAGCAATAACCGTTACTCGATAACCTTCGTCACCACGCCCGCACCCACCGTGCGGCCGCCTTCGCGGATCGCAAACCTCAAGCCTTCCTGCATCGCGATCGGGTGGATCAACGTCACCACCATCTTCACGTTGTCGCCAGGCATCACCATCTCCACCCCCGCCGGCAATTCCACCGCACCCGTGATGTCCGTCGTGCGGAAGTAGAACTGCGGACGATAACCCTTGAAGAACGGCGTATGACGACCGCCTTCGTCCTTCGAAAGGCAGTACACCTCCGACTCGAACTTGGTGTGCGGCGTGATGCTGCCCGGCTTGCACAACACCTGCCCGCGCTCGACCTCTTCACGCTTGGTGCCGCGCAGCAGAAGACCCGCATTGTCGCCGGCCTGGCCCTGGTCCAGCAGCTTCCTGAACATCTCCACGCCCGTCACCACCGTCTTCTGGGTCGGGCGGATGCCCACGATCTCGACTTCTTCACCCACCTTGATCACGCCACGCTCGATACGGCCCGTCACCACCGTGCCGCGGCCCGAAATCGAGAACACGTCCTCCACCGGCATCAGGAACGGCATGTCGATGTCGCGCTTGGGCTCCGGAATGTATTCATCCAGCGCATCCACCAGCTTCACAATGCTCGGAATGCCGATCTCCGACTGGTCGCCCTCGAGGGCCTTCAGCGCCGAACCCTTGATGATCGGGGTGTCGTCGCCCGGAAACTCGTACTTCGACAGAAGCTCACGCACTTCCATCTCGACCAGCTCCAACAGCTCGGCGTCATCCACCATGTCGGCCTTGTTCATGTACACCACGATGTACGGCACCCCCACCTGGCGACCCAGCAGAATGTGCTCGCGCGTCTGCGGCATCGGACCATCCGCCGCACTCACCACCAGGATCGCACCGTCCATCTGCGCCGCACCCGTGATCATGTTCTTCACGTAGTCCGCATGCCCCGGGCAGTCCACGTGCGCGTAATGCCGCTTCGGACTCTCGTACTCCACGTGCGCCGTCGAAATCGTGATCCCGCGCGCCTTCTCTTCCGGCGCCGCATCGATCGCGTCATACGCCTTGAACTCACCGCCAAACCGCTCGGCACCCACCTTCGTCAGCGCCGCCGTCAGCGTCGTCTTGCCGTGGTCCACGTGTCCGATCGTCCCCACGTTCACGTGCGGCTTCTTGCGCTCGAATTTCTCTTTGGACATGAC
>DATFGL010000156.1:0-2192 GCA_035249465.1 Rhodanobacteraceae bacterium | reverse complement strand
TCGTCTCCTGCAGCCGGACGAGGTGCATTGTGGCGAATCACGGGCGGCGTTGTCGCGTGACGCCTGTCATGCAAAGTGCGCGCGCTTTTGGTGAGAAGTCAGGCCAGGGAGCTCTTGGCCACGGATGGCGGCTCTATGGCCGTTCTGGTGCTTCGTGACTTGGATGGCGTCCCGTGGTGCGAACCATCAACGAAGCAGCGATCAGGGATGATCGCAAATCAATTTTGGCAATGCGGACACCAGTAGGTCATGCGCTGGCCGATCACCTGCGCACGGATCGGTGTGCCGCACGCCTTGCACGGTTCACCTGCGCGGCCGTACACGAACAGTTCCTGCTCGAAATAACCCGGTGCACCGTCGGGCGCGAGGAAATCGCGCAGCGTGGTGCCGCCGCGCGTGATCGCGTGATTCAGGATGCGCCGGGTTTCCGCCGCGATTCGCGCGTAACGCGTGCGCGACACCGCGCCGGCCGCGCGCCGGGGATGCACGCCGGCCGCGAACAGTGCCTCGCTGGCATAGATGTTGCCGACGCCGACCACGATGGACTGGTCCATCAGGAATGTCTTGACCGCCGCGCTGCGCCCGCGCGATGCGTTCCACAGCCAGTCGCCGTCGAACGCGTCACCGAGCGGTTCGGGGCCGAGGTTCCGCAGCAGCGGATGCGTTTCGCCGGGGTTCTGCCACAACAAGCATCCGAAGCGGCGCGGGTCGTTGAAACGCAGCGCTTGTCCGGAATCGAAAACCAGGTCGTAGTGGTCGTGCGTGCGCGGCGGCAAGTCCGGGTCGGTGATGCGCAACGAACCCGACATGCCGAGGTGCAACAGCGCCGAGCCGGCTTGCGTGTGCAGCAGCAGGTATTTCGCGCGGCGTTCGACCGCGTCGATGCGCCGCCCCGGAAGTTTCGTCACGAGTGTGCGCGGGACCGGCCAGCGCAAATCCTTCCTGCGCAGCAGCACGCGTTCCACCACGCGGCCCGTCACGAACGGCGCGATGCCGCGCTTTGTGGTTTCGACTTCGGGGAGTTCGGGCATGGGAAGCAGCGGAGTTTTGTTTATGTTCGTCATCCCGGAATTACTCGCGCCATCCATGGCGCTCGCGCTACGCGCCGCCTTCAGCGTTCGCGATCCTGCAAACGCAGTCGCGAAGCGATATCCGGGACCCGGCGCCTTCGCGTTTACACGCACCTCCAGGAAAGGCGCTAGGTTCCGGGTTCCATCGCCGATGATGCTGGCGATGGCCCCGGAATGACGAGTTGTGGGTTGATTACTCGGAGTTCGGTTTGGTGAGGGTCACTTCCGGAGAATACTGCCGCGGCACCAGCGCCACCTCGCCGCCGACCTTCACGTAGCGCAGCTCGTCGATTGCGGTGAGGCCGCCGTAATCGAGACGCACGCCGTTCAACACCAGCGTTGCCGAAGGATGTTCCAGTCCCACTTTGGCCAGGTCGATGCCGGACGCCGTCATCCAGCGCGACACCGGCGTCGCGGCGAGGTTGGCGAGGCGTTGCACGCGCGCATCGTCGGCGCGCACTTCCGAAGGCTGCACGCGCCACCAGCCGTCACCGCGGCGCTCGAACACCTGCGGCGCGACCGGCGGAATGTCGAGTTCGACCCTCGTCACGGCAGCGGGATCGAGCGGCGAGACGACGGGCGGGTCGCGCAGGTATTCGCGGCGCCCGACCCACAACACCAGCGCCACCAGCAGGATCGCGATGGCACCGAGCACGGCAAGGTTGCGGTTCGCGCGGGTCACCGCCGGCGCCGCCGCCAATTGATCGCGAGGCCGATCAGGATCAACAGGATCGGCAGCGCGGTCAGATAGCCGAAGGTGAGTGCGCCGAGCTGCGCGCGCGTCGGTTTCATCACGCTGTCGGGCGCGGGTTGCGCCACGGCGGCCAGCGCGTCGTCGCCCAGCAGCCAGTCGAACACGCGCTCGCCGAACGCGAGGTTGCCGGCGTCGCCGAGGAACGCATTGGACAGGAAATCGCCGCCGCCGATCACCACTGCGCGCTGCTGGTTCTTGTCGGGACTGGGCGACAGGCGGCTCAACGCGTAACCGAACGTGAGCGGGCCTTTCAGCTCGCCCGAATCCGGATCGAATGCGGCCCGCGCGGGATCGACCGGCATGGTCTGGTTCCAGCTGTGCGCGCCCGACTGCAGGATCGGCTGCACGTTCCACGCTGCGCCAGGCAA
>DATFGL010000155.1:0-3239 GCA_035249465.1 Rhodanobacteraceae bacterium | reverse complement strand
ACGATGCGCATGTGCGTGCCGCAGCGGCACAGGTTGCCGTCCAGTGCCTGCTTGATGTCGTCGCGCGTCGGGTGCGGGTTCGCCTTCAGCAGCGCCTTGGCCGTCATGATCATGCCGTTGATGCAGTAACCGCACTGCACGGCCTGTTCGTCGATGAACGCCTGCTGCAGCGGATCCGGATGCTCGATCGTGCCGAGTCCTTCGAGCGTGGTGACGGCGTGGCCCTCGGCCGCTTCCACCGGCAACACACAGGAGCGAACCGCCTGCCCGTCCAGGTGGATCGTGCACGCGCCGCACTGCGACAAGCCGCAGCCGAACTTTGGTCCGTGCAGCCCGAGATCGTCCCGCAACACGTACAGCAACCGGGTGCCAGGTTCGACCGAGACGTCGTGCGACTGACCGTTTACCTTCAAATGGACTGTCTTGGACATGCAGGGCCTCCGGGGCCGGATGCGTAAGCAGCAATGAGCGATGCTACTCCTTACCGGGGCCGTCACGTCGATTGGCATCGATCCGGCAGTGAAGCGCACCGCGGCGCAGACGATTTCGCTTGTGCTTCCTTCCGGCGTTGCGCACGGCGACCACCTTGCGTTATCGAGGCTGATGCGCGGCCGGGCGGTCCAGGTGCGCGGCAACCGCATCGAAAAATGACACCGGCAATTCGGCCGTCACCGGCACCGCCCAGGCATTTTCCTTCGCGAAAGCACGGCACTTGACCGCATCCTTTTCGGTCATCAGCACGGGCAAGCCGTCGCCGAATTCCAGATCGACCGCCGTATAGCGGTGATGATCGGGAAACGGATGCGCGATCACGTCGATGCCGAGCGCGCGCAGCGCATCGAAGAACCGTGCCGGGTGGCCGATGCCCGCTACCGCGCGTACGCGCGTGCCGGAAAACGCCACCAGCGGTGAAGTCCGCGCGGGTTCGGCGAGGGTTACCGCATCGGCAAGTGCCAGATGCATCGGGACTTCGCCATTGTGCGCATCACCGCCATTGCACACGATGAAATCGACCGTGCGCAAACGAGACTCAGGTTCGCGCAACGGGCCGGCCGGCAGCAGGCGCCCATTGCCGAAGCGACGCGCGCCATCGATGACGCAAATCTCGACGTCGCGCGCCAGTGCGTAATGCTGCAGACCGTCATCGGCGACGATGACATTGACGGCTTCGGACACCAGTAGTCGCGCCGCCAAGACCCGCTTCGCCGCGATGGCGACCGGCACGCCGGTACGCACGCGGATCAATGCCGGCTCATCGCCCGTCACCGCGGGATCGGGTTGCGCATCCAGCAGCATGGGCGCGCGAGCGGTACCGCCGTAACCGCGGCTGACCACGCCGGGCCTGAAACCGCGCTCACGCAAACCTTGCACCAACGCGATCGTGAGCGGCGTCTTGCCCGCGCCGCCCGCCACGATGTTGCCGACAACGATCACCGGCACCGGCAACCGTTCGCTGCGCAACCAGCCGTGGCGGTACATCCCGCGACGCGCGGCGGTTACGCTGCCGTACGACGCGGCCAGCGGTCGCGTCCACCACGGCGGCGCGCGATCTACGTACCAGCGGTTTTGCAGGTCGTCCGCGATGGTCATGGTGGCGGCCGCGCTCAGGCCGCGGCGGTCGCCGCGTCGCGGAATTGCAGGTGGTACAGCGCGGCGTACTTGCCGCCACGCGCGAGCAACTCGGCGTGGGTGCCGCGCTCGACGATGTGCCCCTGGTCCAGCACCACGATCTGGTCCGCATGTTCGACCGTGGAAAGCCGATGCGCGATCACCAACGTGGTGCGGTTCTTCATCAAGCGCGACAGCGCGTCCTGGATCAACCGCTCCGATTCGGTGTCGAGTGCGCTGGTGGCTTCGTCCAGCACGAGGATCGGCGCGTTCTTCAGCAACGCGCGCGCCACCGCGATGCGCTGGCGTTGCCCACCCGACAAGAGCACGCCGCCTTCACCCACCCGGCTGTGGATGCCTGCGGGAAGTTCGCGGACGAACTCCATGGCGTTCGCGGCTTCGGCCGCCGCGGTGATCGCGGCTTCGCTTGCACCCGCGAGCGCACCGTAGGCGATGTTCTTCGCGATCGTGTCGTCGAACAACACCACGTCCTGCCCGACCCACGCGATCTGCGCGCGCAGGCTGCGCAGGGTGTAGTCACCCAACGGATGCCCGTCGAGAAGCACTTCGCCCGAGGTGGGCTCGTAGAAACGCGGGATCAGGCTGGCGAGGCTTGACTTGCCGCTGCCCGAACGTCCGACCAGCGCCGTGATCGAACCAGGCGGACAGTCCAGTGAAATGCCGCGCAGCGCGGCCGTGCTCGCCCCCGCATAGGTCAGGTGCACGTCGCGGAATTCGACGTCGCCCCGGCAACGCTCGACCACGCGCGTGCCTTCGTCGCGCTCGACCGGCGCGTCGATGATCCCGAACAGTTCCTGCGCCGCGGCGAGCCCGCGCTGGATGTTGGACTGCACCGTGGTCAGGCGCTTCAATGACGGCAGGATGCCGCCCATGCACATGAACAGGCGCATGAAGCCGCCCGCCGTCAAGCCCCGGTGGGCCATGAATGGCCGCGTGGCGAAGAACACGATCAAAGCCAATGCGACTGCGGCAGCGAGCTGCACGAATGCGGTGGACAGACCGTTGGTGGCCGCAACCTTGATGTTCAACTTGCGCGTGCGATCGGTAACGTCGTCGAAGCGCTTCGCTTCGTAATCCTGGCCGCCGAACACCTTGACCTCGCGGTGCGCGCCGACCACTTCCTCGACCACGCCGGTGACGCGCCCAACGACGTCCTGGATGGTGGTGTTGATGCGGCGGTAGCGCCGGCTGACGTAGGTGACGAGTATTCCGATCGAAGGCACCATCACCAGCAGCGCGAGCGTCAGCAGCCAACTTGTCCACAACATCATCGCGACCAGGCCGACCACCGTCAGACCGTCGACGATCGCGATCTTGGCGGAATCCGTGGTGGCCTGCGCAACCTGTTCGCTGGTGTAGGTGATCCGCGAAATCTGCTGGCCCGACGATTCGCGATCGAAGAACGTCGTCGGCATGCGCAGGTACTTGTCGAAGATGCGGCGGCGCATGTCCTGCACTACGCTGCGTCCGACGTAGGCGCTGCCGTAGCTCTCGATGTAAACCGCGATGCTGCGCACGAAGAAGATGCTGACAATGATGATCGGCATCCAGAAGATCATGTGCGGGTCGCGGCTCACGAACAACTTGTCGACCAGCGGCTCGACCTCCTT
>DATFGL010000154.1:0-9820 GCA_035249465.1 Rhodanobacteraceae bacterium | reverse complement strand
GCCAAGGCACGCCCCGATCGAGCTGGAAAAGTTCGTGCCGTACCAGCTGTCGATCGTATCCAATACGGTCAGCGAGGAGATCGCGCGCGAGTATCGCGAGCGTTTCGACCTCGGCACCACCGAATGGCGGGTGATGGCGGTGCTGGCGCGCTACGATGGCGAGGGCCTTTCGGCGCGCGCGGTGGCGCGGTTGACCGCGATGGACAAGGTGGCGATCAGCCGTGCGTTGGCGCGGCTGGTTGCCGACGGCCGCGTGCTCCGGCGTACCCACGCGGGCGACAAGCGTCGGTCGGTGCTGCGGTTGTCGGCCGAGGGCTGGCGAATCCACGATGTAGTCGCGCCGCTGGCGCGGCAACACGAGCGCGCGTTCCTCGAACGCCTGGATGCCGACGAACAACGCTGGCTGGCGCGGATTCTTGAAAAGCTGCTTGCTGGCGGGACGGGTGTGGCTATTTGACCCCGTGCATCAACCGGTTTACCAGCGGCGAAATCAGCAGCAGCAACACGCCCGCACCCAGCAGCAGCCAGAACCCGAAGGTGAAGCCCGACAGCGCCGACGTCACGGTCATGCCGCCGCTGCCGGCCACACGGCTGGCGAACAGCCCCGACAAATTGCCGCCCACCGCCAGCGACAGGAACCAGCCGCCCATCGCGAAGCCGACCAGCCGCGGGGGCGCCAGCTTGGTAACCATCGACAGGCCGATCGGCGAGAGGCACAGTTCGCCCCAGGTCTGCAGCACGTAGCACAGCACCAGCGGCCAGAACGGAATCAGGCCGTTCGCGCCGAGCAGTTTCGACAGCGCGAACATCAGCACCAGGAATCCGAGGCTGTTGAACAGCAGCCCGAAACCGAACTTGCGCGGGATCGAAGGCTCCATGCGGCGCCGGTCCAGCCCGGCCCATGCCAATGTCACCAGCGGCGCGAACACGATGATCGAAAGCGGGCTGATCGACTGGAACCAGCCGACCGGAAACACCCAGCCGCCCGGCATCACGCGGTCCACGATGTTCTCGGCCAGGAAATTGAACGACGTGCCGAACTGGTAGTAGAACATCCAGAACAGCACGTTGAACGCGAAGATGATCAGCATCGCGATCACACGATGCACCTGCACGCGGCCGTGGCGCGCGGCTTCCACCAGCAACATCGCCGCGACCACGATGAACAGCAGTCCGAGCAGCCATTGCAGGCCCTCGGCGCCCAGCTTCGACAGCAGCAGGTACACCAGCGGCACGCCGACGATCACGGCAAGCACGACCCGCCCCACGCGCGACCAGCCTTCCGCGCCCGGCGCCGGCCGCCCGACGTGTTTGAGCTGCCTCCGGCCGAACCAGAACCACACCAGGCTCAGCAGCATGCCCACGCCGGCGGTGGCGAACACCAGCCGGAAATTCTGCTGCATCGGCGTCGCAGTGAAATGCGACGCCATCCATCCGGTCAGCAGCGGCGCCGCCAGCGCGCCCGCGTTGATGCCCATGTAGAACAGCGTGAAGCCGCGGTCGCGGCGCGGATCGTCGCGGCCGTACAACTGCCCGACCATGGTCGAGATGTTGGGCTTGAACAGGCCGTCGCCGACGATCACCAGGGCAAGGCCCAGCAGCAGCATGGTGCGATCGGGCAGCATCAGCACGAACAGCCCCGCCGCCATCACCAGCGCGCCCAGCAGGATGCTGCGCTGGTAGCCGATCACCCGATCGGCGACCCAGCCGCCGAACAGGCAGGTGCCGTAGATCAGCGCGGTGTACGCGCCGAAGATGCCGCTGGCCCACGCCTGCCCCGACGGGTCGCCGTGGTAGAACTGCTGCACGATGTACAGCGCCAGCGCCCAACTGACCGAATAGAACGCGAAGCGTTCCCAGAACTCGGTCATGAACAGCATCCACAGCGGGCGCGGGTGGCCGAGCAACTGCGGGAATTGCGGTACAGCCTGCGGCGTGGCGCTGCCGGTCGTCGTCATGGTGGCATGGCGTGGCAAGGGTCAGCGCACCTTACATGGGAACGGACCGCTGCGACCGCGGCCTGCAGGCGCACGCGGCACACCGCTGTGCGTCGCCTTCAGCCCGTGCGCAGCGCGGTGCGCACTTCCAGCAATTCCGGGAAGAACGTGAGGTCAAGTGCTTTTTTCAGGAACCCGACGCCCGAGGAGCCACCGGTGCCGGGGCGATGGCCGATGATGCGTTCGACCGCCTTCATGTGGCGGAAGCGCCAGAGCTGAAAGTTCTCCTCGACGTCCACCAGCGTTTCGCACAGGTGGTATTCGGGCCAGAACTTTTCCGGCGCCTCGTAGATGCGCTGGAACACCGGCAGCAGCGATTCGTCACGTTTCCAGCCTTGGCGCACGTCGCGATCGAGGATCGCTTGCGAAATCGCGTGGCCGCGCCGCGCCAACCAGTGCAGCACGGCGTCATAAAGGCCCGGTGATTCCAGCGTCGCGCGCAGGCCCGCCTGCGCTTCGGTGTCGTGCGCGAACACGGGCAGCATGTCGGCGTTCTTGTTGCCGAGCAGGAATTCCACCGTGCGGTACTGCACCGACTGGAAGCCCGACGACGGGCCCAGTGCGTCGCGGAATTTCAGGTACTCGTGCGGCGTCATCGTTTCCAGCACGGCCCACTCGTTGAACAACTGGTCCTGGATGCGCTTGACGCGCGCGAGTTTCTTCTGTGCCTGCTCCGCGCGATCGGCATCGATGTCGACGATGGTCGCGCGCAGCTCGTGGATCATCAGCTTCAGCCACAGTTCCGCGACGTGGTGCTGCACGATGAACAGCATCTCGTCGTGATACTCGGGATCCGATACCGGCCTCTGCGCGGACAGCAAGGTGTCGAGGCGCAGATAACTCGCGTAGGTCATGCGGCCGGAAAGGTCGCGCTGGATGCCGGCTTCGAGCTCGCGCCGGTTGTCGTCGGTCATGGAAATCACCCTGAGTGAGCCGCACAAGCGTAACGCAATGTGTGTTTCACGCAATGACGAGGAACAGCCGTTCGCGTTCGTGGTTTGTCGCGGTTCTGCTTGTCCGTTCGCGTTGAGCATGGCGAGCATGGCAATCTTGCCGCATCTAACCCGCATCAGAACCGATTCCGGGTTCGACCCTCAGGGTCGCCCCGGAATGACAATACCCATTGGTCATTCCGGGACCGGCCGCAGAGCTTGCCCCGGACTTGATCCGGGGCCGGAACCCGGAATCGGTTGCGGTTCCTGCGCGCCAACCCGCTCGGGTGTTGCATCGCAACATGCGCGGGCGTACTGCGGAGGGCTGCGGGCCGTGTGTGGTGCATGCGATAATGCGCGGCCCGTTCGCGCGGTTTGTCGCGGGAACAGACCACACGTTGCGTCGCTGCGCGGCCGCAGCCTCGCATCCCCGTTTCTTCTTCCGGGAGCAACCCGTGCCCATCGCCGCCAAGTTTGAAATCGAATACCTGCAATACCTCGACGCCGAGGGCAAGCAGGTCAGGAAGGACCTGCCCGACTTCGCGCAGGACATCGACCAGATGGTCGAGCTGTACAAGCTGATGGTTTCCACCCGCGTGTTCGACACCAAATCGATCGCGCTGCAACGTACCGGAAAGCTCGGCACTTACGCATCGTGCCTTGGCCACGAAGCCACCCACGTCGGCATCGGCAGTGCGCTGAAGCCGGAAGACGTGTTCGCGCCGAGTTATCGCGAATACGGCGCGCAGTTGTATCGCGGCGTGCGTCCGCGCGACGTGTACATGTACTGGGGCGGCGATGAGCGCGGCAACGATTACCAGAACGAACCTGCGAAGCACGATTTCGCATGGTCGGTGCCGATCGGCACGCAATGCCTGCACGCGGCCGGCTCCGCGCTGGCGTTCAAGATCCGCAAGGAAAAGCGCGTCGCGGTGTGCACCATCGGCGACGGCGGTTCGTCCAAGTCCGACTTCTACGGTGCGATCAACGTGGCCGGCGCGCGCGACCTGCCGCTGGTCGCGGCGATCGTCAACAACCAGTGGGCGATCTCGGTGCCGCGCAAGATCCAGTCCGGCGCCAAGACGCTGGCGCAGAAAGGCATCGCAGCCGGTTTGTACTGCATACAGGTCGACGGCAACGACATCATCGCGGTCAAGAAGGCTATGGGCGATGCGGTCGAACGCGCGCGCGCCGGCAAGGGCGGCAGCGTGGTCGAATGCGTGACGTATCGCCTTGGTGATCACACTACGGCCGACGATGCACGTCGCTATCGCGGCAAGGACGAAGTCGAGGACGCGTGGACCAAGGATCCGGTGAAGCGCCTGCGCACGTGGCTGGAAGCGAAGAAGGCCTGGAACAACAAGAAGGAAGAAAAGCTGCAGGCCGAATGCGATGAGTGGATGGACAACGAAGTGAACACGTATCTCGAAACCAAGGCGCAGCCGGTGACCGCGATGTTCGATTACACGTTCGCCGAATTGCCGGCCGATCTTCTGAAGCAGCGCGAAGAAGCCGTTGCGCTCGAGAAGGGAGCGCACTGATGGCCGCCATAACCCTTATCGAGGCCGTCACCCAGGCGCTCGCGTATGAAATGAAGCACGACAAATCGGTGGTCGTGCTGGGCGAAGACGTCGGCGTCAACGGCGGCGTGTTCCGCGCCACGCAAGGGCTTTCCGACAAATTCGGCGAGTGGCGCGTGTTCGACACGCCGCTGGACGAGACCACCATCGCCGGCGTCACCGTGGGCTTGGCGGCGCAAGGCATGAAGCCGATCGCCGAGGCGCAGTTCGAGGGCTTCATCTATCCGATGATGGAACAGATCGTCTGTCACGCTGCGCGCATGCGCAACCGCACGCGCGGACGCATTACCTGTCCCGCGGTTTTCCGCGCGCCGTGGGGCGGCGGTATCCACGCGCCGGAGCACCATTCGGAAGCCAACGAACACCTGTTCGCCAACGTGCCTGGCCTGCGCGTGGTGCTGCCGTCGTCGCCCGCGCGTGCCTACGGCTTGTTGCTGGCCGCGATCCGCGATCCCGATCCAGTGGTGTTCTACGAACCCAAGCGCATCTACCGCCAGTACAAGGAAGAGGTGCCGGACGACGGCGAGGCGCTGCCGCTGGATGTGTGCTTCGTGCTGCGCGATGGCACCGACATCACGCTGGTGACCTGGGGCGCCGAGGTGAAGGAAACGCTGGAAGCCGCCGACGCGCTGGCGAAAGAAGGTATCAGCGCCGAAGTGATCGACCTTGCCACGTTGACGCCGCTCGATTTCGACACCATCGCGGAATCGGTGCAGAAGACGGGCCGCTGCGTGATCGTGCAGGAAGCGCCGAAGACTGCAGGTTTCGGCGCCGAAGTCGCCGCGCGCATCGCCGAGGAATGCCTTTACGATCTGCTCGCCCCGGTCGTGCGCGTCAGCGGCTGGGACGTGCACACGCCGTTGTATCGCCTCGAAATGAAGCAGTTGCCCAGTACCGCGCGCATCGTCGCGGCGGCGAAGCGGACCTTGGCGGCGGGCTGAGCGACTGCATGCACCTGATCGCCAACATTTTCGTCGGCATCGTTGCGCTGCTGCACGCGTGGTTCCTGGTGCTCGAGATGTTCCTGTGGGACAAGCCGCTGGGGCGCAAAGTGTTCCGGCTCAAGCCGGAATTCGCCTCCGCGTCGAAGTACCTGGCCATGAATCAGGGCCTGTACAACGGCTTCCTCGTGGCGGGGCTGGTCTGGGGGCTGTGCGTCGATGATTTGTACATCAAGGTATTTTTCCTTGCCTGCGTTGTCGTCGCCGGTATCTTTGGCGCCGTGACCGTCGGCCGCAAGGTCTTCTTCGTGCAGGCGCTGCCGGCGATCGTCGCGTTGGTGCTGCTCCATATTCCGTAAAACTGGAAACCATCATGGCCGACAACAAGACATTCCATCTCCCCGACCTCGGCGAAGGCCTGCCCGACGCCACCATCGTCGAATGGCTGGTGAAGGAAGGCGACAGCGTCAAGCTGGATGCGCCGCTGGTGTCGATGGAAACCGCGAAGGCGGTGGTGGAAGTGCCGTCGCCGTTTACCGGCAAGCTGCTCAAGCAGCACGGCGCCGCGGGCGACGTGATCGTGACAGGCGCCGCGCTGGCCGAGTTCGAGCTCGATCCCAAAGCCAAGCAGCGCGCCGATAACGCGGCGGGTGGCCATCACCACGCGCCTGCAGAGCCCGCGAAGGGCGCCGGTGCGCCGGTCCCCGTCAATGGGGACAAGGTGATCGCGTCCGACGAAGGTGGCGAGATCAAGAAAGGCGGCACCGCTGATCGCGAGGACGAAGGTACCGTGGTCGGCGCAATGGTCAGCAGCAATCAGGTGATCGTCGAGCAGGCCGCCAGTGTGGGCGGCGTCAAGGCCGTGCCAGCGGTGCGCGCGATGGCGAAGAAGTTGAAGGTCGACCTGACGCGCGTTGCACCGAGCGGCGCAGGCGGTGTGGTGACGATGCAGGATGTGAAGAACGCAGCAGCATCCGGTAGCGCAGCTTTGCTCCCCTCTCCCGCCGCTGCGCGCCACCCTCTCCCGATGGGAGAGGGAACCAGAAGCTCGTTGTCCCAATCCGGCAAGCCGATGCGCACCACACCGCCATCGGTCAGCGTCACCGGCCAGCCGGAACAGTTGAAGGGCGTGCGCCGCAACATGGCGCGGGTGATGGCGCAGGCCCACGCGGAAGTCGTGCAGACCACCCTCGTCGATGATGCCGACCTGCACCAATGGCTGGGCAAGCAGGACATCACTTCGCGCACCATCCGCGCGATCGTCACGGCCTGCAAGACCGAGCCGGCGCTGAACGCGTGGTTCGACGGCCAGAACCTCACGCTCACCAAACATCCACACGTCGACCTCGGCATCGCGGTGGACACGCCGGACGGCCTGTTCGTGCCCGCGCTGCGCAACGCAGACATGCTGGATGCGCGCGGCTTGCGCGAAGGCATCAACCGCCTTCGCGCACAGGTCGAGGATCGTTCGATCCCGGCCTCGGAACTGACCGGTTACACGATTTCCCTTTCCAATTTCGGCATGTTCGCCGGCCGCTATGGCACCGTCGTGGTGGTGCCGCCGTGCGTAGCGATCGTCGGCGTCGGCAAGCTCTCGCACGACGTGGTCGCAGTCATCGGCGGCATCGAAGTGCATCGACGCCTGCCGATTTCGCTCACCTTCGACCACCGTGCCTGCACCGGCGGCGAAGCCGCGCGGTTCCTGAAGGCAATTCTGGACGATCTCGCGCTGCCGCAGTAACGAAATGTGTGCGCCTGATCAGGAGGACCACGTGGCCGCCCCCGAAGAGATCAACGCAGACATGCTTTCCTTCTGGAACGGCAAGGGTGGCCATACCTGGGTGGCTCGTCAGGAGCACACCGACATCACGCTCACGCCGGTAACCGATGCCTTGCTCGCTTTTGCCGCGCCGCGCACCGGCGAACGGGTGGTGGATGTCGGTTGCGGCTGTGGAGCGCCCACACTGGAGTTTGCGCGCGCCGTGGGTCCGTCCGGTCGCGTGGCAGGCTTCGATATCTCCGGTCCGATGCTGGCCGAGGGTGAGAGGCGGGCGGGCGCCGTCGGTATCGCCAATGTCGATTGGCGGCAGGCTGACCCGGCCGTGGCGGCGCTGGACGAATACGATTTGTTGATCTCGGCTTTCGGCGTGATGTTCTTCGGCGATCGGGTGGCGGCCTTCACCAACATGCGCCGCAGCGCCGCTCCGGATGCGCGCATGACGCTTGTGTGCTGGCGCACGCTGGCCGAAAACCCGTGGATGGAGGTGCCGATGATTGCAGTTGCGCGGCACCTGCCGCCGCGGCCGCAGCCGATCGCGAATGCTCCCGGAATGTTCGCTTTCGCCGACCCCGAGCACGTCACCGAGGTTCTCACCGCGGGCGGTTGGACACCGCCGCGCTTCCAGAAGCTCGACATGGACCTTGACATCGCCGCCGGCCGTGGGCTGGAGGAGGCCGTGGTTCAATCAACCGAAATCGGCGCCGTAAACAGTTGGCTGCGCAATCAGCCGGAAGAGGTCGTCTCGGCCGCTGTCGCTTCCCTTCGCGAGGAGCTGGAGCCCTACGCGGACGGCATGAGTGTACGCCTGCCCGGTGCGATGTGGTTGATCAGCAGCACGCCCGCCTGAAGGAGCCTGCTTTCTTGCCGTGCATGAGTTCGTGTTCGCGACTCAATGGGCCGCGTTGGCCGCTGACACCTCCCTTCGCCAAAGCAGTTGCGATCAGCGGGTATGGAGGGACTCGAACAAAGGGTCGGTCGTTTTCGCGTGACCGTTACGGCTTGCTTGATCAGCTGCCGCGTGCTTGCCAATGCCACAGCAACCCGAACAGGATAACGAGGTTGAATCCGGCATAGGCGCCGAGCGCCGCCGCGACTTGTTTCCAGATCGCACCGCCGTGGCCAAGGGCGGCTTCGTAGCCGATCGCCATGCAGGCCACCGTCGCCACCGCCGAGGCAATCAGCACGCCCACGTCGAAACCGGCGGGTACGCCGTTCGCCGCGCGTTTTCGCACGTACAACCAATACAACCAGCCCAGCACGACGAGCCAGGGTCCGATCAGCAGCAGGGCGATGAAACGTGCCATCCGCTCAGTCCATCGCCTCGCGCAGCGAAATCAACGCGTCGCGGGCGCGTTCGATCGCGGCATCGCGCGCGGTCAGCTCGGTGAACTCCGCGCTCGTCGCGAGGGTTTCGCGGTCCTGGACGAAAACAAAACGTGAGGCATCGATCGGTCTCAGCGCGTCGGGCGCACCCTCGCTTGAAAGCGCCTGCGATGCCTGTCCTGCGGCTTTCGGATCGGCGAATGCGCGCGACAGCAGCAATTCCTCACCATCGGCACCGAGCATACGGAAGCGAAAACCTTCGCTGTCGCGGAAGCTGACGATCCGCGCGCGCTTGCCGGCTTTCTTCGCGTCCTTGGTCTTGCCGCTCGGCGCAGCCAATGGGCCGAGTCCCACCGCGCGTCGCATGATTTCCAGCCGCGGCATGGCGACCGCGCGCGCCTTCTTCGCGCCTTCGCACAGCGCATCCTCGATGTCGTCCGGATGCGCCATCAGCGCGTCGTAACGCTCGCGCAGCGGCGCGACGTCCTGTTCGATGCGGCTACACAGTTTTTTCTTGGCGTCGCCCCAGCCCATGCCCGCTTCGAGTTCCTTGCGGAACACGGCGCTTTCGGCGTCGCCCGCGAATGCGCGGAAGATCGCGAACAGGCTGGATGAATCCGGGTCCTTGGGCTCGCCCGGTTCGCACGAGTCGGTGACGATTCTTGCAATGGCTTCGCGCAATGCCCTGGCGCCGCCCTCGAACAACGGCACGGTATTGTCGTAGCTCTTGGACATCTTGCGGCCGTCGAGGCCGGGCAAAGTGGCGACGCTTTCGTCGATCACCACCTCGGGCAGCACGAACGGTTCGTCCTTGCCGCCGGCCGCGCGCCACGCCCTGCCGTAGATATGGTTGAAGCGCTGGCCGACGTCTCGCGCCATCTCGATGTGCTGCACCTGGTCGCGCCCGACCGGCACCTTGTCGGCATTGAAGATCAGGATGTCGGCCGACATCAGCACCGGATACATGTACAGGCCGGCGGTGATCGCGGCGTCCGGGTCTTCGCCCTTCGCGGCATTCTGGTCGACCGCGGCCTTGTACGCGTGCGCGCGATTCAACAATCCCTTTGCGGTCACGCAGGTGAGCATCCACGTGAGTTCCGGGATTTCCGGGATGTCGGATTGCCGGTAGAACGTCACGCGCGCGGGATCGAGCCCGCACGCCAGCCAGGTTGCCGCGATTTCCAGACGCGAGCGCGCGATGCGCGCGGGATCGTCGCTCTTGATCAGCGCGTGGTAATCGGCGAGGAAGAAGAACGCGTCGTTGCCG
>DATFGL010000153.1:0-3160 GCA_035249465.1 Rhodanobacteraceae bacterium | reverse complement strand
CGCATTGTCCGGATACAGTTGCGCAGTGGCGGAATCCGCGCTGCGTGCTATCCGTCCGATCCATCGTCTCTCAACGCATCCTTGCGGCACTCATCGATTCTTGCTGGCGTCAGGTCCGCGTAGGGCCTGAACGCGGGCAGCTCGGCGGCGAGTTTCTGCTGGCTCGCCATCAACGTGGGCATGCGGTCGCACAGCTTCGCGGCGGCCTCGCGGATGCTGGTGGCTTGCACCTTCATGCTCTGCGGAATCGCCTGGCTGGACTTGCCGGACAACGCGCCTGCGATGGCTTCACTTGCTGCACGCATACCGAGCGCAGAGCCCTGCTTGCCGATGGCGATGCCCTGCGATGCGACGCTGATCATCTGCTCGCGATAGGCGAGCAGCGCGCTGCGCTGCGCGGGCGTGATCGCGACCGTCTTGCCGCCGACGATGAAATCGCCCTGCGGCGTGATCTGGGCGTCCGGGAAGTAATGATATTCGGGTGAAACATGGAGCGGTTCGTTGCGCAGCTTTGTTTGCGCTTGGTCCAGCGCGCTGGTCACGGTGTTGTCGATGGCGGCGGCGAGACCGCCGGAACCGGATGATCCGGAACTGGGTTGGCCGGAACTGCACGCGGCCAACACCACAGCCATTGACGCGATGCACAGCGTGGAAAATTTGCGCATGATCATGGTTTGCTCGATGTAGAGGCACTGGAACTTCCGGGATGCGCTGCTGGCGTTGCCGCAGTGGTTGCCGACGATTTGGCAACGACGATGTTGCCGTTACGAACGGTGGTAGTGCTGGTGACGGTGCAATCCGTGCGACTGCTTGGCGCGTAGGGCGCGAACGCGGGAATCTCGGTTGCAAGGGTTTGCTGGGTATCGTCCAGCGCCTTGAGATCCGTGCACAGCTTGCCGACGGCGCTGTCGATCTGGTTCGATTGCGCTTCCAGATTCTTTTGGGCCTTGGATGAATCGCCATGCAGGAGTGAGGCGATGGCATTGTCGATGCCCCGCTCAGCCATCGCGGCGCCTTGTTTGCCCACAACTTCGCCGGATTGCATCATGCTGCGCGCCTCGCCGTAGTAGCGGTGCAGCATGGCACGCTGCGCCGGTGTGACGTCGACCGCGCGGCCGTCGATAGCGAGGCCTCCATCCTTGCCGACGTGTGCGTCGGGCTCGCCGGTCGCGTGCACCGCCATCCCGCTCGAATCGAAGGTGATGCGATGGCCGACGCCTTCGTTGAGGCCTGGCGAACACGCGGCCAGTGCGAGGGTGGCCAACGTGATGCCGGTAAGCGTCAGGAGCTTGTTCATGACTGCCTCCCGTGGTTCAGACTTCGTCGCGCCAGCGGCGGAACCAGGTCGCGGCGGCGATCAGGGCAACGCCGGCGATCGCGCCGATCCACAGCTCGGGCGTGGCGAATACATGTGCCATCTGTGCGTAGCTGCCGAAGTGGCGGATTATTTCCGGCGCGTCCGAGAGGTCGCCGGGGTTCATCACGGTCACCCATCCGGCGGGAACGACGCTGAGCAGTGAGCGCGCGACGAGCTGGCTCCAGAAAAACACGACATTGATGTGCGGGATGCCGAGCAGCGCGATCCATGAATTGAGTGCGCCCGCCGCGATCGGGATCACGACCGCCCACAGGAAAGGCTTGCTGCGCACCGCCGCCGACCAGAACAGCAGCCAGCCCACGGTCGGCAGCGCCCAGAAGAGGTACAGCGGCACCATCGCGAGCATGTGCAGCCAGACCGTGAACGGTTCGACGTGCGCCCAGATCAGGGTGAAGGGATTGAGTCCGTGCGCGGCGAACCAGAGGCTGTAGATGACCTGGTTGCACACGTAAGCCGCCAGCACGATGCCGACAGTGATCAACGGCGCGATGAGAACGCCCGAGACGACCTTGGAAGCGACGGTGGCCGCATCCGAAACCGGGAGCGATTTCCAGAACAGGATGCTGCGGTCGCGGCGGTCGTCGTACAGCGCGCCGAGGAAGTAGAAGAACACCACGAAAGTCATCACGATGCCGCCGATGGTGGCGAAACTCAGCATCGAGGCATCGAGTCCCCGCACGACCAGCGTCATGTTGTGGCTCAACGCATTGTTCAACAGCTCGTTCATGTTGGTGCCGTTGGCGCCGACGTTGATGCTCATGCCGAGGCGTGACCGGAACACTTCGAGGGTGATGATGCTGAGTATGGTGATCGCCAGCAGTACGACCGCGGTCCACACCTGCGCCCAGAAGAATCCCCGCCGCGATTCCCAGTACTCCCGCTTCAACAGCCAGGCAAACGGCGATTTCGCGATCGCGTTCATGCGTAGGTCCCTTTCATGATGGCGACGAACAAGTCGGACACCGACGGCCGCTTGACCTCGCCCAGTTGCGCCAGTTGTTCCGGATCGGCGCTGTCATACATGAGGATGCTCTTGCCGAACACCGCGGCGCGCTCGTCCATGGGCTTCAGCGCGCGAGCAGCTTCGACCTTGTCGGCGTTCACCAGCACTTCGGAAAACCGCGCGCCCATTTCTTCCATGGTGGACGAAAGCACGATCTTGCCGTCGCGGATGAACATCAGGTCGGTGAGGATGTGTTCCACTTCCTCGACCTGGTGGGTGGTGATCAGGATGGTCTTGTTCTCGTCGAAATAGTCTTCCAGCAGGCTCTGGTAGAACTGCTTGCGGTAGAGGATATCCAGACCGAGCGTGGGTTCGTCCAGTACCAGAAGTCGCGCATCGATGGCCATCACGATGGCCAGGTGCAGCTGCACGATCATGCCCTTGGACATTTCGCGCACCTTCTGGTTGGGCTGCAGCTTGGTGCGGCTGAGGAAACGCTCGCACTTGGCGCGGTCGAAGCGTGGATGCACGCCGGCGACGAAGTCGATCGCTTCGTGGACGCGGATCCAGCGGGGCAGGGTGGCGACGTCGGCGATGAAGCATACTTCGCGCATCAGCTGCGGACGTTCGCGGCGTGGGTCCATGCCGAGCACCGAGAGTTCGCCTTCGAAGTCGGTCAGGCCCAGGATAGCCTTCAATGCGGTGGTCTTGCCCGCGCCGTTGGGTCCGATCAGGCCGACGATGCGGCCAGGCCCGATCTCGAAATCGGTGCCATCCAGCGCGACGGCGTTCTTGTACCGCTTGGTGAGTCCCCGCGCGCGCACGACCATGTCCGATCC
>DATFGL010000152.1:0-10165 GCA_035249465.1 Rhodanobacteraceae bacterium | reverse complement strand
CTGCTCCTGGTTGCGCCGCAGGTGCCCGTAGGCGTAGGTCACGTCGAAGTTGCCGATCTTGCCCTGCACGGTCAAGGCCGCCTGCCACCAGCGGTCATCCACGCCTTCCGGGTAGAAATGGCTCAACGAGAGGTCGCCGACCACCGGGTCGCCCGCGAAGTTGCCGTGGGAAATCGTTTGCTGGCCCATCACCGTCGGGCTGATCGACCAGTTGTCGTTGAGGTCGATCTTCAGCTCGGCGCGCGCGCCCTTGGTGGTGACGTCGTTGTAATGATCGTGCGCGCGGCTCGGAGAGCACTCGAACTTCGGAGCGGGCGTGCAGTTGTCGGCATTGCTCAGGGTGATGCCCGAGGATGGGAACGTGACGGTGCCGGGCTTGTTGTCGATGTAGCCGGCGTCGTGCTCCCGCCACCCGACCAGGCGGATGGCGGTACGCTCGTTGATGGGGATGTTGAGCATGCCTTCGAAGGTGTCGCCGATGCCGCCGTGCGACACCTGGTTGGCGGACAGGGTGTAGTTCGCCGCGAACCGGCTGGGATCGGGCTTGTTGGTGATGATGCGCAGCGCACCGGCCTCGGCGCTGGCGCCGTACAGTGTCCCCTGCGGCCCCTTCAGCACCTCGACGCGCGCGATGTCGTACATGTGGATGTCGACCGGACCCTGGATCGTGGTGACCGGCTGGTCGTTGAGGTACACACCCACGGTCGGCTGGGATCCGGAGTGATTCCGGTTGCTGCCGTCCGTCACGCCGCGCATGTAGATCGCGGCGAAGCCCGGGCCCGCCTGCACGCCGCCGCCGCCCGACTGGAACGTCACGCCGGGCAGGTATTGAACGTAGTCCTTGAAGTCCTGCACGTGCAGGGCCTGCAGCTGGTCGTTGGCCAGCACGTTCATGCTGATCGGCACCTTCTGCAGGTTTTCGGCGCGCTTCTGCGCCGTCACCATCACGGTGCCGAGGGTCTTGATCTTGTCCGCTTTGGGTTTCTGCGCCTGGGTATCGGTCGAAGTTTGTGACTGCCCCGCTGCAGCCGTGCTGCCTTGTTCCGCGCCGTGCGCCAACGCCGGCGTCGCCAGCGCCATGCAGATTGCCGCTGCCAAAGGCAACCTGGTCCAGCTCGCCCCATGCGTCCCCGCACCACGTTCGAATCTGCTCATGTGCACAACCCCCAAAAGTGGATGAATCCGATCCCTCGTCTTTGTTTACTCCCGGATGGATGCCGCAGGGTACGCCTGCAGCACCGGCCCCAACGCCGCCTGCAATGGCCCCAACCACGCCGCGTAATGCCGCCAGTGATCCAGACCGTCACGATAGATCGGCCGGCGCACCTGCTCGGAACTTGCGGTGCGCACCGGCCTGTGGTTGTCGAAAAACCGCAGGCAGGCCGGCTCGAACGCCAGGCCGCAATAGTCCAGGATGCGCCGCACCTCGGCCTCGGTGTCCTCGACCAGTCGCTCGTAATGGACGCGGCAGACCCGCCCGGGCAACACGGCGTCGAAGTGCGCCATGAGTTCCACGTAATCGCGGTAATAGCGCCCGATGTCGTCGAGGCTGTAGCTGAAGCCCTGACCGCGCGCGAAATGTTGCTTGAAGATCGAAAAGCCGCACGCCATCGGGTGCCGCCGCGCGTCGATGATCTTCGCATTCGGCAGGATCAGGTGGATCAGGCCGACGTGCATGAAGTTGTTGGGCATCTTGTCGATGAAGAACGGCTTGCCCGTCTTGCGCTGGATGCGGGTTGCGGCGAGGTAGCGTTCGCCGAGGGCGCGCAAGGCCTCCGAATCGAGCGCGGCCAGCACGTGGTGATATGGCATCTCTGCGCTGCGCGCGGCTTGCCGCCGGAGCTCGCCCGTGAGCGTCGTGAGCTCCGGCAACTCCATCGTGCCCTCGGCCTGGCTGTGGCTGGCGAGGATCTGCTCGATCAGGGTCGAGCCTGCGCGCGGCAGGCCGACCACGAAGATCGGGTCCGGCGCCACGCACCCGGATCCTTCCCGCTCCGCAAAGAATTCGCGCGTGTAGTGCTTGCGGATGTAGGCAACCCTGGACGCGGTCTCGCCGGCATCGTAGGGAAGCTGCGCGCGGCGGATTGCGTTGCCCCGGGCGTAGTGGCGAAACGATGCCGCGCAGTCGTCCGCGTCCTCCAACGCCTTGCCCAGCGCGAACTCGAGGTGCAGCCGGTCTTCGTCGCACAAATCGCTCCGTGCCAGCTGCCGCCGCATCGCCGCAAGGTCAGCGGCGTCGAAACGGAACAGCTTCAGGTTGGCGAGGCTCCACCATGCCTCCCCGAACGATGGCTGCAGCTCGACACAGCGACGGTAGGCTGCCACGGCCCGCTCGACGTCGCCGGCCGTCTTCAGCGCGTGCCCGTAGCTCAACCAGAGCTTCGCCGCATCCGGGTGGTCTCGCACGAGCTTGGCGTAAATCCCGAGTGCCGGTTCGTAATCGCCGACCCTGCACAGTGCCGCGGCCTTGAGGTTCCGGCAGCCGGCGTGCGCGGGGTCCAGCGTCAGCACCCGATCGATCTCGGCCAGCGCCTCCTGCGGCCGGTTGCTCCGGTGCAGGACCAGCGCGTAGTTCCAGCGCGCCTCCAGGAAACCGGGCGCAAGTTCCAGACAGCGCCCGAGCAGGTGCGCGGCATCTTCGTTGCGCTCCAGGCGCGCCGCCACTTCGGCCAGCATGCGCATCGCGACGACATCGGTCGGTGCCTGTTGCAGGCGCTCGCGCAGCAACGCTTCCGCCTCCGGGATCCGGTCCGCGACCATCGCGTCGGCGGCGGCCAGCAACTCCCGGTCGCGCGTGGAATGACGCACGTGGTCGAGGTACGCCGCATGCGCGAGTTCGCGCTCGCCTTCCGCCCACAGTACATCGCCCAGCAACCGCCACGCCTGCGGCAGGCCGGGGTTCGATTGCGCCGCGCGGCGCAACGCGGCAATGGCGTCGCGACTCCTTCCGGACCGAAGCAGCGCCAAGCCGAGATCGAACTGGATTTCGCCCCGGTCCGGGAAAGTTTTTGCAAGGCGGTCGAGGGTGTCGACAGACCGCGGAAGATCCCCCTGCAATGAGTACGCTTCCGCCAGCAACTGCAGGGCCACGGGATGTTCGGGGACCACCCGCAGGACTTCGCCGATTTGCTCGGCGGCCAACGCCGGTGCGGTCTGCAGGAGTCGCCGGGCATGGGCCAGCGCCTGCTGCAGGGAACCGGTGGCCGGTGCTGGATCCCCCGCGGTGATTCCCGCCGGGGGCGCAGATGGGCTCATCGGTTCGGCATGTACACTCGGCATGGTGCGGACGGCTGCGCCGCATGGCGGCGGCCGGCGGAGTCTAGCATCAAAGAAATCCAGCCGGCGTCCGGTGCCGAGGCGGCCCGCTCGCAAGCCTTCGAAGCATCTTCATCCGCAAGCACCGGAACCGCGAACTGCACCGCATGGACGCGTCGCGAGGCGCGGCCTACACTGCGGCCCTCGGGCGGGCCATGCCGTTGTCGCTTGTGCGCCGCCGTGCGCCGGTTCCTTCCACAAGAACCAACCCGTCATGTCTGCCGACACCGTCACCCCGGATCTCGAACACGCCCACGCGATGTCGCCCCGCTATTACTCGGGCGAGGCGGCGCTCGCGCTGGAACAGCGCGCGGTATTCGCGCGCAGCTGGCAACTGGTGGCACACCGCGGCCAGCTTGCCGAGCCTGGCGACCATGTGGTCGGGCAGGTCGCGGGCGTGCCGGTCCTGCTGGTGCGTGGTGAAGACGGTGTCCTGCGCGGTTTCCCCAACATCTGCCGCCACCGCGGCGGACCGCTTGCGCTGTGCGACGGCAAGGGACTCACGGCCCTGCGCTGCAAATACCACGGCTGGACCTACACGCTCGACGGGCAACTGCGCGCCGCGACGGAAATGCAGGATGCGCTCGATTTCAACGTCGCGGACATCCACTTGCCGCCGCTCGCGGTGCACGAATGGCAGGGACTGGTGTTCGTGGCGCTCGATGCCGGCGTTCCGCCGTTCGACGCGGTGTACGGCGGCATCGCCGGGCGCATCGCGCCGATCGACCTGTCGGGGATGCAGTATTTCCGGCGGATCAACTACGAGATGGAGTGCAACTGGAAGATCTACGTCGAGAACTATGTCGAGGGATACCACCTGCCGCATGTGCACCCCGGATTGTCCAGGGCGCTCGATTACCGCAGCTACCACACCGAACTGTTCCCGTGGCATTCGCTGCAATGTTCGCCGTTGCGCGACAGCGGCGTCGGCTACGGCACGGGCGAGGCGTTTTATTATTTCGTTTATCCCAATGTGATGCTCAACATCACGCCGGGACGGTTGCAAACCAACGTCATCCTGCCGCTGGGCCCGGACCGCTGCCGGGTGGTGTTCGATTACTACTACGCGCCGGACGAAGACACCCAGGCGCGAATCGGCGGCGACCAGGCGTTCAGTGACGAAGTGCAGGGCGAAGATGCCGGCATCTGCGAGGCGGTGCAGAAGGGGCTGGCGTCCGGGTATTACTCCCCGGGCCGTCTGAACCCCAGGCGCGAGAGCGGCGTCTGGCACTTCCAGAACCTGATGCGCGCGGCCTATGCCCGCGCTGACGCCGCGACTCCGTGAATCCAGCTGCATCGATCGCACGTCCTGGTCTCGGAGCCATGGCCTTCGTTGATGGGGCGGCGGGGCTGCCGCGCGGAGGGGGGGCATGAGGGACCCGCGCTACGACATCCTGTTCACGCCGGTGCAGATCGGTCCCGTCACCGCCAGGAACCGTTTCTATCAGGTGCCGCACTGCAACGGCATGGGCCATGCCATGCCACTCGCGCATGCGGCGATGCGCGAGGTCAAGGCCGAAGGTGGCTGGGCGGTGGTCTCGACCGAGGAGTGCGAGATCCACCCCAGCAGCGACCTCACGCCGTACGTGGAAGCGCGGTTGTGGGACGACCGCGACATCCCGGCGCTGGCGCTGATGTGCGACAAGGTGCACGCGCACGGCGCGCTGGCCGCACTGGAACTGACCCACAACGGGCCGGTCGCGTCCAACCTGTATTCGCGCGAAGTGCTGCTGGCGCCGTCCCACCAGCCGGCCAAGTACGGGTACCCGTCGCAGGCGCGGGCGATGACGCTTGGCGACATCCGCGACTACCGGCGCTGGCACCGTGATGCGGCGCTGCGCGGCAAGCGCGCCGGCATGGACATCATCTACGTATATGCCGCGCACGACATTTCGCTGGCGATGCACTTCCTGCAGCGCCGCCGCAACCAGCGCCACGACGAATACGGCGGTTCGCTGGAAAATCGCGTGCGCCTGCTGCGCGAGCTGCTGGAAGACACCAAGGATGCGGTCGGTGATCGCTGCGCGGTCGCGTTGCGTTTCGCGACCGAGGAGTTTCTCGGTCCGGAAGGCGTCGAGCTCGCGGAAGCCGAGGACATCGTGGGCATGCTGGCCGAACTGCCCGACCTGTGGGACGTGAACGTCGCGGCCTGGTACAACGACTCGGTGCCGTCGCGTTTCGCGAAAGAGGGCGCGCAGGAACCGTTCGTCGCGTTCGTCAAGAAGCTCACCAGCAAGCCGGTGGTGGGCGTCGGCCGTTTCACTTCTCCCGACATCATGGTGTCGCAGATCAAACGCGGCGTGCTGGACCTGATCGGCTGCGCGCGCCCGTCGATCGCCGACCCGTTCCTGCCACGCAAGATCGAGGAAGGCCGCGTCGACGACATCCGCGAATGCATCGGCTGCAACATCTGCGTCTCCGGCGACAACACGATCTCGCCGATCCGCTGCACCCAGAACCCGAGCATGGGCGAGGAGTGGCGCAAGGGTTGGCACCCGGAGCACATCGCGCCGGCGCGTTCCGCCGCCCGCGTGCTGGTGGTCGGCGCGGGGCCGGCGGGGCTGGAAGCCGCCCGCGCATTGGGCCAGCGCGGCTACGCCGTGACGCTCGCCGAAGCGCGCAAGGAACTCGGCGGCCGCGTCACCCGTGAAGCGCGTCTCCCCGGCCTCGCCGAATGGGCACGGGTGCGTGACTGGCGCGTGGGCCAGATTGGGAACCTTCCCAACGTCGAGGTGTACCGCGATTCCACGCTCACCAGCCAAGACGTCCTCGACTTCGAAGCGCAGCACGTGGTGCTCGCCACCGGCTGCCATTGGCGCCGCGATGGCTATGGCCGCAGCAATGGTGCCGCGATCCCGGGATTCGTCGGCAATTCGCGCGTGTTCACGCTCGACGATTTGATGGATGGACGTTTGCCGGATGGCCGCGTGGTGGTGTTCGACGACGACGGTTTCTACTACGGCAGCGTTGCCGCCGAGTTGCTGCACGGGCACGGTTGTGAAGTCACCCTGCTCACGCCGGACGATGTCATCGCCCCATGGGGCCAGCACACGCTGGACTACCGGCACATCCGCAAGCGGATGGCCGAGTTGGGGATCGGCGTGAGGGTTTCACAGAACATCCTGGAGTTCACCGGTGCGGAGCTCGCGATCGAAGACGTGTGGGCCCCGCAGCGCCGCGTATTGGCGTGCGATGCGGTGGTCGCCGTTACGGCACGTCTGCCCAACGACGACTTGTACCGGGAGTTGCTCCGGCGCCAACCGGACTGGATCGCCGCCGGCATCCGCACGCTGCGCTGCATCGGCGATGCGGAAGCCCCCGGCCTGATCGCGCACGCGGTCTACGCGGGCCACCGTTACGCGCGCGAACTGGAGGAACCCGTCACCGACGACATCCCGTTCAAACGGCATTTCCACACCGCACGCGCCGCCGACATCCTGCTGCCCCGGGATCGGTGACCCGTGTGGACCGCGCAAGCCCGAGTCGGCAGGTCCGCGTGACCGTAGCAATGGTTGCCGGCACGTTTGCGTGATTCATCGCACCACCGCGCGGTCGCGCGCGCGTTCGTCCCACTTCGGTGCGTTTCTGATTGCAGGCAACACGTCTTCCGGCGAGGCTGCCAGGCTCCACATTTTCGCGTGTTCGGGGTTCATGAAGCGCTGCTCGATCACCTTGTGCAGGAACGCATCCAGCGGCTGCCAGTAATCCAGCGTGTCGAGCAGCACGATCGGGTTGAAGTAGAGACCCAGCCGCTTCAGCGTGATCGCCTCGAACAACTCTTCCAGCGTGCCGCAGCCGCCGGGCAGCGCGACCACCGCGTCGGAACCCGTGAGCAGCCGGTGCTTGCGCTCGCGCATGTCGCCGACGAGTTCGAGGTGCGTCAAGCCCGGGTGGCCCCATTCGAGGTCGGCCATGAAGCGCGGCAGGATGCCGATCACTTCGCCGCCCTTCGACAGCGCGCCGTCGGCGACGGCGCCCATCGAACCCGCCGAACCGCCGCCGTACACGATGCTGTGGCCGTCGCCGGCGAGCAGGTCGCCGAGTCGGAATGCCGCTTCGCAAAAGCGCGGATCGGCCTGGTTACTGGAAGCGCAGTAAACGCAGATTCGCATGGGTGGTTCGGTTATCGCGATTGCTTGTATTCCCCCTTCCGCAGGTAGGGGGATTAAGGGGGATGGCTCTTTTCATGCGCGACGTCATCCCCCCGGCGCGGTGCGCCGACCCCCTTCGTTCCGAAGGGGGTGAAAACTTACCGCTTCATCGCATTGAAGAATTCATCGTTGGTCTTGGTGTTTTTCATCTTGTCGAGCATGAATTCCATCGCGGCGAGTTCATCCATCGGATGCAGCAGCTTGCGCAGGATCCAGATCTTCTGCAGCAGGTCCGGCGGGATCAGCAGCTCTTCGCGGCGGGTGCCGGAGCGGTTGATGTTGATGGACGGATACACGCGCTTTTCGGAGATGCGGCGGTCGAGGTGCACTTCCATGTTGCCGGTGCCCTTGAATTCCTCGTAGATCACCTCGTCCATCTTGGAGCCGGTGTCGATCAGCGCGGTGGCGAGGATGGTCAAGCTGCCGCCTTCCTCGACGTTGCGCGCGGCGCCGAAGAACCGCTTCGGGCGCTGCAGGGCGTTGGCATCGACGCCACCGGTCAGCACCTTGCCGGATGACGGCACCACGGTGTTGTAGGCGCGCGCGAGGCGGGTGATGGAGTCCAGCAGGATCACAACGTCCTTCTTGTGCTCGACCAGGCGCTTGGCGCGCTCGATCACCATTTCGGCGACCTGCACGTGGCGCACCGCGGGCTCGTCGAAGGTGGACGACACCACTTCGGCCTTGACGCTGCGCTGCATCTCGGTGACTTCTTCCGGACGCTCGTCGATCAGCAGGATGATCAGGTGCACGTCGGGGTGGTTGTGCACGATCGCCTGCGCGACGTTCTGCAGCATCATCGTCTTGCCGGCCTTGGGCTGGCTGACGATGAGGCCGCGCTGCCCCTTGCCGACGGGTGCGATCAAATCCAGGATGCGCCCGGTGATGTCTTCGGACGAACCGTTGCCGCGTTCGAGGTGGAACGACTTGCGCGGGAACAGCGGCGTGAGGTTTTCAAACAGCAGTTTGTTCTTGGACGCTTCCGGCGGATCGCCATTGATGTCGTCCACCTTCAGCAGCGCGAAGTAGCGCTCGCCTTCCTTCGGATGACGCACGCGGCCGGTGATGTAGTCGCCGGTGCGCAGGTTGAAGCGGCGGATTTGCGAGGGCGACACGTAGATGTCATCGGGGCCGGCGAGGTAGGACTCGTCGTGCGAACGCAGGAAGCCGAACCCGTCCTGCAGGATTTCCAGCACGCCTTCGGCCCAGATGCTGCCGCCGGACTTGGCGTGGGCGCGCAGGATGTTGAAGATCACGTCCTGCTTGCGGGCGCGTGCAACGCCTTCCTGGATGCCGAGTTCTTCGGCCATTTCCAGCAGCTTGACCGAGTTCTTGCGCTTGAGTTCGGTAAGGTTGATCAGGCGGTTGGGGTCACCGGCGTCGCCTTCGTCGCCGGAGATGTCGGCGGGCAGGCCGTTCGGGTTGCCGCCTTGGCCGTTGCCACCGCGGGTGTGGCGGCCGCGCCGGCGGCGGCCACGATCGGGGCGGTTTCCGCCGCGTTGCTGGGGTTGGCCTTCGCCGCCTTCGTTGCCGGTGGAGGCGTTGGATTCGGATGCAGGGGTGGACGCGCGGGCGTCTTCGCCCTGAACGGAGTTTTCGGTATCGGACACAGGATAAGCCTCGTCGGCGCTCGGGGCGCGGGAGGAAACAGAAGGGAAGAGGGCCGGGCAAAAGCACCACCGGCCGGACATCAATCTAGCATTGCGAGAGGCCTGCCGACAAGCGGGCCTGCGCAAGAGGTTCAGTTCGAAGCGGCCCGCCCGTGCCCCGAGCCGCTTCGGCCATGGCTTCGTTCGGAGCGCCGGTTGTGAAAAGTCAGGGCAGGATGCCCGTTCCGGTTTGGCAAACCCTGGTTGGCCCGGCATTCGAATATGCCGGATGCCGCCCTGAGGGGTGACGGCACTAAATGGTCTTGTCGATCAACTGGGTCAACTGTCCCCGGCCCACCGCGCCGATCTGGGTGGCTTCCACCTTGCCGCCCTTGAACACCATCAGCGTTGGGATGCCGCGGATGCCGTAAGTCATCGGCGTCTTCTGGTTCTCGTCGATATTGATCTTCACGACCTTGAGACGGCCGGCGTATTCCTTGGCGATGTCGTCCAGCATCGGCGCGATCGACTTGCACGGCCCGCACCACTCCGCCCAGAAATCCAGCAGCACCGGAGTGTCGGATTTCAGCACTTCGGTTTCGAAATCGGCGTCTTTGACGTGGGAGATGTGTTCGCTCATGGCGGGGCCTGCAACGGGGTGATGATTCGACAAGGTGGGGGAGGAGCCGCGGGATTGCAAGCGCGGCCTGCTACAATGGAAACAGGTACTTGGGCATGGCGCGTGGTGCGTCGCCACGCCGCGCCACGCATGCGTGGCATTTCATCGCAATCCGCCGCGCGGTTCAAGCGCGCAACTCCGCGTCTTCCCATCGAGTCTGGCCGACCGCCAGGCTCTTCCCAATCCGCAAGCCCTCCCTGGCGTAAAAACTCCGTGGCCGACCAAGTTCTCACCGACACCTTCTTCGAACAATTCGATCTGCATCCGCATCTTGCTGCCGGCCTCGCCGATTGCGGCTTCACGCGTTGCACGCCGATCCAGGCGTTGACGCTGCCGGTGGCGCTGGCTGGCCGCGACGTCGCCGGCCAGGCCCAGACCGGCACCGGCAAGACCTGCGCTTTCCTGGTCGCGGTGATGAACCGCCTGCTCAC
>DATFGL010000151.1:0-11742 GCA_035249465.1 Rhodanobacteraceae bacterium | reverse complement strand
TTTGCTGCCAACCTGTAGTACAAGAGCAGCGAGCCGCACATTATCTTGTGATGCGGATCGGCTGTCAAAGTCGCCCGAATGGTCACGAACTTGGAATAAGCAGTACCTGCCCCACCTGGATGCCCCCGCTCGCCTGGATCTTGCTGGAATTCACCGAACGCAGGGAATTCATGCTGACGCCGTATTGGCGGGCGATCCCGGACAGCGTCTCGCCACGCGCGACCTTGTGCACGTCCTGGAACGGATCATCGGAATCCGGCGCTTTGGCGGCGAAAGCCAGTTGCGGCGCGTTCGCGCTGACCGCGTTGGCCCCCTTGGCCGTATCGGCGTTGGCGGCGACTTCGGGCGCGGTGCTGGCGGTGAGATGCAGCCGCTTGTTGCGTTCCATCGCAAACCACGTGCCCGGCGGTGGCGTGGTTTCGAAATACTGCTGGACGCCGGTGAGGATGCCCTTGGCCAACCGCTGGCGATCGCTGCTGCTGTCCAGGCGGTTTTCATCCTGGCGGTTGCTGATGAAGGCCGTTTCGACCAGGATCGAGGGCACGTCCGGGGAACGCAGCACCACGAAATTGGCACCCTGCACGGTGTCGCGGTACAGCGGCCCAATCTTGCCGAGGGCCGTCAACACGTCGGCGCCGACTTCGCCCGCGGCGTGCATGCTGGCGCCCTGCGACAAGTCGAGCAGTACCGACGCAAGCATGTGGCTCTTGTCATCCAGCGACACGCCACCGATCAGGTCGGAGGCGTTTTCGCTCTTCGCCAACCACTTGCCGGCCTCGCTCTGCTTGCCGTGAGTGGAAAGCACCCACACCGAGGCGCCACGCGCATCGCAGAAATCCGGGCAGGAGTTGGCATGAATCGACACGAACAGGTCGGCCTTGTGTTCGCGCGCGATCTGGAAGCGCTGCTTGAGCGGCACGAAATAGTCGCCGCTGCGGGTCAGCACCGCGTGCATGCCCGGTTGCGCATCGATCAACTTGGCCAGATCCCTGGCGATTTCCAGGGTCACGATTTTTTCCAGCGTGCCGCCCTTGCCGCGTGCGCCGGGATCATCGCCGCCATGGCCTGCGTCCACCGCAATCACCACCGGACGCGGCTTGCCTTCCGCGATGTCGCTGTCGATCGTCTTGACGATCTTCGAAGGCTTGGTGTCGGGCGTGCCCAATTCCACCACCAGCCGGTAGCCGTACTGTGCGGTGGGGTTCAACAGGAAGCTCTTGGGATGCGCGGCCTTGTCGAGGTCGAGCACGATACGCGCCTTGCCCTGGAAGCGGCCGATGCGCATGTCCTTCACCGCGCCCTTGCCTGGCTTGGCGCCCACGCCGTTGCCGAAGACGCCGTTGTCCAGATCCAGCACCACCCGGTCGGGGTTGCTCAACTGGAACAACTGGTAGTCCACCGGACCGGACAATTCGAAGATCACCCGAGTGGAATCGGGGCCGCCCCAGATGCGCACCGCCTTCACGGTGCTGGAAGCATTCGCCGACGCCGCTGCCGCACCTGCCGCGCAGGCCAGTGCCCCGCAGGCGAACAAGAAAAACGACAGCAGTGGACGCGGGCTCCCCCTCATGGGGACGAATTCAACCGCAAGCCGCGCCGGATTGCAAGTATTTTCCCTTTGTTATCCGATGGCTGCAGCCGTTTTATCGAGGTCGGTTGATGAAGTTGCGCCAAGTGCCGGTTATTTTCCAGCCCGGTCCGCCACGGCTTGAATGCCGTCGAGCCAGCCGCCGGCCCGCGCGGACCCTGCGCTCAGGCAGGCGTTGCGTCCCCGTCCTTCGTGCTCAAGGGCGATTTCCAGGTCCGGTTTCGGCAACGCGCCACGGCCACGCTCGGGCCATTCGATCAGAACGATCGTCTCCGGCGCGTCCAGCTCGTCCAGGCCCAGCCATTCCAGCTCGCCGGCGCTGGATATCCTGTACAGATCGAGATGGAACGCGTCGTGGCCGTTGACCGTGTAGCGTTCCAGCAGGCTGTAGGTCGGGCTTCTGACCCTTTCGCCCACGCCCATCGCCCGCAACAACCCACGCGCAAACGTCGTTTTGCCGGCGCCGAGTTCGCCGCGCAGGTACACCACACCGCCGTCCAGCAGCACGGGTGCGAGGCTCCGCGCCAGCGCCATCGTTGCGGCCTCATCCGGCAACGACACTTCAAGGGTTCGAGCGAAGTCAGGCACGGCCATTCACCAACGCACGCAGATACGGAAAAAGGTCGGAAGCCAGCAGCCCGCGCTCGCCCGCGCGCGCGGCAAGATCGCCCGCACGCGCATGCAGGCCGACGCCGAGGCAGGCCGCATCCCACGTGCCGAGGCCCTGCGCGAGCAGCCCCGCGATCACACCAGTCAGCACGTCGCCCATGCCGCCCGAGGCCATGCCAGGGTTGCCCCACGGACACACGGCAACCCGGCCGTCGGGATCGGCAATCAGGCTCCCCGCGCCCTTCAGCACAGCCACGGCGCGATATTTTTGCGCAAGGGCGCGAGCTGCTGCAAAGCGATCAGCCTGGATTTCCGTGATCGCAATTCCCAGCAGACGCGCGGCCTCACCCGGATGCGGCGTCAACACACATGCCGGAGGCAGTGCGCGTGGCGCCGTGGCAAGCAAATTCAAACCGTCGGCATCCAGCACCAGCGGCTTGCCGGCATCCAGCGCGGCATTCCACAAGCCACGGCCCCATTCGTCCTGCCCCAGGCCCGGCCCCACCGCGAGCACGCCCGCGCGCGCCAGCAGCGGCTCCAGGTTGCGCGGCACGTGCACGCCCTGCGGCATCAGTTCCGGGCGCGCGGAGAGGATCGCGCCGACATTGGCTTCGCGGGTGGCGATGCTGACCAGTCCTGCGCCGACGCGCGCGGCGGCCTCGCCGCACATGCGCACCGCGCCGCCCGCACCGAGGTCGCCGCCGACCGCCAGCACATGGCCCTGGCGGCCCTTGTGGCTGTCGCGCGGACGTGGCGGCAACGCGCGCGGCGCAAGCAGCGTGGCGTCGAGGGGCGCCTGCGAGTACCCATGCGCGGGAATGTCCAGCGTGGCAAGGGTGCGTTCACCGCATTGATCGGCGCCCCGGGCCGTGAACATTCCGCGTTTCCAGCCGACGAAACACACGGTTGCCGCCGCGCGCACGCAAGGATCGAACGCGACGCCCGTATCGGAAACCAGTCCGCTGGGCACGTCCAGCGCCAACACCGGGCGAGACTGCGCGTTCAGCGCAGCGATCAGTTTTGCCGCGTCGCCGAAGGGCGCACGATTCAGGCCGGAACCGAACAATGCATCCACGTACACGTCGGCCTCCGGCAGCGATGCTGCCGCAGGCGCCACCTGCCCGCCTTCGCGCAGGCAACGTTCACGCGCGAGCGCGGCGTCACCGGCCGCATGGCCACTCGTGGCGATGACGTGCGCCCGCATGCCCTCCATGCAGGCCATGGCGGCCAGCAGAAACCCATCGCCGCCGTTGTTGCCGGGGCCGCACGCAACGCACAGCGCCTGCGCCTGCGGCCAGCGGCGACGCAACGCATCGAGCGCCGCGCGCGCCGCGCGTTCCATCAATTCGATGCCGGCAATGCCTCCGGCGATCGCGGCCTGATCGAGCGCGCGCACCTGCGCTGCGGTGTAAAGCGCGAACTGCGGGTCGGGGTCGGCCATCGCGTGATCCTACAATGTGCGCATGGATTCCGGCAGCGCAGCCACCAACGTCGATTTTGCAGCACTCGCGAAACGCATCAAGGCGTGGGGCGCGGAACTCGGTTTTGCCAAGGTAGGCATCGCTGGCGTCGATCTGAGCGAGGACGAAGCGCGCCTGCAGGAATGGCTGCGCCAGGGCCGCCACGGCACGATGGATTACATGCAGCACCACGGCACCAAGCGCAGCCGTCCGCAGGAACTGCAACCAGGCACCGTGCGGGTGATTTCCACACGCATGAATTATCTGCCGGACGGCATCGACGCGACTGCGGCGTGGCGCACGCTGGGCGACGGGGAACGCGCCTACATTTCGCGCTACGCCCTCGGCCGCGACTACCACAAGTTGATCCGCAATCGCCTGCAGAAACTCGCGGATCGCATCGCCACCGAGACCGGCCCGTTCGGCTGCCGCGCCTTCACCGATTCGGCACCGGTACTGGAAAAGGCCCTGGCACGCAACGCGGGGCTCGGCTGGATCGGCAAGCACACCCTGGCGCTGGACCGCGACGCCGGTTCATGGTTTTTCCTCGGCGAGCTTTACACCGACCTGCCACTGCCGGTCGATGCACCTTCCAGCGCGCACTGCGGAACCTGCACCCGCTGCATCGACGTGTGCCCGACGCAGGCCATCACCGGCCCCTATCAACTCGATGCGCGCCGCTGCATCTCCTACCTCACGATCGAATCGCGTGAAGCGATTCCCGAGGAACTGCGCCCGCTGATGGGCAATCGCGTGTTTGGCTGCGACGATTGCCAGTTGGTATGCCCGTGGAACAAATTCGCGCAGCCCACGGGCGAGGAAGATTTTGCGCCGCGCCACGGCCTGGACCACGCGAGACTGGCCGACCTGTTCGCGTGGACCGAAGCCGACTTCCTGAAGCGCACCGAAGGCATGCCGATCCGCCGCGCGAGCTTCGAGGGTTTTTCACGCAACGTCGCGGTGGCACTGGGCAACGCGCCACACACATCCGAAGTAATGGAAGCACTGAACTCGCGCGCCGGCGACCCGTCGCCTCTGGTGCGCGAACACGTGGCGTGGGCGCTGACGCAACAAGCCGCAAAAGCAGGCAAGGCCTGACTCGGGAACCCATCCTCGCGATGCCGTCGCATCCGCGGGAAGTCTTGCAGGATCTGCGTTCGTGCCACCCTCTCCCACGGGAGAGGGAACACACGGCGTCAGGCGGCCGCCATCTGCTTCGGGATCGAGGTATTGGTGCGCGCGATGCGGTTGTCGGCATCGACGTAGACAAGCCGCGGCTTGTGCAGCGCGGCCTCGGCCTCGGTCAACGTCACGAACGCGGCGATGATGATCAGGTCACCCGGTTGCGCGCGGTGCGCGGCGCTGCCGTTCACGGAGATGATGCCGCTGCCTTCCTCGGCGCGGAGCGCGTAGGTGACGAAGCGCTCGCCGTTGTTGACGTTCCACGCATGGATCTGCTCGTACTCGCGCACGCCGGCGGCGTCCAGCAGGTTGCCGTCGATTGCGATGGATCCTTCGTAGTGCAATTCCGCGTGGGTCACGGTCGCACGATGGATCTTGCCCTTGAGCATGTTCAGTTGCATGGCGCACCTCCGGCGCAAAGAGTGCTGCGATCGCCCATTATAACCGCTGAACGGATGGTTTGCTGCGCCGCACAAATCGTGGCGGCCGGGTTCAATCGAACGCCAGGTTGTCGATCAGGCGGGTATCGCCGAGTTTGGCCGCGACCAGCGCCAGCAGGCCGCTGCGCTCGCCCTCTGCGGGAACGCCAAGGTCTTCGGCGCGCCGCACCACGGCGTAATCCGGGTTGAAACCCGCGCGCTCCAGCCTGCGCACCGCGGCGCCCTCGATCGCGGCGAGCACATGCCCGTCGACGAACGATTCGCGCATCCATTCCAGCGTCGCGTGCAATTCCGGCGCGCGGGCCCGCTGATGGGCACCGAGGTAGCGGTTGCGCGAGGACAAGGCCAGTCCATCGTCGTCACGAACGGTGGGCCCCGCCACTATTTCCAGCGGGAAGGTCAGTTCGCGCGCCAGCCGCCGAACCACCAGCAACTGCTGCCAATCCTTCTGTCCGAATACGGCGACGTCGGGCTCGACCATCGCGAACAGCTTGGCAACGACCGTGGCGACGCCGTCGAAGTGGCCCGGCCGATGCGCGCCCTCCAGCGTGTCGCCAACCGCGGGCACGTGGATGCGCACGGCCTGCTCGGGACCGAACGGGTACATCACCTCGACGGAAGGCGCGAACAACAGGTCGCAGTTGTGTTCGACCAGACCCACGCTGTCTTCCGCCAGGGTGCGCGGGTAGCGCGCGAAGTCCTCGTTCGGGCCGAACTGCGTCGGGTTGACGAAAACGCTGGCGACCACGCGATCGGCCTGACGCCGTGCCAGGTCAACCAGCGAGAAATGCCCGGCGTGCAGATTGCCCATGGTCGGCACGAAACCAACCCGGTGGCCTTCCTGTTTCCACGCCCGGATGCAGGCGCGCAGCGCGCGCAGATCGCCCACGGTACGCATCCCGTTTACCCCGCGATTTGTTCAGGCCCCGGAAAGCGCCCCGCCCGGACGTCTTCCGCATACGCCGCGAAAGCCTCACGCACGGAACCGCGCCCGGCAAGGAAATCCTTGCTGAACTTCGGGCGGCGTCCGGGCGTGAGACCCAACAGGTCGTAGCACACCAGCACCTGCCCGTCGCATTCCGCGCCCGCGCCGATGCCGATGGTGGGAATCGGCAACGCGCGGGTGATCTCGCCCGCCAACGCCGCCGGCATGGATTCCAGCACCAGCAGCCCGGCGCCCGCGTGCGCCACGGCCTGGGCCTGCTCGCGCAAGCGTGCGGCCGAGTCATCGGTCTTGCCCTGCATGCGATAGCCGCCCATCTTGTGCACCGACTGCGGGGTCAGGCCGAGATGCGCGCACACCGGCACCTCGTGGGCGACCAGCGTAGCGATCACTTCGCAGGTCCAATCGCTGCCGCCTTCCAGTTTCACCATCGCCGCACCGCCCTCGGCCATCAACCGGGCGGACGCCGCCAGCGCGGTCGCCGGGTCGCGGAACTGCATGAACGGCAGGTCGGCGATCAACAACGTGGCGGCAAGCCCGCGCGCGACCAGCGAGGTGTGATACACCATCTGGTCCAGCGTCACCGGCAGGGTACTGGACTGGCCCTGCACCACCATGCCCAGCGAATCGCCCACCAGCGCGACATCGACGCTGGCAGCTTCCACCTGCGCGGCGAAACTGGCGTCGTAACAGGTCAACACCGCGATCTTTTCGCCACGCGCCTTCATCGCGCGCAGCTCCGGCACTGTCACCGGTTTGCGCTTGGGTGCGTCGGCAGGCTGGACGTACATGCGCGCGCTCCTGGAAACGTCGCATTATCACCGCGCAGCGGCGTACGGCCAAGCGGCGTTCACGCGCCGCGCAAGTCCCGCATCCGGAAGCCGCTCGCGAACAGGGCGCCGGTGTAGGCCGCAGCGCCGGCGCACACCAGCACAGCGAGTTTCCAGATACGCGTGACGATGCGCTCGTGGGTCCACTGTTGCCAGGGCCACAGCCACAGGCCGACCGCCACCACGATCACCAGCGCCGCGCATGCAAGCCCCATGCGCAGCCAGTGGCGGCTCCAGCCGGGCTGGCGCCGATACACGCCGGCGCGTTGCAGGTAACCCCACAGCAGCGCGACCTGCAGGTAATTGGAGACGGAACTGGCAATCGCCATGCCGAGGTGCAAGCCCGGCACCCGCGCGATGCCTTCCAGCCAGGGCAACTCTTTGAGCGGTGCCGGTGCCCACAGCTCGAACAGCAACGCGATCAGCGCGAAATTCGCGACCATGTTCACCACCAGCGCAATCACGCCCGCGCGCACCGGCGTCTTCGTGTCCTGCCGCGAATAAAACGCCGGGAGCAGGGTGCGGGTCAAAGCGATCGCGGGCACGCCTGCGCCCATGCCCATGATCGCGATCGCCGTCATGTGACTGTCGAACGCATTGAAGTGTCCGTTCTGGAAAAACGCCGCCACCAGCGGCTCGGCCAGCAGCAACAATCCGAACATGGCCGGCAGTGCAATCAGCAGCGTGGTGCGCAACCCCCAGTCAAGCGAACGCGAAAACCCCTCGCGGTCGGCACCGACGTGGTGGCGCGACAACGCCGGCAGGATGACGGTGCCCAGGGCGACGCCGAACACACCGAGCGGCAATTCCAGAAAGCGCGTGGCCTGGTACAACCAGGTTTGCGAACCCGTAATCAGCAACGAGGCGACCACCGTATCCAGCAACAGGTTGATCTGCGCCACCGACGAGCCGAACAGTGTCGGCACCATCAGGCGCATGATTTTCCGCACCTGCGGGCTGCGCCAACCCCAGCGCGGCAGCGCCAGCAGGTCCAGACGCCGCACCGCCGGCAACAGGAACAGCAACTGCAGGATGCCCGCGGCCAGCACCGCCCAGCCCAGAGCCTCGATCGGCACCGCAAGATGGCGCGACCACCACAACGCGCCCGCGATCAGGCACAGATTGAGGATCACCGGCGCCAGCGCCGGCAATGCGAACTTGTGGAAGCTGTTGAGGATGCCGCCGTACAGCGCGGTCAGCGACACGAACAGCAGGTAGGGAAAAGTCAGCCGCAGCAACTTGATGGTCAGGTCGAACTTGTGCGGCTGGTCGAGTGCGCCGGGCGCGAAGCCCGTGGCCACTTGCGGCGCGAAGATCAGGCCCAGCGCCACCACCAGCAACAGCACGCCGCCGAGCGTGCCCGTGACCCGCGCGGCCAGTTCCTTGAGCTGGGCGTGACTGCCGGTTTCCTTGACCTCGGTGAAAACCGGAACGAACGCGGTCGAGAACGAACCCTCCGCGAACATCCGGCGCATGAAATTGGGAATGCGGAACGCGATCACGAAGGCGTCGGTGGCGGCGCCCACGCCGAACACGTGCGTGATCGAGACGTCGCGCATAAGGCCGAGCACGCGCGAGATCATGGTCATGCTGCTGAACGAGAACACCCCGCGCAACAGGCTGGGCTGGCGGGTCATGCGGGAAGCTCCGGGTCGCGGGACCCGCAACGTTTGACTGGAACACCCGATTCAACGATACTTGCCGGCTTCATTTCCCCCGATTGTTTCGGAGTCACCCCGTGGCCAACATCCAGTCCGCCAAGAAACGCGCCCGCCAGGCCGAGGCACACCGCATGCGCAACGCCAGCCAGCGCTCCATGCTGCGCTCGTCGATCCGCAAGGTGCTGAAGGCCATCGAGGCCAAGGACAAGGTCGGCGCCGAAGCCGCGTACAAGGCCGCAGAACCGGTGCTCGACCGCTACGCCAGCCGTGGCCTGATCCACAAGAACAAGGCCGCACGCCACAAGAGCCGCCTCGCCGCGCACATCCAGGCGATCGGCTGAGGCGTCGCTGCAAGCAGTTCGGAAAAAGCCGGCGCCAGCCGGCTTTTTTGTGGGCCGGATGAAGCGGGTACGCGCGCGCACCCCCTGCCCCATCCGCCTCGTCATTCCGAAGCCGCCCGCGATGAACCCGCGGCCCGCCCCGGAATGACAATCATGGGGGGCACCACTCACTCCACCGACTCCTCGGCTTCGGCCCTGCGTTCATCGAAGAACCGCTGCGCGGCGAGGCAGACCTCGCGGGTACCGAGCCGCTCGGCCGCCGAAATCGCGAACCAAGGCGCCTTCCAGCCGAGTCGCCGGACGATTTCCCGCGCATTGGCTTCGCGTTCGTCCGGGGCCCACAGGTCGATCTTGTTGAGCAGCAACCAGCGCGGCCTTTGCAGCAATCCGGGGTCGTGGCGTCGCAGTTCGCCCTCGATGATCCGCACCTGCTCCACCGGATCGGCGGCGTCCAGCGGTGCGACGTCCACGAGATGCAGCAGCAGGCTGGTACGCGAGACATGCTTCAGGAACTGGATTCCGAGACCCGCGCCTTCGGCCGCGCCTTCGATCAGGCCCGGAATATCCGCAACCACGAAACCCTGAGACGGCCCCACGCTGACCACGCCGAGGTGCGGCTGCAGGGTCGTGAACGGATAGTCGGCCACACGCGGCGTCGCAGCCGACACCGCACGGATGAAGGTTGATTTGCCGGCATTCGGAAACCCGAGCAGGCCGGCGTCGGCCAGCACCTTCAGTTCCAGCTTCAGCTCGCGTTCCTCGCCCGGCTTCCCCGGAGTGAAGCGGCGCGGCGCACGATTGGTGGAACTCTTGAAATGGATGTTGCCGAGTCCGCCCTTGCCGCCCTGCGCCACCAGCAATTTCTGGCCATGCACGGTGAGGTCGCCGATCAACTCGTCGGTATCGACGTTGATCACCGAGGTGCCGACGGGAACGCGGATTGCGGTGTCCTCACCGCCGCGCCCGTACATGTCGCTGCCCATCCCGTTCTGGCCGCGCTGCGCCTTGAACTGGCGCTGATGGCGGAAATCGATCAGCGTGTTCAGGCCCTCGTCCGCCACCAGCCATACGCTGCCGCCATCGCCGCCGTCACCGCCATTGGGGCCGCCGAACGGAATGAACTTCTCGCGCCGGAAGCTGGCACACCCGTCCCCGCCGTTGCCGGCCAGCACCTTGATGACAGCTTCGTCGACGAATTTCATTGAGGGCCGTCAATGGTAAAGAGTGAAGGGTAAAGGGTAAAAAGCAAAAGCGCGGCCCGGCTCTGCCGTTTTACTCTTTACCGTTCACCCTTTACTCGCATACGAAAAGCCCCGCGCTTGGCGGGGCCTTCCGGTTTCAATGTGACATGCGGTCAACCTGCAACCACGTTCACCGTGCGGCGGCTTTTCGGGCCCTTGGTGGTGAATTCCACCTTGCCATCGACCAGCGCGAACAGCGTGTGGTCGCGGCCGAGGCCGACGCCGACACCCGGATGGAACTGGGTCCCGCGCTGACGCACGATGATGTTGCCGGCTTCGACGACCTGGCCGCCGTACAGCTTGACGCCGAGGTATTTCGGATTGGAGTCGCGGCCGTTGCGCGAGGAACCTACGCCCTTTTTGTGTGCCATGGCGGCTTCTCCTTACTTGCTGCCACCGGCGATGCCGGTGATCTCGATTTCGGTGTAATGCTGCCGGTGGCCCATCTGCTTGCGATGGTGCTTGCGGCGGCGGAATTTCACGATGCGGACCTTGTCGGCGCGGCCGTGGTTGCGCACCTTGGCGGTGACGCTGGCGCCCGCGACGTTCGGGGTGCCGACGGTGACGGCTTCGCCTTCGCCGACCAGCAACACCTGATCGAAGGTGACGGCGGCATCGGGCTCCGCATCCAGTTTTTCGACACGCAGGACGGCACCCTGCTCGACGCGGTACTGGTGACCGCCGGTAACGATGACTGCGTACATGGTTTCGGCTCTCTGGTTCTGTCGTTATTCTGGGTCGATCGGGCGCGACCCACCGCGCTCGAACCCGCGATTCTAGCGTGATTTCAGGGGATTGGGCAAGTTTCTCCCCTCTCCCTTCGGGGAGCGCTACGCGCTCGCGCTGCGCGCGCCTCTCCCGAAGGGAGAGGGGAGCAAAGCGCAGCTATCGAAAACCCCGCGCGCGAACCCCACATCGGGCGGGTCGCTATAGTAACGGGCTTTGCCGCACACCTCCCCATGGACACCATCCGCATCCGCGGTGCCCGCACCCACAACCTCAAGAACATCGACCTCGACCTGCCGCGCGACCAGTTGATCGTGATCACCGGCCTGTCGGGCTCAGGCAAGTCCTCGCTCGCCTTCGACACGCTGTATGCCGAGGGCCAGCGCCGCTACGTCGAATCGCTGTCGTCGTATGCGCGGCAATTCCTGTCGATGATGGAAAAGCCCGACGTCGACCACATCGAGGGCCTGTCGCCGGCGATTTCGATCGAGCAGAAATCGACCTCGCACAATCCGCGTTCGACCGTCGGCACCATCACCGAAATCCACGACTACCTGCGCCTGCTGTACGCGCGCGTGGGCACGCCGCGCTGCCCCAACCACGACACGCCGCTGGCCGCGCAGACGGTCAGCCAGATGGTCGATGCGACGCTGGCGCTGCCGGAAGACAAGCGCTACATGCTGCTGGCGCCGGTGATCCGCGAGCGCAAGGGCGAGCACGT
>DATFGL010000150.1:0-3679 GCA_035249465.1 Rhodanobacteraceae bacterium | reverse complement strand
GTTTTCGACGCGCGCCTCGGCGTTGCCGCGGCTGTCGCGCTCGTAGTAATCGCGCAGCCCCGATTGGGTGATGGCGCGCTCGACTTGTTCGGCGAGCGTGATCTCGTGGGAGCCTTTGGCCAAGCCGTCGACCAAAGTCATGAAGCCACGCAGCGCATTTTTCGCCCGCGCGTTCAGCTCGCCACCCGCCAGTTCCGCGAGCGCGGCATCCCACAACGATGTGTCATCACGGCGTGCGCGACGGCGCAGCGCATCCACGCTGCGTTCGCCCACGCCGTGCGGCGGGGTCGCCAGCGCGCGTTCGAACGAGGCGTCGTCGCCGCGGTTGGCGGCCAGCCGCAGGTACGCCAGCGCATCCTTCACTTCCGCGCGTTCGAAATAGCGCTGGCCGCCGTATACGCGATACGGGATGTTTTTCTGGTGCAGTTGTTCCTCGAAATTGCGCGATTGCGCATTGGAGCGATAGAGCACCGCGACGTCGGACGCGTGGCCGCCTTGGTCGAGGTATTCGCGGATGCGTTCGACCACGAAACGCGCTTCGTCCTGCTCGTTGTAGGCCGCATACAGTGCGATCGACTCGCCCTTGTCGCCGGACGTCCACAGCTTCTTGCCGAGTCGCGAAGGATTCTGCGCGATCACCGCGTTGGCGGCTTCCAGGATGGTCGCGGTGGAGCGGTAGTTCTGTTCCAGGCGCAGGGTTTTCGCGTCGGGGAAGTCGCGCAGGAAGGCGCGCATGTTCTCGACCTTGGCGCCGCGCCAGCCGTAGATGGACTGATCATCGTCGCCCACCGCGAAAACTTTCCCAGTCTTGCCGGCCAACAGGCGAATCCATGCGTATTGCAGCGCATTGGTGTCCTGGAATTCGTCAATCAGCAGATGCCGCCAGCGTTCCTGGTAGTGCGCGCGCAGGGCATCGTTGTCGCGGATCAGTTCATGCGCGCGCAGCAGCAGTTCCGCGAAATCGACCAGCCCCGCGCGCCGGCAGGCCTGCTCGTAGGCTTCATAGACTTTCAGGTAGGTGCGTGCAACGGGATGCTCGCCGGGCTCGATGCCTTCCGGACGTTTGCCCTCGTCCTTCCATTGATTGATCTGCCAGCAGGCCTGGCGCGGCGGATATTTGGCCTCGTCGATGCCCAGGCCCGCGACCACGCGTTTTACCAGGCGCTGCTGGTCGTCGCTGTCGAGGATCTGGAAGGTTTCCGTCAACCCTGCTTCCTGCCAGTGCTGGCGCAGCAGCCGATGCGCGATCCCGTGGAAGGTGCCGACGGTCAAGCCGCGCATCCCATGTGGCAGCAGGTTGGCAAGGCGCCCGCGCATCTCGCCGGCGGCCTTGTTGGTGAAGGTGACCGCAAGGATCGACCACGGCGGCGCGCCCTCGGCTTCGATCAGCCAGCCGATGCGGTGGGTAAGCACGCGGGTCTTGCCCGAACCCGCGCCGGCCAGCACCAGGTAGTGGCCGGGCGGGGCGGCGACGGCCTCGCGTTGCGCGGCGTTGAGCGAATCCAGCAGGTACGAAACATCCATCGGCTCAATTGTAACGTTCACCCGCGCGGCCGACTTGGTGGTATGTTCGTCCGGCTCGTTGTATGTCATTCACCCAAAGGAAGGAGTATTGCCATGTCGATTCTCGATGCGTTGAAAGGTCTCGCGGGCGGACAGGGTGCCACCAGCGGCAATCCCACGCTGGACGTGATCGGCGGCTTGATCCAGAAGTCCGGCGGCGTCGGTGGTCTGGTCTCGACGCTGCAGCAGGGCGGCCTGGGCGGCGTGGTCAATTCCTGGGTCGGCACCGGTGCCAACCAGTCGGTGAGCGGCGCCCAGCTTGGGCAAGCGCTGCAGGGGACCGCCGCGGGCCAGCACGTGCAGGAGATGGCGCAGAAGCTGGGCGTCGATCCTTCGCAGGTGCTTGGCCAGTTGGCGCAGCACCTGCCCGACGTGGTGAATCATTTGACGCCGAACGGGCAGATGCCGGCGGGCGGAGGCAGCGGGTTCAACCTTGGTCAGTTGTCAGGTCTTGCCAGCAAGCTGGGGCTTTGATCCGCGCTCACGCGAAAAACGCGGCCGCGAGGCCGCGTTTTTTGTTGCCCGCGATCAACGCGACTTCTTCAGCACGCCTGCGGCCAGCAGCACGCCGCCGACCACGATACCCGCGTAACCGATCGGCGCCGGCACCGGCTTGTCCACGGTGGTCTTGACTTCGATCTGTCCGAACTTGATCGGCGTCTCGGTGCTGGAATAGGTGAGTTTGCCCAGCGCGATCCACACGCCGAGCGCGATCAGCACGACGCCGACAAGGATGGCTGCGATACGCATGCGCGGTCTCTCTTCGCGATGAACGTGGGACCAAGGCTACGCGAACCCGCCGGTGTACGCCACCCGCGTTGGGGATGCCGCGCTGCCTTCCTTAGCGGAAGGCGGCGCGTGCGTTCAGTGCGTACTGCCGGCGCTGGCGGGCTCGGGTGCCGACGCGGGCGCCGGGGCTGAAGCCGCTGCCGAGGCGGGCGCCGAGTTGGCGATGGAGACCGGCTTGGTGAATGCCTGCTTCGGCAACACTTGCTCGGCGAGTTTGGGATCCTTGCCCAGCATCGCGACTTCGTCGGCCATGATGTGCGCGGCCTCGTCCAGCTCGATGTCCTTGGCCTGCCTGGCGGCTTTCTCGCGCGCCACCGAGGCCTTGACGCTCTGTTCGCCGGGCGTCAGTCCGTTGTCGAGCTGCAGGTTCACGCCTGAAACATCGCCCAGGGCTTCGCGGCGCTTCTTGAACGCGGCGTCCTGTTCTTCCTGCTGCTTGCGCTCGGCCTCGCGCACCTTGTAGTTGAGCGACACCGATTTCTGGTCGTGCAATTTGCGCGCGGCGGCCAGTTCATCCAGCAGCAGCTTCCACGCGGGATCGCTCGCGGCGCGCGTGTCGTGTTCCGCCGTCAACGGCGCGACCAGCGGTCGCTGATCCGCGACCGGCGTGTACTCGGCCGGGTCGATGTGCGTCCACTTCAGCGCGTTCGGATAGCTCGATTCGCCGTAATCCTTGTAGCCGATCGAATGCGGAAACAGGATGTTGGGCGTGACGCCGTGCAACTGCGTCGAGTCGCCGTTGACGCGGAAGAACTCGTCGACCGTCATCTTCAGCTCGCCGAAGGTCGGCTTGGTGTTCATCGCCAACTGGTCGAGGCTGGTGAGGGTCTGCACCGTGCCCTTGCCGAAGGTCTGCTCGCCGATGATCAGCCCGCGGCCGTAATCCTGGATCGCGGCGGTGAAGATTTCACTGGCCGACGCCGAACCGCGGTTCACCAGCACCGCCATCGGGCCGGTCCACAGCATCTTCTCGTCGGAATCCTGTTCCTCGACCTGGCCGCGGCTGTCGCGCACCTGCACCACCGGACCCTTGCCGATGAACAGGCCGGACAGGTTCACCGCTTCGCTGAGCGAACCGCCGCCGTTGTCGCGCAGGTCCACGATCACCGCGGAGACCTTCTCCTGCTTCAGCTCGGTCAGCAGCTTGGCGACGTCGCGCGAGGCGCTGCGGTAGTCGGGGTCGCCACGGCGGCGCGCGTCGAAGTCTTCGTAGAAACTCTGCAGGTCGATCACGCCGACCTTGATGGTGCGATCGCCTTCCTTGACGTCGATGATCTTCTTCTTCGCGGCCTGGTCGGCGATGGTGACCTTGGCGCGTACCAGCGTG
>DATFGL010000149.1:0-5141 GCA_035249465.1 Rhodanobacteraceae bacterium | reverse complement strand
CGTGCACCGCGTCCACCAGCACCGCAACGTGGTCCGGATCGACGTCCGGCGTGATGCCGTGGCCGAGGTTGAACACGTGGCCGGGATGCGGGCCGAAATCGTCGAGAACGCGTCGAACTTCGCGGCGGATCACCTCGGGCGAGGCAAGCAGTGTCGCGGGATCGAGGTTGCCCTGCAGCGCGACGCGGTCCCCGACGCGGCGCCGTGCTTCATCCAGCGTGAGGGTCCAATCCACGCCGAGCGCCGCGCAGCCGGTGTCGGCCAAGGTTTCGAGGCTGGCATTGGCGCCTTTCGAGAACAGGATCAGCGGCACGTCGCGCGCGTGCATGTCTTCGCGCAACGACCCGGCGATCCGTGCAAGATGGCGCTCCGAGAATTCTTCGAACATCGCGGGCGCCAGCATGCCGCCCCAACTGTCGAACACCATCAAGGCTTGCGCGCCCGCCGCGGCTTGCGCGGCCAGATACGCCGCGACCGCGCGCGCGTTGACGTCCAGCAGCGCGTGCATCGCCGCCGGTTCGTTGAGCGCGAACGCCTTCACACGGGCAAAATCGCGCGAACCTTCGCCCTCGATCATGTAGCACGCGAGCGTCCACGGACTGCCGGCAAAGCCGATCAGTGGCACGCGGCCCCGCAACTCGTGACGAATCAGGCGCACCGCGTCCGTCACGTAGCGCAGCGATTGCTCCGGATCGGGTACGCCGAGCTTCATGACGTCTGCGGCACTGCGGATCGGGCGACGGAACTTCGGGCCTTCGCCTTCGACGAAATGCAGACCGAGCCCCATCGCGTCGGGCACCGTGAGGATGTCGGAAAACAGGATCGCGGCATCCAGTTCGAAACGCTCGACGGGTTGCAGCGTGACTTCGCAGGCGAGTTCCGGCGTCTGCGCCAGCGCGAGGAAACTGCCTGCGCGTTCGCGCGTGGCGCGGTATTCCGGCAGGTAACGGCCGGCCTGACGCATGATCCAGACGGGCGTGGCATCGACGGGCTGGCGGCGCAGCGCGCGCAGGAAACGGTTGCTGCGATTGCAGACGTCAGCCATGCGCGTTTTCGATGCCCTGCGTGATCATCACCTTGAAGCCGCGCTTGATCTGCGCGTCACGCGCGCTCTCGAATGCCGCAAGCGCGGCATCACGATCGAGATACACCTCGCGCTTCAACGTCGCGCGGCCGCCTTCGATGCCGGATTCGCGGTACAGCGTCCAGCCGCCGAGCAGGTCCTGCTCCAGCGCGATGCGGCAATAGCGCGGCGCGCCGGAACCGGGCGGGGTTTGCAGGTAGAGATGCATCCGCGAATTGTACGGGAGATGCGCGAGCGTCTCCCCGCGTAGGCTTCAATCATCACATGGACGCATCCCCCGATGCTGCCGCCCGATGGCGTCAGCATCGACCCCCTTCGTTCCGAAGGGGGTGGTGAGGCACGGTGCTTCGCCGCTTGTCTTCCCCCTTCGGAACGAAGGGGGGTCGAGGGGGATGGCTCTTAATCGTGCGAAGACGCGATCAGGCAAGCACTGTACGAATCGTCCCGGTTTCCACGTCCTCGACGATCTCCGCACGACCGATTCCGCGCCACAGGATCAGGCGCAGCGCGCCTGCGCGGTTCTTCTTGTCCATCTGCATTCGCGACAGCAATGCAGTCGGCGCGAGATGCGGCGGCACGGAAGTTGGAAGTCCAAGCCGCTTCAACAGCGCTTCAAGCCGTTCCGTGTCCACATCGTCACTCGTGCCAAGCTGCGCGGACAAACGCGCCGCGAGAACCATCCCGATCGCGACCGCTTCGCCGTGCAACAGCGCCGCGTAGCCGGTTGCGGTTTCGATCGCATGACCGAAGGTGTGGCCGAAGTTGAGCAGCGCGCGTTCGCCCGCCTCGCGTTCGTCGCGTTCCACCACGCCGGCCTTGAAGCGGCAGCAGGTGGCGATTGCATGCGTCAACGCAGCGACGTCACGGGCGAGCAACGCATCGGCATGCGCTTCCAACCACGCGAAGAACCCCGCGTCGCCGATGCACGCGGTCTTGACGGCTTCGGCGAGTCCGGCGCGCAATTCGCGGTCGGGCAGGGTGGCCAGCGTCGCGAGGTCAGCGATCACCGCGCGCGGCTGGTGGAACGCGCCGATCAGGTTCTTGCCGGCAGGATGGTCGACGCCGGTCTTGCCGCCGACCGATGAATCCACCATCGCCAGCAGCGTGGTCGGGAACTGCACGAAATCGATGCCGCGCATCCAGCACGCCGCCGCGAAACCCGCGATGTCGCCCACCACGCCACCGCCCAGCGCCAGCACGCAGGCGTCGCGCGTGGCGCCGAGTCGGGCCAGCGCGTCCAGCACCTTCGACACGGCATCGAGGTTCTTGTGCGTTTCGCCGGCGGTCAGCACCAAGGTGTCAACGCTGAATGCGGGTGCCGAACCCTCACCCGCCCTGCGGGCACCCTCTCCCGAGGGGAGAGGGAAATCGAACAGTGCGTCGCGCAGTCGTTGCGCGTAAAACGGTGCAACGTTGCCGTCGCTGACGATCAATGCATGACCGCCGCGAATGGCGTCACGCCAGCTTGGGGCGTCGCCGAGCAGGCCGGATCCGATCCGGATCGTGTAACGGCGCGCGCCCAGCCCTACCTCGATGCTCGTCATGTGTTTTCCTTCGCCGTCGACGCGCGCTGCCATTGTGTTTCAAGCAATGCCGCGACGCGCGCCGCCGCATGGTCGCAAGATTCGCCGGCACCACCGACGCTGCAGTCGGCAAGCGCGCCGTAGACCGGATCGCGTTCAAGCGCCAGTTGTTCCAGGCGTTCACGGCGATCCGGCGCGTCGAGGAGCGGGCGCTTGCGATCGCGCGCCAGCCGCTGCAGTTGCTGTTCCACCGACGCCTGCAGCCAGACCACGAAGCCGCGCTCGCGCAGCAACGCGCGGTTCGCGGGTACCACCACCGCGCCGCCGCCGGTCGCCAGCACGATGCCGGCGCGCGTCGTGAATTCCGCCAGCAGATCGGATTCCCTGCGCCGGAACCCGGCTTCGCCTTCGATCTCGAAGATCGTCGCGACGCTCGCGCCGGTGCGTTGCTCGATTTCGGCATCGAGATCGATGCACGGCAGGCCGAAGCGTTCCGCGAGGCGCCGCCCGATGCTGGACTTGCCGGCGCCCATCGGGCCGATCAAGAACAGGTTGGGCGAGGGGTTCATCCAGGGAGCCTCCGAATAATCTGCTGCGCTACTGGCCACGTCCAAGTGGCCAGCCCTGCGGGCCGCCTTCGGCGTTCAAACCGGCAGTCCTGCCGGTTTAGTCGGCAGCTTGCGTGCCGGCGGTGCTCACTGTGCTCACGTACCGGCGTGTACGCTCCGCTTGCTCCGCTCCGGCGACTCGCAATCTGCCATCGCTCGCGACGGTCCTTCAGTGGTTCCCCAAGTACGTCGGATGTCGACGGTGGTCGCACTAAAGCGCCTCCAGCCAGCCCCACTTGTCCTCGGTGTGGCCGTCGAATAGCCCGAAGAACAGATCCTGGATCCTGCGGGTTACCGGGCCACCTTCGCCATCGCCGACCTGCTTGTTGTCGATCGTGCAGATCGGCGTCACTTCGGCGGCGGTGCCGCACATGAAGATTTCATCGGCGAGGTACAGGTATTCGCGCGGCAGGTCGCGCTCGACCACGGTGATGCCGTTTTCGCGCGCCAGGGTGATGATCGAATCGCGGGTGATGCCATTCAGCAGCGCTGCGCTCACCGGCGAGGTGTGCAGCGCGCCGTCGATCACCAGGAACACGTTCTCGCCCGCACCCTCACTGAGCAGTCCGGTGGACGCCAGCGCGATCCCTTCGCCGAAACCGCGCTGGCGTGCTTCGCGCGCGATCAGTTGCCCGGAAAGATAATTGCCCGCGGCCTTCGCGCCCGCCGGAATGGTGTTGGGCGCAAAGCGCTGCCAGCTCGATACGCACGCCGTGATCCCCTTCTTCAGCGCTTCCGGGCCGAGGTACGGACCCATCGGCCAGCCCGCGATGGTCATGCTGACGGGCGTGTCGGCCGAGATGCCGAAACCGCCGAGGCCGCGAAACGCGCACGGGCGCAGGTAGGCCTGCTCGAAGCCATTCTTCTTCAGGATTTCGTGGCAGGCGGCGGTGGTTTCCCCGATGGAAAACGGCATCGGCATGTCGTAGATGCGCGCCGAGTTGTACAGGCGCTTCATGTGCGCCGCGAGCCGGAAGATCGCGCCACCCTTCGGGGTTTTGTAGCAACGGATGCCTTCGAACACCGCCGAGCCGTACTGCAGGCTGTGCGACATCACGTGCACGGTGGCTTCCGCCCAGGGCACGATCTTGCCGTTGTGCCAGACCCACTCGGGATACTTCTGTTCGGCCATGTCGCGGCTCCGCTGAAAAGCGGAATGATAGCGTGCGCCTGGCTCGGCGTCGCCCTAAGCCCGCGGGTGATGCTGCGCGTGCAACCGTTTCAGCCCCTCGCGCGCGACCAGCGTATAGATTTGCGTGGTGGAAAGATTGCTGTGGCCCAGCAGCATCTGCAGTGCCCGCAGGTCGGCGCCATGGTTCAAAAGATGCGTCGCGAACGAATGCCGCAACACGTGTGGTGAAATACGCTTGGCGGCGATGCCGGCAGCCAGCGCGTGTTTCTTCACCAGGGTCCAGGCCATCTGCCGGGTCATGCCGGCGGCGCGGTTGGACAGGAACAGCGCACCAACTTCGCGGCCCTTGGCCAATGCGGGACGTGCTTCACGCAGGTATCGCGTCAGCCAATCCATGCAGGTTTCACCGATCGGCACCAGGCGTTCCTTGCCGCCCTTGCCGGTGACGCGCAGCACGCCCTGGCGCAGGTTCAAACCCGACAAGGGCAGGGTCACCAGTTCGCTGACGCGCAACCCGCAGGCGTACATCAGTTCAAGCATCGCGCGGTCACGCAGCCCGATCGGCGCGGCGATATCCGGCGCTTCCAGCAGCCCCTCGATTTCGCGCTCCGCGAGAGCCTTGGGCAGCGTGCGTGGCAGCTTGGGGGTATCGAGCAGCAGGGTCGGGTCTTCGAAGGTAACGTCGCGCCGCACCTGTTCGCCATAGAAACGCCGCAGCGCGGTCAGCTCGCGCGCGTTGGTGCGTGCGCCGATGCCGGCCGTGTTGCGCGCGGCAAGATAGCGGAACAGGTCTT
>DATFGL010000148.1:0-13322 GCA_035249465.1 Rhodanobacteraceae bacterium | reverse complement strand
GCACGAATCGCGGACACCGCGACATCGAAGATGCCTTCCCGCCCCACGCTTTCGTCGTGGCGTTCACGCATGCCGTCGAGGTGCACCGAAAACGTCAGGTGCTCGGACGGCGTGAACAGGTCGAGCTTCTTTTCCAGCAGGATCGCGTTGGTGCAAAGGTACACGTACTTGCCGCGCGCGATGATGCCTTCGACGATCTGCTTGATGTCGCGATGGATCAGCGGCTCACCACCTGGAATCGACACCATCGGCGCACCGCACTCGTCCACCGAGGCAAGGCATTCTTCGACGCTGAGGCGCTGTTTCAGGATATGCGGGTCGTAATCGATCTTGCCGCAACCCGGACAGGCGAGGTTGCACTGGAACAGCGGCTCCAGCATCAGCGTGAGCGGATAACGCTGCACGCCGCGCAGACGGCGCCCGATGATGTAAGTCGCCACTTTCACTTGCTGGCGAAGGGGGATGGACATGGCAGATCTCCTGCGGCGCCTTGGCGTCGTTCGGAACCGGTGGCGTGGCGCCGGCCTCGTTGATCCGCATGGTGGACTGCCCTGTGTCAACGCGGCGTTGAGGCCGCACGCGGTCGATTCATGCGGGTTTCAAGGCGGCTGCAGGGCCGACACCAGGCCGATGAAACGGATCAGGCTTCGTACCGGCGGCGCGGTGGTTCACCGCCGCCCGGCAAGCGGTTGGCGAATTCGCCGCGCAGGCGCTGCCATTCCATTTTCAGCCACGGCGTGAAATGCCCGGGCGATTCCACGATCTCGCGATCCAGCGCTTCCGGTTTCACATACCGCCACGCCGCGATCTCGGTGTCGTTGACGCGCACCGGCTCGTCGGATGTTCCGACGTACACCCAGCACAACTCGGTTTCCGAACCGGCTGCGCCGTACTCAGCGTGGTACTGGAACTTGTAGATGTATTCCAGCGGGCAGGTGAAGCCCAGTTCTTCACTCAAGCGCCGCTGGGTGGCGGTGTCCATGTCCTCGCCGCCGCGCGGATGGCTGCAGCAACTGTTGGCCCAGTAGCCGGGCCACAAGGGTTTCGATGCTGCACGTTGCTGCAGCAGCAGTTCACCCGCAGGATTGAACACGAACAGCGAAAACGCGCGGTGCAGGATGCCCTTGCCGGCGTGGGCATCGGTCTTGCTGGCGTGTCCGATTTCGCGATCGGCCTCGTCGACCAGAATCAGCCGTTCGGAGTCGAACGAAACGACGCGATTGTCTTGCTGGTCAACCAATGCTGGTCTCCATCGCCTGGTAGCCGGCCTGTTGCAACGCGCGCACGACGCGGCCCGGATCGTCCGGGCACAGCGCGATCATCGCGCCGCCGCCGCCGCCGCCGGTGAGTTTGGCGCCGACCGCGCCGTTGGCGCGCGCGACCTGGATCATTTCTTCCAGTTCCCAGCTCGACACCTGCAGTGCGTTCAACTGGCCCTGGCAGATGTTCATGAGCTCGCCGAACTGCTGCAGGTCCCACGCTTCCAGCGCCTTGATGCCCTGCATCGCCAGCGAATCGATTTCATCGAAGATGCGCTCGTAGAGCTTCCTGTTGCGTTGCCACGCCTCGCGCACGCGGCCGACCGTGCGCGCGGTCAGGCTTTCCACGCCGGAAAGGCCGATCACCATCGGCAGCGGCTTCGCGAAATGCAGTGGCTCGGTCATCGGCGGTTCGCCGCGCTGGAACAACAGCGGCTGGCCGTACGTCGCGACCGTGTTGTCGATGCCCGACGGCGTGCCGTGGGCGACGCGCTCGCATTCGTAGGAAAGTTCGCACACTTGCTGATCGGTGAGGCCGAGCACGCAATGCCGATCGAGTGCCCTGATCACCGCGACCGCAAGCGCGGCCGATCCGCCGAGGCCGTTGGCGCGCGGCAGATTGGGATAGACCTGGATGCGCAGCGGGCGATCGGTGAGTTCGAGCTTTTGCAGGATCAGTTCGAGCGACTGCAGGAAGGAACCCGGGTGCTTCGTACCCGGGTGCAGGCGCGACTCGACGCCCCAGCGCGGAATGATGAGTTGCGTGCCGTCGTTCGATTCTTCGGCGCGCGCGCGGATTGCCATTGGCACCGGCACCGCGATCGCATGGCGGCCGTATACCACCGCGTGTTCGCCCAACAGGATGGCCTTGCCGTAACCGGTCGCGTACTCGGCTTCCTCGACCGGCTCGAAACCGTGCGCGACGGTTTTCGCTTCCGGCTGCACCTGGGTTTTCACCTCGGCGATGATTTCCCGGGCCTTCCACACCTTGATCTCGCCGCTGTCGAGCAGGCGTTCGACCACGGTCTCGAAAATCTCCGGCGTGGCACCGGCGCTCACCGCGACCGAACGCGCATGCAGGGTCATGTGGCCCTGCTGGATGCCATCGGTGACCAGTGCGCGCAGCGCCGAGAAGTTTTGCGCGAGGCCCACCGCGCCCATGATTTCCGCGAGTTCACGCGCGGACGCGATGCTGAGCAGGCGCAGGTTCAACGCGACGGTGGCGTTGGATTGCAGGTTGCCGCCGACCGTGCCGACCTTCATAGGCATCTCGATGGTTCCCACGAGGTTGCCCTGGTCGTCCTTGTACCAGCGCGTCAGTGAGCTGTAGTGCGCGCCGCGTGCGGCGTACGCGTGCGCCGCGGCTTCCAGCGCGCGCCAATCGTTGCCGGTCGCGAGCGCGACCGCGTCGACGCCGTTCATGATGCCCTTGTTGTGCGTCGCCGCGCGATACGGGTCGCACACCGCAAGATCGTTCGCGAGGATGATGCCGTCACGCACCTGTTCGCCGTCGAAACCTTTTTCGGCGAGCAGCGCGGTCGGGATCATGGTCTTCGCCCACACCAGCGCGCGGTCGGTGAGATTGGACAGTATCCGCAGGAACACCTTGCCGCCGGTGATGCCCTCCACCAGCGGCGCCACGCCCTCGCACATGGTGTTGACCATGTTGGCGCCCATCGCGTCGCAGGTGTTCACCAGCAGGTGCAGCACCACCATGTCGCGGCGGCCGTCGGCGGCGGGATGGATGCGCACCTCGATGTCCTTGGCGCCGCCGCCGCGCGCGACCATCTTGGGGTGCAGGCTGTTGGCGAGGTTGATGATTTCCTGCTTGCGTTGCAGCAACGCGGCCTGCGCGGTCGCCGAATTGTCGATGTCGACGATCTGCACCTGACCGATCAGGATCGGGTCGGTGCTGCGGGTGGTGAAGCCGCCGGCCGAACGTACCAGTTTCGCGGCGGATGAGAGCGCCGCGACGATCGAGGGTTCCTCGACCACCAGCGGCACGACATGATCCTTGCCGTTGATCAGGAAATTCAGGCCGAGTCCGAGCGGCAGGCCCATCACGCCGACCACGTTCTCGATCATCTTGTCGGCGCGCGCGACGCTGAGCGTGTGTGCGCCCGTCGACAGGGTCTGGAAATCCTCGCGGGAAAGCAGGCCGCGTTCACGCACCAGGTTCACGCGCTCGGGCACCGACAATTTGTAGAAACCCGGAAATCTCGACTGGTCCATCTGTGTTCCTTGGGAGCCTCAATCGTTTGACGCAACCGCCAGACCCTTCGGGTCTTCTGCCAGATTGATTACGGGGTAACCCGCATGCGCAGCGCGCACGGCGAATGCCCGCAACCGCGTATCTTCCACGGCGAATGTGACGCCCACGTCACCGCCGCCAGCGCCACAGCTCTTATAGACGCACCCGCAATCCGCGGCGATCGTGGCGATCGCCCGATGCTCGCGGCTGGCGATATCCGCGCCCGCCGCTTCGCCGAAGCGCGCCAGTGCATCGGCGTAATCGTGGAGGCTGGACATGAAGGCGACGGCATCGTTCGTGGTGACGGCGTCGATACCGCGTGAAGAAATTGTAGCGAGTTCGCGGGTGTACTGCGCGAAGGCGGCGGGTTCGCGTCCACGCCAGGTGGCGACCGTGGTCAGCATCGCACGGGTGGAAGCCGGCCGCCCGCTGTAAACGCAGCACCAGCGGAGGCGTTCGGGGAATTTCGCGGGTGCCAGGCGCACGGCATCACCGTCCAGTCGGAAACGCAACAGACCGCCCGACAGCGATGCCGCGATGTCGATGCCGCTGCCGCGCCCTTGCTGGATCGCGCGGTGCGCGGCGATGGCTTCTTCGGTCGCCGGTGGTGCCGTGTTTGCGAGCGCGTGCAACGCGCCGAGCAGTGCGACGGCGAGCGCGGCGCTGGAACCTAGGCCAAGCTTGGCGCGCGCGCCGGAGTGATCCAGATAAAACGCATCGCTGTCGAGTTCGATGCGGCATGCGGGCAAGCGTTTGGTTTGCGGAAGGCATGCGAGCAGGGTGGTGATCCATGCGAGCTCGGCGGGCGCCTTGTCGGTCCAGATTGCGTTGCCGTTGCGGAGCTGCAGTCGCGCTTGCAGGCCAAGCGTCGGCGAGACGAATTCCCAAAATCCATTCTCGCCGGATTCGAGCGACACGCTTGCGCGCCGGTCCACCGCCAGCACCAGCGCCGGTGCGCCTTCCAGCACCGCATATTCGCCCAGCAACACCAGCTTGCCGGGTGCGCTGGCAACGATTGACGTCAAGCGCCATCCTCGATGCGCGCACCTTCGCCGAGGCCGCTGACCAGAACGTCTTCCACGCCGGCCACGTCGCGCAGTGCCTCGGCCACGCCGGCCGCATCGTCCGGCAGGCACACCGCTTTTACCTGCGGGCCCGCATCGATGGTGAAGAACACGCCCGCGCCTTCGCTCCGCAGGGCACGCACGTGCCGGATGCACTCGATGGTCGCGGCGTTCCAGTAGACAAGCCCGGGGCGCGCCGACAGCATCAGTGCGTGCATGGCGAGGCAGCTGGCCTCGCCGACTTGCGCGAGCTTGTCGAAATCGCGCGCCCGCACCGCCGCGCGCGCTTCGGCGAGATCGGCGTTCGCGGTAGCGATCCACCCACGATAGAACGGGGAAGTGTCGCGCGTGTGTTCCATGCCTTCGCGTGAGCCGATCGATTTCTTCGCGCGAGTCGTGATGGCCACCACAACCTTGAGCGGCCACGCCGCGGATTCCAGCAACGGCGTTGCGCAGGCATCTTCGCCATCGTCGCGTACGCCCGCGGACATTTCCACGAAACCGCCGAAGATCGAGCGCGCGGCGGAACCGGAGCCGTGACGCGCCAGTATCGACAGTTCGCGCGGTTGCAGGTGAAGTCCCAACGCGCGATCGGCCGCGACCGCGAGAGCGGCGAAACCGGATGCCGATGACGCCAGCCCCGCGCCGGTCGGAAAGTCGTTGCCGGATTCGACGTGCGCGCGGGTGGCAACGCCGGCGCGCGCACGGAACAGGTCGAGGAAGGCGCCGATCTTGCGGCTTTGCGCTTCGTCGCGATCGCCATTCAACGCGATGTCGTCGGTGGCGAGTGCGTCGTCGAAGTGCACGCGGGTGCGAGTGTGCAGCGCATCCAGTGTGATCGACAGCGAGCCCGCGGCTGGCAGGTTCAACGCGGCGTCGCGCTTGCCCCAGTATTTGACCAGCGCGATGTTGGGTTGTGCTTGTGCGGTGGCCTGCAAGGGTCGCGAGGTCATCGAAGGTATCCATTGTCCCGGAACCATTGTATTGCGTCGGCCAGTGCTTCCCGCGCCGGGCGCGCCCGGTAGCCGAGTTCGGCCTCGGCACGCTGGCTCGAGAAGTACATCCTGTGCAGCGCCAGCTTCACGCCATCCACCGTGATGCCGGGCGCAACGCCGGTCACGCGCGCCCAGGCCTCGGCAGCATACGCCACGGGCAAAACCGCGGCGTGCGGCAACCGCAGCGCCGGTGCGCGGCGTCCGGTCAGTTCGGCGACGGCGGCAAGAATCGCCTTCAGGCTCATGTTCTCACCGCCCAGCACGTAACGCCGTCCGCGTTGCCCGCGCTCGTAGGCGAGCACGTGTCCTTCGGCGACGTCGTCGACGTGCACGACGCACAAGCCCGTATCGACGAACGCCGGCATCCGTCCGCGTGCGGCATCGAGGATCACGCGCCCGGTCGGCGTCGGCTTGCGGTCACGCGGACCGACGGGCGCAGCGGGATTGACGATCACGATATCGGAACCGGCTCGCGCGCAGCGGCGCACCAGTGCCTCCGACAGGAACTTGGAACGCTTGTACGCGCCGATCATGTCGGCGAGACGTACCGGAGTGTCTTCACCCGATGGCGTGCCGTCGTGATGCAGGCCGAGTGTCGCGACGCTGGAGGTGTGCACGACGCGCCGGACGCCGCAGTGTTGCGCGGCCAGCAGGATGGCGTGCGTGCCGCGCACGTTCGTCCTGCGAATTTCATGCGGATCGCGCGCCCACAACCGATAGTCCGCGGCGACGTGGAACAGGCCTTCGCAGCCCTGCAACGCGCGTTCCAGCGAGGTCGGGTCGAGCAGGTCGCCACGCACGATTTCGACGTCCATGCCATCGAGGTTGGCGGTGTCGCTGGATGACCGCACGAGCGCGCGCACCGCGTAATCGTGGCGCGACAGCGCGCGCGCCACGGCCGAGCCGACGAATCCGTTGGCGCCACTGACGAGGACGCGCCCGCTCATGCAGCGAGTGCCGCGGCGGTTGCGAGCGAGCGGCGCGCACGCCGGTAGTCGCGCGACAGCGCGTGCACGGCGCGCCAGGTGGCGGGGCCGCCGAAGGCGATCGCCGCGACCATGCGCAGCGACCATCCTTGGTCGGCGCCGTCCAGTGCACGCACGATGCCCGCGGGCAGTTCCCGCGCCGCCGGATCGCAGATGGCTTTCACCACGACGAACGGCAGCTTCGCGCGCAGCGCCACTGCCGCGACCGGCGCAGCTTCCATGTCCACAGCGAGGGCGCCGCTGCGTTCGGCCAGCGCCCGCTTTTCGGATGGCGTCGCCACCGGCTGCGTTGCCGACCAGAGCGTACCGCGGCGCACATGCAGGGCCGCGGAAAGCGCGGCAGCCAGTTGTTCGCTTGCATCGGCATCGGTGGCGAACCCGGGATCATCGCGCGCATAGCGGATGCGATCGACGATCAACACGTCACCCGCCGCAAGCGTGGCATCCAGCGCGCCGGCCACGCCCCAGTTCGCCAGCCGCGCGACGCCGCAGGCGAGCAGCCGCTCCGCCGCGCGCATCGCGTTGTGCGGGCCGATGCCGGATACCGCAATCCATCCGCCGCGCCAGCGCACGCAGTCACCCGGGTGCATGCCGTGCATGCCGATGCTGTGCGCTTCGGCGGGAAGCGCCACGACCAGGCCCGTGCCTTCAGTGGGGCCGCCCGGCGTGGACATTGCGGAAGCGCACCAGCGCCCAGTAAGGAAAGTAGCGACTGTAGCCGTGGTATTTCAGGTAGAACACGCGCGGGAAACCCGGCGCGTTGAAACGGGCGTCGTGCCACTCGCCGCCGGTTTGGGTCCTGAGCAGGTATTCGACGCCGCGCGCCACCGCCGGGCTGCCGGCCTCGCCCGCGGCCATCAGTCCGAGCAGAGCCCATGCCGTCTGTGCGGGGCCACTGTGCGCGCCGCGCCCGCGCAATTGCGGATCAAGATAACTGTCGTTGCCTTCGCCCCAGCCGCCATCGGCTTGCTGCACGGATTTCAGCCACTTCACGGCGCGCCGGACCGGGGCTTCGCCGGCCGCCATGCCGGAGGCACGCAGCGCCACCAGTACCGACCACGTGCCGTAGATGTAATTGGTGCCCCAGCGCCCGAACCACGCACCTTCCGGGGTCTGTTCGTCCAGCAGGAAGCGCATCGCGCGTTCGCGCGCCGCGCCATCCTGTTCGCGGTCGACCAATGACAGCAAGGTCAGCACGCGGCCGCTGACGTCGCTGGTCGGCGGATCGAGCAGTGCACCGTGGTCGGCGAATGGAATCTGGTTGAGCCACTGATGATCGTTGTCGGCGTCGAATGCGGCGAAGCCGCCATTCTTCGACTGCATGCCGACCAGCCAATCGGCGGCGCGTTCGATCGCGTTTGCGAACCTCGCGCGCTGCGGTGATTGGTGCAGTGCGCGCGCGACCACCGCGGTGTCATCGAGATCGGGGTACGCATCGTTCCTGAACTGGAACGCCCAGCCTCCGCCGGGCAGGCATCGACGATAGCTTCGCCAGTCGCCCGGTTCATCGAGCAATTGGCGGGTGGTCAGCCATTCGAGCGCGCGCCCGATCGCCGCGGCCGGTGCGCTGCCGTCCTCCTGCAACGCGAGGCAGGTCAGCCCGGTATCCCAGACCGGCGACACGCAGGGCTGGCACCACGCGACGTCGTCGTGCACGACCAGCAGGTCGTCGATGGCCTTGCGCGTTTCGCGGCGCGCGGGATGTTCGGCTGCATAACCGAGCAGCGCCAGCGCCTCGTAGGCGTTGACCATCGCAGGAAAGATCGCGCCCAGGCCGCCGTCGCCGTTGCGGCGTTCGAGGATCCAGTCCTCGGCGCGTTTCAGCGCATGCCTGCGCAGTCGGCCGGGCATCAGCGGTTCGAAACGCCGCACGACATGTTCGCACGCGAACAGCAACCGGTTCAGCAGCGAACGCGGGTGGAAATAATGTTGTTCCTGTTCCGGCGGTGTGACGAACAGCTCCCTGACGTGCACGCCGAGCGGATTGGCCGCGCGCGGTTTCAAGGTGGTCAACACCGACAGCGGCACCATCACGGTGCGCGACCAGTACGACACCTTGGCGAGATTGAAGGGGAACCAGCGTGGCAACAGCACGATTTCGACCGGCAGGAAGGGAACCCCTCGCCATGGCAGTTCGCCGAACAGCGCCAGCGTGATGCGGGTGAACACGTTGCTGCGCGCGGCGCCGCCATGCGCCAGGATCGCCGATCGCGCGCGCGCCATGTGCGGCGCGTCGGCGCGGTCGCCGGTCAGCTTCAGCGCGAAATAGCATTTCACGCTGCAACTCACGTCCAGCGCGCCGCCGGGGTACAGCGGCCAGCCGCCGTCGCGCGACTGGTGGCCGCGCAGGTATTCGGCGAGGCGCGCTTCCAGCAGGCGGTCGGATTCACCGAGATAATGCAGCATCAGGATGTATTCGGCCGGAATCGTGCAGTCGGCTTCCAGCTCGTATTGCCAACAGCCATCCGCGTGCTGGCGGCCAAGGATCCGCGTTCGCGCTGCACCGATGGCCTCGGCAAGAGGATCGCGCGCAGCGGGTTGGCTGCGAACCGTCGAACCAGCGTGCGGGATGCCGAAGTCGGGAGCCATGGCGACTTACTTGAATGCCTGCGCCGGACCGCAACCGTCGCTGTGCGGCCACGCCGAGCGCGGGTCCGGCAGCAGGCCGCCCCAATCCGTGGCCAGTGCCTGCAGTGGCAGGCCGTCGGCCATGCGCGCGAACCAGCTTTGCAGCACGCGGCTGTAGCCCGAGAACAGGCGCGTGACGATCACGATTTTCTTCACCACCTGCCGTGACACCTTTACCTGGGCGCCGGCCGTGAAATCCGGCTTGGCGAGGATCGACGCCAGCGTGCGCATCGCCAGCCCCACGGCGACCAGGCAGAAGCGGCGGATGCCGGCTTCCTTTTCCGGGATCAGCAGCGTGTAATCGAGCGCATTGCGCAGATGGCCGTGGGCGATGCCGATCAGTTGCGCGTAGCCCTTGCCGAACGCGTCCGGCACGTTGCCGCGGTGGATGTTCTGGAGCTCCACGCCGGCGCGCGCGAACAGGTCGCGCGGCAGCCAGCACACGCCGCGTTCGCGGTCTTCCCAGAAGTCCTTGAGAATGTTGGTCATCTGCAGGCCCTGGCCGAACGACACGTCCAGCGACGCCATCGCTTCGCGTTTTTCGGCGATGCGCGGCGAGTAGTCGCAGAACAAATCGGTGAGGGTCTGCCCTACGACGCCGGCTACGTAGTAGCAATAACGGTCCATCTCGCGCATGTCCGCGAGGCCTGCGGTGCTGGCGCGGCGCTCGAAGCTCGGCATGCCGGTGCACATGATGCGGATGCAGCGCGCCAGCGATTCGCGCTGTGTCAGGTTGAAGCCGTCGGTGACTTCGATGACGTCCGGCGTGTGCGCCACCAGGTCGCGTTCCGCCGCAAGCGTGTTGCCGCACAGGAGCGGCGCGAGGTCACGCGCGAACGACGCCGGATCTTCGGTCGACCCGACCACGCGCGTGAAACGGTCATGGAACTGCTGCTTCACGTCGCCGCCGAGCGATTGTTCGTCCTCGATGGTGTCCGCGATCCGGCACAACAGGTACGCATTGGCGATCACCGTGCGCAAGCGCGGATCGAGCTGCGGGATCGTAAGCGCGAACGTGCGTGATACCGCGGGGAGAATGCGCTCCTGGTAGGCTTCGGCGTCGCGACGCGACGCGTTGGCGGGAGCTGGGGCGATCATCCTGCTGGACTCCTTCGGCGCAATGTCGGCCGACGTTTCGATCCTACGCATTGTGCGTGAAGATGAGGTGGAAGTGGCGCCGACGCCGTTTTGACATTCATGCGGCGGTCTCGCTAGGCTCGCGGTGCCGCGGCGCACAGCGCCGACATGGAGCCGTTTGATGTCTTTTGCAGATCGCGTGGCCGGCTATCGCGACCGGGTCGAACAGGCCCTGGACGTGCGCCTGCCGCCCGCGGATGCGCGGCCGGCCTCCCTGCACGCGGCCATGCGTTACGCGGCGCTGGGCGGCGGCAAGCGCATCCGCCCGTTGCTTTGCTACGCCGGCGGCGAAGTGCTGGGCGTGCCGGCGGAGCACCTCGACGATGCGGCCTGTGCGGTCGAATGCGTGCATGTGTTCTCGCTGGTGCACGACGATCTTCCGGCGATGGACGACGATGCGTTGCGGCGCGGCAAGCCCTCCACGCATGCGGCGTTTGGCGTCGCCACCGCGATCCTCGCGGGCGATGCGCTGCAGACACGCGCGTTCGAAATCCTCGCAGGCGATGGTGCACATCACGCCGCCGAGCGGCTGGGCATGATCGCGATTCTCGCGGCCGCCACCGGTTCGCAAGGCATGACGGGTGGCCAGGCGGTGGACCTGGAATCCGAGGGCAGGCAACTCGCGGCGACGGACCTTGAAGCGCTCGATCGCGACAAGACCGGCAAATTGATCCGCGCGGCGGTGTTGATGCCGTGCTGCGCGGTGCCCGGCATGCCGGCCGCCTCGCGCGATGCGCTCGACCGGTTCGCGGAATGCGTGGGGCTCGCCTTCCAGATCAAGGACGACGTGCTGGATGTCGAAGGCGAGCAGGCGCTCACCGGCAAGACCCAGGGCGCCGACGCTGCGCGCGGCAAGGCGACGTATCCGTCCCTGATGGGCATGGGCAACGCCAAGCGCCGTGCCGATGCGCTGTACGCCGAGGCGCTCACCGCGTTGGAAGGCTTCGGCGGCTCGGCCGAACCACTGCGCTGGCTGGCGCGCTACATCGTGCATCGGGATCGTTGAGCCTTTGAGTTGATGTCGCGTTGCTGGAGCGCGGATCGCGCATGCACGCGCCATGCTTGCATCGCACGGTGCGAACCCCGACACTTGCGCACATCTGGAGACCGGCCTGTCGCCGGTGGGAGCCCCGGGGCGCAATAGTGACAAGCCACGACGGGCCGCCAGGGAAGCGCGGCATCTTCGCCGAACTCAGTTACCGCCATGTCTGGCGCGCCGCGGCGGTTTACATCGGCGCGGTGTGGGCGCTCTCGCAGGGCATCGCGCAGTTGAGCGGGCCGTTCGGGCTGCCTGACTGGGTCACGCGCTGGTTCGTGGGTGCCTGTGCGATCGGATTTCCGTTCTGGGTCGCTTTCGCCTGGTACTACAAGCTGACGCCTGCAGGCTTGAAGCGCGAAGAAGATGTCACCGCTGACGACCCGGCGTTCCACCACGCTACCGGGCGCAAGCTGGATTTCTGGATCATCGGCGTAATGGCTTTGGCCATTGTGCTGCTGGTCACCAATACGTTCGTGCTGCACCGCGACGCGAACAGCACCGCGAACGTGGCCGATGCCAAGACCATCGCGGCAGAGCTGGCCAAGGTTCCCTTCAAGTCCGTCGCGGTGCTGCCGCTGACCAATGAAAGCGGAGATCCCAAGCAGCAATATTTTTCCGATGGCCTGTCCGAAGAACTCATTTCGGATCTCACCCAGGTCGACGGATTGAAGGTGATCGGCAAGTATTCCAGCTTCAAGTTTCGTGATTCCAGGGACAACCCGGCGCAAATCGGAGTGGCATTGGGCGTGGCGCACCTGATCATGGGTTCGGTACGCCAACACGGGACCGCATCCGCGTTACTGTCAGCATGATCAGCGCAAAAGACGGTGCCAGTCTGTGGTCGCACAGCTACGACGAGCAACTCAAGGACGTGTTTGCGATCCAGTCGAAAATCGGCGAGGCCGTGGCCGACGCGCTCAAGGTCAAACTGCTGGGTCATGCCATCGTTGCAGGCGACAAGCCCCCCACCGGCAACGTGGAGGCTTACGAGATGATGTTGCAAGGGCGCGCCATCACGCGCCGTGGCACCGAAGCCAGCCTTCGCCAAGGCATCGCCTTGTACCAGAAGGCGCTCGAACTCGATCCGGGCTACGCCTACGCCTGGGGGATGCTGTCCAATTCACAAATAAACCTCGGCGTGCTCTATCTGGCGGGCGATGCACGCCAGCAGGCCTATGCGCAGGCCCGTGCAGCAGCGGAGAAGGAACAACTGCTGGCACCGGACGCGGCACACACCCATACCGACCGCGGCTACCTGCTCGCGAACATCGACAACGATCCCGCGGGGGCGTTGGCGGAGTACAAACGCGCCCTCGAGTTGGCACCGAACGACACCACCAGCATGAATTTCGTGGCCGGCGGCTTGGTCAACTTCGGACAACTGCAGGCGGCGGTGGAGATGTACCGCAAGATCCTTTCCAGCGATCCGTTGCGCGTCGATATTTATTACAGCATGGTCCTCGCCCAGTTGGGGCAGCGCCAGCTCGACGCGGCCGAGCAGACCCTCCGCAAGGCGTTGACCCTGCAGCCGGATTTCCCTGGCCTGACCGTGGCCCAGGTCGAAATTGCCGTCCTGCGGGGCGATAGGGACACCGCGACTCGCGAAGCCGCGAAGGAAACCGACCCGGTGTTTGGTCCGTGGGCAAGGGCGCTCGTGAAGCAGATTGCCCCTGATCGGCAATCCGCGGACGCGGCGCTGCGGGACTTTACCACCAAGTACGGGAAGGATCAGCCGTACCTCGTATCCGACCTGTACGCACTCCGCAAGCAGTCGGACGAAATGTTCGAGTGGCTGCAGCGAGCCTGGACGCAGCACGACCCAGCGCTGATACCCAGCCTTCTTTCCGACCCGTTTGTGCTCGCGTACCAGCACGATCCGCGCTTTACCGCCTTGTGCAAGCAGGCCGGTTTGCCGGTACCGGGCCAGACGCTGACTGCTGGCGCCGGCTCGAGCGGGCATTGA
>DATFGL010000147.1:0-2256 GCA_035249465.1 Rhodanobacteraceae bacterium | reverse complement strand
GGCGTGTCCTGCGGCGGCGGAACGTGCGCATCGGCGGCATCGGCGAACGCGGTTCCGGCAAACGGCGCGGTCAGCAACAACGCGGCGAGCGCAGCCGCCAACCGCGAGGGACGTGGATTGAACGAATCGGGTTTCGACATTTCGGTGCTCCCGTTCACTTTTTTGCGGCAATGATCTGCGACAGGTAATCCGGCACGCCATTGATCCGCACGAGATGCGGATACTGCAGGCCACCGCGGTAAGCCACCGGCACGGTCGCGTAATCGCCCTGGTACTTGATCAACAATTCGATCGGCTGTTTCGAATCCTTGGCCGCGGTGATGGCCTGCTTCAGCACACCGGCCTTGTAGGCCTGCCCGTTCACCGCCACCACTTCGCCACCAGAACCGATGCCGGCCTTGAACGCCGGACCGCCCCAGCGCACGTCGTTGATGCCGCCACCCTTGGTGAGCGTCAGGCCGATCGAATACGTGAAATTGAAGATGTGGCGCGGTGATTCGTCCTGGCTCTCGTATTGTTTTTCGTACGGGCTTTCCTTGTCGGTGTACACCAGCTTCCAGCCTGTCGACTCCAGGCCCTTGGTAAACGGCGGTTCCAGTTCATCGACATAGCGGTCGAGGAAACCCGCCCAGTCGTATTTCATCACGCCATTGAGCGCATTCACCACGTCGTCGAAGGTATACGTCCTGGTGACGAAGCTGCCGTTGTCGACACCGAAGAAATCCCTGGCGAAGGTGTCCAACGATTTCTGGCCGTGCGTGAGCGCGCGAATCTTCGCGTCCACCGCCAGCCACATCATCTGGCCGCCGGAGTAGTACTCCTCGCTCATCTGCCAACTGCGGTATGGCAGCATCGCGCGGTGCGCAGCGGTCGGATCGTTGGTGGTGTCTTCAAGCGTGCGCCACTGGAAACCCGGACGGTTGCGGTCGTAGTTGGCCGCGACCATCGCCAGCGCGTCGCGGAACTGTTCCGGCGTCCACATGCCCGCGCGCGCGGTCAGCACGTAGCCCCAGTACTGGGTTTGCCCTTCGTACACCCACAGCAGCGAATCGCCCATCGGCACGTTGAAATTGGGCGTCCACAAATCCGCGGGACGCCGGAACTTGCCGTTCCACGAATGGGTGTACTCGTGCGCCAGAAGATCCCGATTGGGCGCGCCGTCTTCCCAGTTCGTGAAGTAATCCGGGTCGGCGCCATCCTCGCTGGACTGGTGGTGTTCCAGCCCGTTGCCGCTCAACTGGTCGGAAAGCGAAAACAGGAAGTTGTAGTGGTCGTAGTGGTGCGAGCCGAACAACCTGACCGCCTGGGTGACGAGGTTGCGATGCACCTGCACCTGCTCGGGCGTCATCTCGAGATCCTTCGGCGCATCCGCGAACACGTCGAGGTACACCGGCGCCTTCGCCCCCGGATTCAGGTCCACGCGCTTGAAATACTTGCCCGCGTAGATCGGCGAATCGACCAGGGTGTTGAAGGTGGTGGCCTTGAAGGTGACGGTGTCACCCGAACGGGACGCCTGCTCGAGCGCGGTACCGAATTGCCAGCCGGCCGGGAACGTGACACTGGGCTCGACCTCGATCTGGCGCGAAAAATGCCCGGCCGGATATAGCGACACCGTGTTCCACTCCAGCGACAGCATCTTGTCGGTCATCTGGATGAACGAGGACCTGCCGCGCCCCGACAAGAACTGGAAGTCCACTTCCATATCCGACGCGCCCTGCGGTACGTCCACACGGAACGCATACACGTCGTACTTGTCGCGCTTCCACTTGAGCGGCTTGCCATTGGCGGTGATCGTCAACCCCGCCAGCATGTCGATTGGCCCGCTGGGCGAGTGGTCGCCGGGAATCCACTTCGGATACAGCAGCGTCAGTTCGCCTGCCTGCACCGGGATGGTTTCGTGCACGCGGAAGATGCCCTGGCGCGTGTCGCTGGCATCCACGTGGACGAGGATCGTGCCGGGGTACGGCGTGTCCTGCGGCAACGCGATGTGCGCGTCGGCGGCATCGGCGAACGCGCTGCCGGCGATGGCCAGCGCCGAGAAGCCAAAAACCAGGATCGCCGCGAAGCGGGCGGAAAACGACAGACGCTGCTGCACGCGGGACATGCGGGGTGCTCCGGCGATGAAGTGATCGCGTCGAACGTAGCACCGCGCGCAGAGCCGCGCATAGGCCGGATGGCATGGTCAGCCGTGAATCAGCCCTTGCGTGCGCCCTGCCCGAACAGGATTTGCTTTTCCTCGTCACTCATCGTTTGGCC
>DATFGL010000146.1:0-11977 GCA_035249465.1 Rhodanobacteraceae bacterium | reverse complement strand
TTCGAGGAAGGCGAGGCTGCGCAGGTCCGCGTCGATCGTGCCCTGCAACGCGTGGCTGGGGCCGCTGACGGAGATGTCGCCACCGACATGGCCACCGTCGTCCAGTGCGCCGTGCAGGCGAATATGCTGGTTCGTGCCGGTTGCCTCGGCATTGACGCCGAGGCTCGACCAGGCGAGCAGGGCGCGGCCAGGATTCGACGCATAGGCGATGCTCCCGGGGCTTGCCGTGATGCTGGCGTTGCCGTTGATGCCGCCCTTGGCATCGATCGCGATTTGCCCTTCGCCCGAAAGTTCGCCGCTGGCTCGCAGGGGATCGGCGCCGGATGCCAGGGTTGCGAGAAGTTGCAGCGGCAGCCGTTGCAGCGAATATTTTGCGGTGGTCGCACCCTGCGCGTTGCGATCCGCCGACGCGCACAAGCGCGGCTCGCCGGCGCTCAGGCAAAGTTGCGAAACCGCCAGCGCGCCCCTCTGCCAGACGATCGTGCTGGGCTGTTCCTGATGCCACGCCGGCATGCCTTGCGGCGACAGTTCGATGTCGCTCAATGTGCCGGTCCAGCGCTTCGCGCTCGCCTGCCAGCTGCCCTTGAGCGCGAGCGTTGCGCTGAGCTGCTTGCCTTGCGCGTGCAGTTGCAAGTGATGCGATGCGGTGTTGCCGGCGCCCTGCAGGTGCACGCTGTCGAAGTTCAGCCCCGAGGCGTGCACGCCACCCAGCGCAAGGTCCAGGTCGCCGCCGGGCTGCGCGAGGTTCGGAATCGACGCGGTCAACCGCAAGGTATCAACGCTGCGCGCGCCATCATGCAGGCCGCTGCCTTGCAGATGTCCCGCGACCGCGAGTTTCGGCCAACTGCCCTTGAACGTGAATTCGCCCTGCAGTCTGCCCGACGCATTTGGCAGCCAGTCGCCCAGCGAAGCGACGTCCAGCGTGACGCTGGCGTCGGTGCGCGCGCCATGCTTGCCGGCGGCGTGGATGCGGCTGTTGCCGGCGACCAGCAGCAGCGAGCCCTGCAACATGTTGTCCGGCGTGATGGTGAGATCGGCCTTGCTGCCGGCGATGCTGCGCTGGCGCAGGGTTCCGGCAACCTTGTCGAGTTTCAGCGTGGCCACGGGTCCTTGCGGCGTGAGCTTGCCGTCGCTGGCCAGCGTGAAATCCAGTGCGCCGTTCCAGCCGGCCACGATGGCACCGGGGTCGAAACGTTTCGCGACGGTGTCGAGCTTCCATGTCACGGGCTGTTGCAGGCCGATCGTGCCGCGCATGTCGAGACCGCCCTGCTTCTGCACGACCTTCAAGGCGTGCAGGTCGATCTGCTGCGGCGTGCCGGCGAGATCGACTTGCATGTCCGACATCCGATCGGGTGGTCCCAGTGCCAGCGCGCCCTTCACCGCAAAGTGCTCGGCCGTGCCGTTCAGCGTCACGTCGCCGCGGGTCGCCAGCACCTGACCGGCAAGGTCGGCGGGCAGGACGACGTCTTTCCATGTGACGTCGAGCGCGAACGACAACGGCTTCACGTCCAGATGCACGACCCCCGTCGCGGTGGCGCTGCCGGCGATCTGCGGCGAGCGCAGGCGCAGAGGATCGAGCGTGAGGGTCTTGCCGTCATAACGGAATTGCGCCGGATCAACCTGCAGCGTGGTGCCGTTGACGACAAGGGTTCCGTCCAGCTTGCCGCCTTGTCCATTGCCCGCGCCGTGCAAATCCAGCGCGAGCGTTTTCAGCGGCGCGGGCAGGACGGGCCACGCGCGCGCGTCGAACGCGGGCGCGTTCAGGGCCAACGTCCATGTGCGTGACGCATCGAACTTCAGGGTTGCGTCGGCGCGGATGGCCACCGGTGCCGAAAGTGCCGCATGCAGTTGCGCGGTCTTGCCATCCGATTGCGACGTGAGCGTGCCGGCATAACGCGTGCCGTTGTAGGTCCAGTCGAACGTTGCGCTGCCGTGGCCCGGGTAGCCGCGCCCGATCGCAAGCGTGCCGTCGAGATCGGCGCTGCCAGCGGGCGCGCGCAGCGCGAGTTGCCTGATCAGCAGCTGCCGGTTGCTCCACTTTCCGGCAAGCGCGAGGCTGTCCGCGGCAAACGCGGGCTTGCCGCTTTCGCTTATCGCGATGTGGGCGAGCAGCGTGTCGTCCAGCACGATCTCGAGCGGCGGTTCCAGCGAAAAGGCGGAAGGCTGGCTGGAGGGTTTCGACGGCGCCAGATCCAGCGTGATGCCGTCGATGCGTGCACGCGCGACGTGCAGCGTATGGCCAAGCAACGCCCACGGCCGCAGATCGACGGCGGCGTGTTCGACGGTCAGTTTGGTGCCGTCGCCGGTGCGATAGCGCAGGCCGTCGATCGTGGTGGTGCCCGCGAGTGTGCCGCTCGCGTTGTCGTAAGCGAACTGTCCGTGCATCAACGTGACGCCACGATCCAGCGCGAAACGCAGGCCCGACGACGTGTACAGCACCCAGAACAACAACGCCGCGAGCACGGCAACAATCGCGACGATCGTGGCGCCGGCACCCACCAGCCATTTGCGCGCGCGGCTCACAGGTCGGGTCCGATCACAATGTGCAACTGCGCACCGTGGTAGTAAGGATTGTTGATCGGCACGCCGACGTCGACGCGCACCATGCCCACCGGCGAGCGCCAGCGCAGGCCGATGCCGGCACCGGTCTGGGCGTGGAAGTCGGTGCCGTCGAAGGCGTCGCCGGAATCCACGAACGCCGCCATGCCCCAGTCGCGGGTGAAGTAGTGCTCGATGGTGGCGCTTCCGACCAGCAGGCGCTGGCCGCCGACCACCAGGCCGTGACTGTTGCGCGGGCCGAGGGCCTGGTAGGCGTAACCGCGGATCGAGCGGTCGCCGCCCGCGAAGAAGCGCAGTTGCGGTGGCAGCTTGCCGAAATCCGCGACGCTGGTGATGCCGGCATTGCCGCGCAGGATCAGCCGATTGTTGCGGCCGATGGCGTTGATCCAGGTGACGTCGGCGAGGGCCTGCGCAAAACGCGTATCGATGCCGGGTCCCGCGCGCGCGATGAGGTTGATCGAATAGCCCTTGCGCACGAACAACGGGTTGTCGGCGACCTTCCTGGTCAAACCGGCTTCTGGATAAATAAGCGTGCTGCGGCCGCGTTCGATGCCGGGGACGTTCACGTCGTTGCCGGAGTTGCCGACGGTGAAGGTGCCGGAGAGCAGGTGCACGCCGATGGTGCGCACCCAGCCGTGCCAGTCGCGGGTTTCATTGGCGGCGAGCGAGAACGTGCGCGACACCGAAGTCTTGGTGTTCTCGTCGCGGTAGCCGACGCCGAGATTGAAGCTGGCGTGGTCGTGGCCGGGGCGTGGAATGCCGTAGACGGCTTGCGCGGTCTTGAGGTATTCGGCGACCACCACCTCGTTGTCCAGCGTGTGGCCGCGGTTGTTGATCCAGCGCCGCTTGATCCCACCGCGCACGCCGGGACCGGTGTCGGTGCCGACGAACACGCCGGCGGTGTACACCGTGCGTTTGGCGGGCGCGAGTTCGACCTTCACCGGCACCACATGGTCCTTCGCCTTCGCGACCTCGGGTTCGACGTCCACGATCGAAAAATAATCGGCATCGGTGAGCGCCTGCTGCAATGCGAGCAGATTCGATTGCGAATACCAGTCGCCACCTTCCCACGGCACATAGCGCTGCAGGAAGCCCGGCCGGAACTGCGAACCTTCGAAAGTCACCGTGCCGAGCTTGTAGCGTTCGCCCACGTCGTAATGCAGGTGGATCGCGGCGCGGTTGTCGGTGCGCTTCACCTCGACCTTGTGCTCGGTGGCCTTGGCATCGAGCCATCCGGTTTCGAGCAGTGCGCTCGCGATCGTGGCCTTGGAGGCCTCGTAGGTCGTGTCGTCCATCGGCTCGCCCACGCGCGGATGGAATGCGCGCACGGCGGTTTTCACCGGCCGCAATTTCAGCGCGACGTCGGGCACCTGCACGTCCAGCGAGGCGACTTTCGTGACCGGGCCTGGCGTTACCTGCAGGTGCACCTGCCACGCGTTGTCCACGTGCCGCAGGTCGCTGGTCGCGCGGGCGTTGTAGTACCCGTAGGGTTGCAGCGCGGTGGCGGCCTGCTTCGCCGCATCGTTCGCCAACACGCGCGCCTGGGTGTCGCTGACGTCCTTGCGGGCGGCGTATTGGCTCGCGGTGAGTTGCGCACGCACGGCTTCGGCCAGCTGCTTGTCAACACCGGTGATCGTCACCTTCAAGGTGTCGGCGCGCGCGGTGGGCGTCGTGGCAATTGCCAGCAGCGCAAGCCCGGCGACTATCCGCACACATCCCGTTCGAAGGCTGCTCAGTTTTGCGCGAGTGCGCTGCGCTTTCGTTTTGGTTCCGCTCGCCTCGGCGGCGAGCGGGCTACTTTCCTTTCGGGGAAAGTAACCAAAGCCATTGCGCGCGGGCATGACGGCCTCGCCGACCCCGTGTCGGCTCGACTTCCCCTGGTGCTCGCCGAACGGCGGCCGCGCCGAACTCGCACATCCTTGTGCTCGGACATGCGGCGCTTGCTCCGCCGTTCGGCTGTGCGCCGCGAAGTCATGCACGGCGCTGGGAAAGCCAGCCTTGTTGTCGGCCTTCCATGGCCTGTGTGTTCGCAAATTGAAAAGTTGTAGGCCATGGATGGCCGGTAGAGGAGCGACAAACGGCGCCGTTGACGGTGCCGCAGCCGAGCCGCCGATCGCGCGAGCAAGGCGCGCATGTTCGACTGCATGGATGCAGGAGTTCGCGCCGGCGCGCGATCGGCAAGCGGCAAGGGCAGGCGAGGCAACAGGACGTTGCCGAGTCCACCGACACAGGCGCCATGGTCTTTGGCTACTTTCTGCCGAAACAGAAAGTAGCCCGCGCCGGCGGACGGCGCGGAAAAAAGCAGGGATGCTGCCTTGTACGCAAAAGGATCGTGAAAGTCGCGCGATCAGTCCACACGTGCGCGCCGTGAAAATCAGCCAGGGCGCTCGGGTCGGTGTGCATGGTCGTCGCGCGTGCACGTCGGTCCTTCAGGTGGGGGCAGTTTGCGCCTCGACGGTTTCCGGCGCGGTTGATGCCGTTGCCTGGGTCGGTACGTGGACATCCCGCGTTGCCGCAACCGGGCGGTCCTTCGAGTAGTACGCCACCAGCGCGCCAACGAGTGCGGACAGGTAGGGGATCGCCTGCGCGCCGAGGATCACCATCCACAATTCGCCCTCGATGTAGTGCGAGCCGAAGTTGATGGCCATGCCGATGATCGCGAGGATCAGCGCGATCGACATCATCAATTCTTCGCGCACGGGACCGAGCGCGCCGGCCGCACCGCCCGAAAGGCGCCGGCTTTTCGCGGTGCGCACGAATTCGGTTTTCTTCTTGATCAGGCCCATCCAGATGCCGCGCGCGATCGCGTGTGACAAGCCCATGCTGGCGATGGAGGCCATCAGCGTATCGCGCCAGCCGCACGGGACGCGCGCGCGGTACAGCACGATGCCGAACACGGCCTTGGCGAAGAAGAAGCCCATCACCGGAATCAGGAACAGCCGCATCGGCAGGCTGAAGATGGTCGGCGCCAGCAACATGCCCGCGGTCCAGCCCAGTGCCATCAGCGTGAACACCATGTGCAGGGCGTCGGCGAACCACGAGAACCAGCCGGTGAGGAAGTGGAAGCGCTGGCCGGCGGTGAGCGGACCCTTGTGCACCATCCAGTCCCAGCGTCCCTTCAATATCTGCATCGCGCCGAAAGCCCAGCGGTAGCGCTGGCTCTTGTACGCGCGGAAGTCGGCAGGCGTCAGGCCCTTGCCCATCAGCTCGTCCACGTACACGGTTTCGTAGCCGGCGTGCATCAGGCGCAGGCCGAGCTCGGCGTCTTCGCAGATGGTCCATTCCGACCAGCCGCCGGTGCCTTCCAGCGCGACCCTCCGCACCATGGTCATGGTGCCGTGCTGGATGATCGCGTTGCGCTCGTTGCGGTGGTGCATGCCGATCCGGAAGAAACCATCGAATTCCCAGTTGGTCATGCGCCGGAACGTGTTGGTCATGTAGTCGCGGTGCGCCTGTGGGCACTGCACCACCGCGACGTTGCGGTCGTGGAAGTAGCCCGTCAGCGCGGCCAGCCAGTCCTTGCGCACGACGTAATCCGAATCGATCACCGCGATGATGTCGGCGCGCGGGTCGGTTTGCTTCAGCCCGTAGTTCAATGCGCCGGCCTTGAAGCCGGGCCAGGGATCGAGGTGGAAGAAGCGGAAGCGCTCGCCCAGTTCCGCGCAACGTTGCTCGAGCGGCTTCCACACCTCCTCGCGCTTGGTGTTGTTGTCGATCACCAGCACCTCGAAGTTGCGGTAATCGAGCTCGGCCAGCGAATCCAGCGTGGCGATCACCATGTCCGGCGGTTCGTTGTAGCAGGCGAGGTGGATCGACACGAAAGGCTGCGCTTCCGGCGGACCGGGCGGCAACAAACCGAAATGCCTGATCCATTTCCTGCGCCACAGCACCTCGACGAATTCGAAGCCGTTGATCAGCAGGACCGCGAGGATCGCCAGCTGCGCGGGGAACAGCACGATCAACATGCCCCAGTCCACCACGTCCAGATAAAACTGGAATGGCACCGTGATCGACCATACGATCAGGCCCGCGGCGAGCTGGATCAGCGCGAGGAACACAAAGCGTCCGGCGAGCTTGAAGCGTGCGAATTGCCACGCGAACCACACCATCGGGATCAGTGCGAGCAGTCCGGACGCCAGCGCCTTCCACGGCCATGTCGCATCCTCCAGCACCGGCCCGGTCAGCGGGAACTTGAGTTGCCGGTCGGCGTTGAACACGCCCCAGTACGCGCCGGTGCGGCCCTCGCCCAGGCCTTCCTTCCATGGCTGGTCGATGGCTTCCATGATGTAGTAATCGATGTGCCGTTCGCGCGCGACCTGGAACCATTCCTTCAGGAAAATCGCCTGGTTGGCGGTGGACGGCTTGGCGAACTCGAAGCGGTCGCCGTTGGATGGCCAGCCCACCTCGCCGATCACGATGTGCTTGTCCGGAAACAGTTGCTGGAGGCGTTGGTAGCGCATCAGCACGTCGCCGATGGCGTCCTTGCGCGGCACGCCTTCCCAGTACGGCAGCAGGTGCACGGTGATGAAATCGACGTGTTGCGCGAGCTCGGGATATTTTTCCCAGACGTGCCAGGGTTCGGCGGTGGAAACCGGCTGATGCACCGCCGCGCGCACGCGGTCGATGTAGGCCATCAGTTTTTCCGGTTTCATGTCGGTGCGCAGCAGCACCTCGTTGCCGACCTCGACGCGTTTGATGTCGGGCCAGCGCCGCGCCTGCGCGATCAGCGCATCGATTTCCTTTTCGTTGTTGCCGTCACGGCGGTCCAGCCACGCGCCCGCCATCAGCTCCAGGTGGTCCTTCATGGCGAGGCGCGGGATTTCCGGGTACTGCAACACCGAGTACACGCGGACGCGGTCGGTGTGCTTCGCCATCAACGCGAGGTCGGAGCTCACCTCCGCATCGGTGGGGAAGGTGCCGGCCAGTGGACTCTGGTAGCGCTGGAAGGGGCTGTAGGCGAAGCCGGCGACCTGGCCGTTCCACGGCACCACGTGGGTGGGGCGATCGGCAGCGGCCCACAGTGCGAAGTTCAACGCCGCCACCAGCAGGGCCAGCAGCAACGCCGCAACGAAGGCGGTCGCGCGTCGCGGGGGCGCGTCGATGGCGAGCGGCTGGGTCAAGGGGTTTCCCGGTCGGACCACTGTGGTTCAAAACGCGCAAGATTAAGGGTGCACGCCTGAAGATTTTGCAAATTCTCGTGTGTGCGATCCTCCCTGATTGCTGCGCCACCAAGCCATTGTGCCGAGAAAACGCTTCAGGTTATGGAACATCACCACGGCCGTCCTTGGCCTGGCTTCCCCGACCACTGCTCCGTATGGGAGCGCGCGGGTAGAATCAGGCAATGCCTGATTTTGCGCTCCACGAGGGGACAGCCCCGTTACTGGTCAGCCTGCCGCACGACGGCACCGCGCTGCCGGCGGCCATCGCGGCTCGCGCCAGCGCCGCCGGAAAACGGGTGCCGGATACGGACTGGCACGTCGGCAGGTTGTACGCCTTCGCCCGCGGGCTGGGGGCGTCGGTGATCACGCCGCACTGGTCCCGCTATGTCGCCGACCTCAACCGCGATCCCGCGGGGCACAAGCTGTACCCCGGGCGCACCGAAACCGCACTGGTGCCGGTAACGACGTTTGCGGGCGAAGCCATCTACGCGCCCGGCGACGAGCCCGACGAAAGGGAAATCGCGCTGCGCAGGGAAATGTACTGGCAGCCGTACCACGATGCGCTTGCCGGCGAACTGGCGCGCATGCGCAGGCAGCACCCGCGCGTGGTGCTGTGGGACGGGCATTCCATCAAGAGCCGGGTGCCGATGTTCTTCGATGGCCAGTTGCCGGATTTCAATCTCGGCACCGCCGGGGGTTCGAGTTGCTCGCGTGCGCTGCAGGACGCACTGACGAACGCGTTGCGCGAGCGCGCCAACGGCGACGCGTACAGCCATGTCGTCAATGGCCGCTTCAAGGGCGGCTACATCACTCGCCATTACGGGCGCCCGGAAACCGGCATCGAAGCGGTGCAACTGGAGCTGGCGCAATACACCTACATGGACGAGGACAGTTTCGAATACCTGCCCGAACGTGCCGCACCCGTGCATAGCGTGATTCGGGCCTTGCTGGAAACCTGCCTCGCGCGCACAGCGCGTGTGTAGCGACCCGTTTTCATCAGCGGATGACCCGTGGGGTCGTCGTAATCACTCGCGAGAGACCGAGCAACCCGGAAAAAATCACCGCGAGGCTGCCGAGAATCACGAATACGCTCCAGAACGGCTCGCGCATGTAAGCCAGCGCGAGCACGCCGGTCAGCAGGTAAAACACGCCGATCAGGCCGGAGGCGAGCAGGGCGTGACTTCCGCCGCGCCACGCGCTCCAGGCGGCCCAGATTACCAACAAGCCAAAAATCAGCATGCATCCGCCGCAGAAATACCACACCAGATAGATCAGCTTGCCCGTGTGCGCATCGAGCGGCAGCGATGCCAGCCCCGCGTCGAGGACCTTGCGGCCTCCGAAACTGTGGCCGAATGCGCCAAAACCAATCAGTAGCCCAGTCACTGCGAGCGCAGAAACACAAATCTTGCGGAACATGAAGTGTTCTCCTTGGTCGGGGACGACGACGAAATACGTGGGTTTTCCCTTCGCGATTCAATCGGCTCCGGCCACCCGGGCATACGCGTCCAGCAGCTTGCCCCAGCCTTTGTCGACCATGTCGCGGATTTTTCGACCGGACTCGCCGTGGCGCTCGAAATTTCGATGTTCGAATTCCACTCGTGTGCGCGTGGGGGTTTCCGCAATGAAACGCGCCTCGTATTCGCTGGCGTATGCAACTTCCGGGTTGAATTGCCAGTCGCCGCCAAGCTGCCACGCGATCACCACGCGTTCCGGAGGTTCCCACACCAATACCCGACCCCAGTCGCACTCCGTGCCGTGGATGCCGCGCTCGAACACGCGACCGCCTTGGCGCGGCTCCATGACGGCTTCCTGCATGGGTTCCTTGCCGATGGAGTGGTCACGGAACCACCACGTGTCCAAGCCGCGCGTGAATACATCGAACGCGTGTCCGCGGGGCGCTTCCACGACGATCGTGTGGCGAACGGGCGGGATGGGCGTGGGCACATTCATCGGGATGTTTCCTTCGGGGATTTTTCCGCGGCCTGTTTGAAGGCTTGCAGGGATTCCTGCCAGAACCGATCGAAGTAATCGCGCAAGCCGGCCACGCCGTCGGCATCGATCCGGTAGATCTGGCGGTTGGCAGCGCGCTGGCTTGCCACCAACCCGACGTCTTTGAGGATCTTGAGGTGCTGGGAAACGGCCGAGCGTGTGACCGGCAAGTTGCGCGCAATTTCGCTGACCGAGAGTGGCCCGCGCTCCAGGCGCTCGAAGATCGCCATGCGCGTGCGATCGCCTAGGGCTTGCACCCGGATTTTAAGGTTAGTTTTCACTAACCGTTAGTCTACACTAACGTAATTGCGCGTCAACCGGCGTGCCGTGGGACCCGGTTGGTCATGTGCAACGAGAGTTCAGGCGGCGCGCAAGCGCGCCACGCACTTCAGCTCGATCGCGATCGGCGTCGGCAGGGAAGTGATGCCGAGCGTGGTGCGGCATGGCGCGCCGGACGGGTCGGGAAAATATTCGGCCCATACCGCGTTGTAGGCCTTGAAGTCACGCGCCATGTCGGTAAGGAAAACGGTGACGTCGACCAGGTCCTCCCAGCGCGCGCCACTCGCTTCCAGCACCGCGCGCACGTTGGCGAACACCTGGCGAGCCTGCGCTTCGATGTCGTGGCCGACCAGCGTCCCATCCGCGCCGTGGACGTTGCCGGGAATCCCGTCGCTGCCGGGCACGCGCGGGCCGATGCCGGACAGGAACAGCAATTCGCCCACGCGTCGCGCGTGCGGATAGGCGCCGACCGGCGCTGGCGCGGCAGCGGTGCGGATCGCGTTGCTCATGGATTTCCGCAGAATCGCGAGAGCGAGGTGTCGGTTGCCGCAGTGACTTCGCAACGTTTGTCGGACGCCGCCGTCGTCGAATCCGCAACCGCAACCGGGGATGCCTTGATCTTTATGGATTGCCGCGAAAGGGTGCGGTTGTCCTCGTCGGTCACGCTGAGGCGGTAGTTGCCGGGGCGCAGGTAAAGCTCGCCCGTTGGCGTCACCTTGGATCCGGAAGTGGTGAACTTGATGTCCCCGATCGTGGTCAGCGGAATCAGGTCCAGTACCATGCGGTCGGCGGGAATCGCATCATCCGGTTCGTCCGCGTAGCGCGCTTCGATCAGACAGGGGAAGTGATCCTGGCAAATCCCGCCGTCCACGTAATACGCTACACGCAACCCGCCCAATGCAAGCCAGGTGGGCCGGCCATCGTGCATCCGCGTCAACGGGAAGAACACGCTGACGTCATAGCCGGGACGCAACGACCACGGCTTGCCCTCCTTGTTCACGAACACGACCGGCTGGGACGGATCGAGCGACTGCACCACCGCCGTGTAGTAGGGGTGATCCAGTGCGCTGCCGTCGTGCGAGATCAGCATCGTCTGCTCCACGCTCAGAGGCTTCATCCCGGTGTCGTCCATGAAATGTTCCGCCATCGACTGGGCCCCTAGGAACTTGCCTTCCTTCTGGATGTGGGCGTAGCCGGCATTCACGACCAATCGGGTGTTCGGATCATCCTTGAACAGCTTGGCGAGGTGGCGCGCCTGCTGCGCCTCGCGCGCATCGCCCTGGTACTGGTCGTCGGCCTCGTACGCCACGACCCTGTAGCCCAGCTTCAGCGCTTCGCGGACCATCTCCGCATAGATCGGCTCGCGCGTGTAGAAACCCGATTGCGCGGTCGGGTAGCCGCGCTTCTGCAGGTCGGCATCGGTCCGGTACAGTGTTTCCGCGGCGAAAGTGTTGAAACCCTCGGCACGCAGGGCCTTCAGCAGTTGCACCGTGAGCGAGCGCGTCAGCGGCACGTTGTGCGCTTCGTTGAGGAACACCGCCTTGTACGACTTGGCCAGTGTCGGGATGTAGCTGCGCGCGAGCACCGGGTGCCAGCCCGGTTGCCCCAGCGGCAGCGGTGCATCGTCCGCCTGTGGCTGTTCCTTGATCGAGAAGCTCTGCAACGCGTCGGAATAGTCCCCGATGAAAGTCTGGTACCACGAGAGGTACTGGCCGAAGATCACCCGGAAATTCGCGTTGTCCGAGGTGGCGTAGGCCCGGCGCATCACCTGGTATTGCGCCAGCAGGCCCTTGTGCCGTTGCGCCGTCTGCATGATCTCCTCGGAACGTTCCACCGCCTCGATCTGCTGGGCGCGCACGCCCATCTTCGCGAGGTCGTCCTGCGCGCGCGCCGACGATGCCGCGAGGCAAAACAGGACCAGAACCAGTGACGTGCGTACAGGCATGTGTCGCTCCGCGCCAGGGCCACGGCAGGATAGCGCGACGGAGCCT
>DATFGL010000145.1:0-4236 GCA_035249465.1 Rhodanobacteraceae bacterium | reverse complement strand
CGGAACTCGCGGGCTTCGGCATGAGCGGCGACGCGTTCCATATCACTGCGCCCAGCGAAGGTGGTGAAGGTGCGGCGCGCTGCATGGCCAACGCGCTGCAGGATGCCGGCGTCGATCCGACCGCGGTGCAGTACATCAATGCGCATGGCACCTCGACACCGCTCGGCGATCTGGGCGAGGTGCACGCGGCCAAACAGGTGTTCGGCGAGCATGCGTACAAACTCGCGATGAGCTCCACCAAATCGACGACGGGGCACCTGCTCGGTGCGGCGGGCGGCGTGGAGGCGATCTTCACCCTGCTGGCGATGCGCGATGGCGTGCTGCCGCCCACCATCAACCTGGACGAACCGGGTGAAGGTTGCGACCTGGATTTCGTGCCGAACACCGCGCGCGACCACAAACTCGACATCGCGATTTCCAACTCGTTCGGCTTCGGCGGCACCAACGGCACGCTGGTATTCAAGCGCGCTTGAACCACGCCAGACGCGCTTCCGCGGTTTGCCGGCGCGTCGCGGCTGCGCGGGATTTGTTGCCGTTGGCGGCCGCGTATCCCGCCCGTTACCCGGGCTTGCTGGAAAGCGCCGCGCCCGGTCCCTCGGCGCGTTGGGACATCCTGTTCGCGTTTCCCGAAGATCGCCTGGTGCTTGGTCACCATGACGTGGTCCGTGACGCATCCGGGTGTGCTCGCGGGACGCGGTTCTTGGATGCGCTGGACGCCGCCACGTGGCGGGCAGGATGCGACGGGCAGGGCGACGCGGGATTGCCGTTCATGGGCGGCTGGCTGCTGTACCTCGGTTACGAACTGGCACGCGAAGTGGAGCCTTCGCTCGTGCTTCCCGCGGCGCAGGCCACGCACATGCCGGTTGCGCTGGCGTTGCATTGCCCCGCTGCAGTCCTGGTCGATCGGGCCGAGGGCTGCACATGGCTGGTGGCGGAACATGGCCGAGGCGATTTGCTGGACACCATGTGGCGCGACCTGGAAGCCGCTGTGTCGAATTTCGATGCGCCGCTTCCGACAACGCGCGATTGGCGGGAGGACGATCCGCGCCGATTCCTCGATGGTGTCGCGCGAGTGCATGAATACCTGCGCGCGGGCGATACCTTCCAGGTGAATCTGTCGCGCGCGTGGCGTGCGCGTTTCAGTGCAAAGCCCGCGCCGGCCGCGCTGTTCGCTGCGCTGCGGCGAGCCAATCCTGCGCCGTTTGCCGGTCTGCTCCAGCAACCGGGCTGGTCGATCGCGAGTTCCTCGCCCGAACGCCTGTTGCAAATCCGCGATGGGTTTGCGCAGACTCGGCCGATTGCGGGAACGCGTCCGCGCGTAGCGGGCGACGACGACGCGGCACGCGTTGCCGAGCTGCTGGGCCATGCCAAGGAACGCGCCGAGCACGTGATGCTGGTCGACCTGGAGCGCAACGATCTCGGCCGCGTGTGCGTGCCCGGAAGCGTGCGCGTGGACGAAATGATGACGGTCGAAAGTTTCGCGCACGTGCATCACATCGTATCGAACGTGGGTGGCCGGTTGCGTCCGGAAGTGACGCCGGGACAGGCAATTGCCGCGCTGTTTCCGGGCGGTACCATCACCGGCTGTCCCAAGGTGCGCTGCATGCAGATCATCGCCGAACTGGAAGGCGTGGCGCGCGGGGCCTACACCGGTTCACTGGGGTATCTTTCCTGCAACGGCAATCTCGATTTGAACATCCTCATCCGCACGATGGTTCTCGAAGACGATCGCCTGGGCTTTCGCGCGGGCGCCGGCATCGTGGTGAATTCCAACGCTGAACGTGAACTCGCGGAAACACGCGCCAAGGCCCGTGGGCTGCTGCGTGCGCTGGGACGCGACGCGGCATGACGGCGCGCGTGCTGGTCGATGGTGTGGAAGCGGACCGCGTGTCGGCGCTGGATCGCGGGCTCGCGTACGGAGACGGTTTGTTCGAGACGATCCGCGCGATCGACGGAACGGCGCCGCTGTGGACCCGGCACATGGCGCGGCTGCGCGAAGGCTGCGAGCGGCTCGGATTGCCGGCTCAGGACATGCGCGTACTCGCCGCGGAGTTGGCGCGCGTGGTGCGACATTCCACGGATTGCGTGGCGAAGATCATCCTGACGCGTGGCATCGGTGAACGCGGGTATGCGCCGCCGGCTCATCCTGCAGGCACGCGCGTCGTGATGGCGTTCCCGGCACCCGCGTTGCCGCCGGATTGGTACCGCGAAGGAATCCGGGTACGCTGTTGCGCGTTGCGTCTCGCGGCGCAGCCGAAACTGGCGGGCATCAAGCACCTCAACCGGCTCGAACAGGTCCTCGCCCGGGCGGAGTGGTCGGATGCGGATGTGGTCGAAGGTTTGTTGTTCGATCAACGCGACAACCTGGTTTCGGCGACGGCGGCCAACGTGTTCGTCGGCATGGGCGACGCACTGCTGACGCCACCGGTCGATGCGTGCGGCGTGGCCGGCGTCCTGCGCGGCACGCTGCTGGACGAGTTGCCGGGTGCGCGGGTGAAGACGGTGACGAAGGAAGACCTGATGCGAGCCGATGAAATATTTCTGACTTCGAGCGTTCGCGGCGTGCTGCCGGTTCGCGTGCTGGGTGAGCGTGCCATGCACGTGGGGGCCCGCGCGCGCGCGGCACAGTCGTGCTGGCGCGCGCTCGGGTTTCCGGGAGCCGAAGGGTGATGCGTCGAACCGGCACGGTGCGGCGGACGCATGGCAATGCCGTCGTGCGTGTGCTGGTGCTCGTCGTCCTGCTGGCGGTCGCCGCGGCCATCGCGTGGGCCGGCATCGGCTACGTGCACTTCACGCGTACGCCGCTGGCCGTCAGTTCGGTGGGGCAGACTTTGGAGATCGGCAAGGGCGAGGGTTTCAAGGGCATCGTCGCGCAACTGCGGGCGGAACAATTGTCCGATGCGCCGCTGTTGCTGTGGCGCGCGCTGGCGTGGCGGCTCGGCGTCGCCAGCAAACTGCACGCGGGCGAGTACGCGCTCTCGCCGGGCATGACACCCACCGTGTTGCTGGAGAACATGGCGGCAGGCCGGGTGCTGCACCACCGCGTCACGCTGGTGGATGGCTGGACTTTCGCGCAGGTGCGGCAGGCGTTGCAGAAGGCGCCGAAGCTCGCGCACGACATCGCCAAATTGAGCGACGCCGACGTGATGGCGAAGCTGGGTTCTGCCGGGCAATCGCCCGAAGGCGAGTTCATGCCGGACACTTACGATTACGTGCTCGGGATGTCCGACCTCGATGTGCTGGCACGCGCGCACAAGGCGATGCAGGCGTTCCTCGCGCAGGAATGGTCGCGGCGTGACACGGCCACCTGGCCACAACAGCCGTACCAGGCATTGATCCTCGCTTCGCTGGTCGAAAAGGAGACGGCGGTGCCGGCCGAACGGCCGGAGATCGCGGGCGTATTCGAACGCCGCCTCAAGATCGGCATGAAGCTCGAAACCGACCCCAGCGTGATCTTCGGCATGGGCGCGACCTACGCCGGCAGGATCCACAAGGTGGATCTGCAAACCGACACGCCCTACAACACCTACACGCGTTACGGCCTGCCGCCCACCCCGATAGCGCTGCCCAGCCGCGCGGCGATCCACGCGGTGCTGCACCCGGCGCAAGGAGACGCGCTGTATTTCGTCGCGAAAGGTGATGGTACCCACGTGTTCTCGGCGACGCTGGCCGAGCAAAACACCGCAGTGAAGAAGTACATCCTCGGGAAGAAGAATCAGTGAAGGGCCGGCTGATCACGCTTGAAGGTGGCGAAGGCGCGGGCAAGAGCACGCTGCTTGCCGGTTTGCGCGAGCACTTCGCGTGCAGCGGCCTGGACGTGGTGTATACGCGCGAACCCGGCGGTACGCCCGTGGGCGAAGCCGTGCGCGCGCTGGTGCTCGATCCCGCGCAGCGCGGCCTTGCCGCGGAAACCGAATTGCTGCTGATGTTCGCGGCGCGCGCGCAACTGGTGCGCGATGTATTGCGCCCCGCGCTGGCGGCGGGACGCTGGGTGCTTTGCGATCGCTTCACCGACGCGAGTTACGCGTACCAGGGCGGTGGCCGCGGCGTGGACAAGACGCACATCGCCGAGCTGGAACGCCTCGCGACCGGGGGTCTGAAACCCGACCTGACCCTGCTGCTGGACTTGCCGGTCGCCGATGGCCGTGCGCGTGCAAGCCAACGTGGCGGCGCCGACCGTATCGAAGCCGAGCGCGACGATTTCTTCGAGCGCGTGCGTGCCACGTATCGTGCACG
>DATFGL010000144.1:0-2024 GCA_035249465.1 Rhodanobacteraceae bacterium | reverse complement strand
ACCGATCGCATCCGGCTGAAAGTTGACGCTGGTGTAGCGCTGGCCCAGCGCGATCCGGTAATCGGTGTCGATGCCGTCGGCACGGCCCTGGAGACTGAACACGCCGAAGCGCGTGACCTCGCGCTGGTTCTCGTTCAACTTCGCGGAATCGAAATCGCTGATGTCGCCATACACGAACCGTGGCTTTTGCCCCGGGTTGTTCGGTATCTGGAGGCGGTTGTCGGCGGTGCCGAAATAGAAGCCGGCGCGCGTGGCGCCATTGATCAAGTAGGAAACGTAACCAAAGGATTTCATCTGGTTGGAGTGATCATGGATGGCATCGCGTGACGGCGTCGGGTTCTCGATGCCGGTGTCGCTCTGGAGGAAATCCGCGGTCAGGTAATACGACCAGCGGCCCTGGTTGCCGTGCAGTTCGAAACTGGGTTCCAGCGTTCCGTGCGAACCGCCGTACACACCCACGCTGCCACCGTTGCCCAGTTGCGCGCCGGACTTGGTGGTGATGTCGATAACGCCCGCGGTCCGGTATCCGAATTGCGCGGGCAGCGCGCCGGTCATGAACTTCAATGACTCGATCGAACGCACGTCCAGCGTCTGGCCAAAACCGCTGATGCTCTCCGGAATGATGATGCCGTCGATCCGGTATTGGAGGTTGGCGTGATCGCCGCGCACGTGCAGTTGGCCGAACGAATCCTGCACCACGCCGGGCGCCTGCAGCAGTACCTGGTTGAGCGGCGTGTTGTCGCCCTGCGGCATTTGGCGGATGGCCTTGCGGTCGAACACGGTCTGACTGGTGCCGGTATCCGGCGAAAGCGCGTTGCGCGCGCGATCGAGGTTCGCGCTGACTTGTACGGTGTCCAGTGTCAGTGGCGCATCCGTCCGACTCGAAGCCACGGGCGCCGAAACCGCGCCGGGGACCCCTTTGCCAGTGGGCGTGGCCTGCTGTTGCCCGAAAGGTATTTCGCCGGCAATTGCGGCTGCGTGGGTCAGGCCGCCGGACAAGGCCACCAGGATCGTGACAAGGATTTTGCGGTGCATGTGGGTCGGGATTTGGCTGATCGGATCGATGAATTGTTATGTTATAACATTTCATACACGATCGCAATACGAAGGAAATCGCCCGTGCGCGTGCGGACGACAGACCAGGACGGAGAAGGGAAACGCGGCTCGATCAGGTCGAGCTGCAGCGCGTGCAGACGCCGTGAACTTCCAGGGTCTGTGCCTTGGCGCGGAAGCCGAATCCGCGCGCCTGCTGCTCGATCAGCTTCGCGATCGCGCCTTCATCGCACACTTCGGTCGCGTTCTCGCACTTGTCGCAGATCAGGAACGGCACCTGGTGCGCTTCGGCGGGGTGCTGGCAGAACACGAACGCGTTGATCGATTCCAGCTTGTGGATGAACCCGTTTTCGAGCAGGAAATCGAGCGCACGGTACACCGTGGGCGGCGCGGCGCCGGCATGGTTGTCGCGCAAGGATTCGAGCAAGTCATACGCCTTGACGGGCTTGCGCGCCTTCGCGACCAATTCCAGCACCTCGCGGCGCAGCGGGGTCAGGCGCAAACCGCGCGACATGCACTCGCGCTCCACCTCGCGCACGATGCCTGCGGCATCGTGGTGATGGTGGTGCGAAACCTTGCGTGCGGCTGCCATGACTTCATTCTAACGCTCGCGCCGAAATGCGCGCTGCCCGTCTATGTCTGGGCGACCGCATTCGATTGCAAGCGCCGCTGCACCCGCAGCCATCCCGTCAAGCCACCTTCCGTTGCGCTTGCTGCCGCTCGAGCCGCCGCCGCGCCGGCCCGTAACGCCCCGGCGACAGCGCCCACAACGCCATCCACGCGATCGGCCCCACCACCAATCCGAGCGCGATGCCCAGCGCCATCCTTCCGCGCCACCAGCCGATCACGGCACCCACGACCGCGCACGCGACGGTGAACCACATCAGCGGCCACCACGGCACCAATACCAGCATGTTGTGCAGCAGCCGCCAGAACGCACCCGGCGTGCCCGGGTCCACGCCTTGAAGGAG
>DATFGL010000143.1:0-8168 GCA_035249465.1 Rhodanobacteraceae bacterium | reverse complement strand
GTACCTGTGCGTGTGGCAGGCCGATACCCGATGGCAGCTCGGGCAGCACGACGCGGCGCTGGCCGAATACCGGCATTGCGCGGAACTGATCCTGGCGGATCACGATCATGAAGCCAAGGCGTATGAATCCGCGCAGCTGGGATGGGCCTACGTGCGGCTGGGGCGCAAACAGGATGCCGAGCGGGAAGGCCAGCGCGCCGTCGCGATCATGCCGATTTCGAAGAATTGGGAGGGCGGGGCCGAGATGCTGATGAATCTCGCGAAAATCGAGGCGCAACTCGAGCATGCCGACAAGGCGGTGTCGATCCTGGATGCGCTGGTTTCAACCGATCATGGCGGCACGATCTCGATCGCCACGGTGCGCATCGACGTGGATTACGATCCGATCCGCGACACGCCCGGGTTCAAGCAACTGCTGCAACGTTACGCCAGCGTGCATTACTGAACCGTCGCGGGCATTCAGGCACTTTTGTGCTGCGCGATCCAGCCGTCGACGACGGATTTGGGCAGCGGAAAGTAGCCGTTGGTGACGTCCGGGTCCTTCGCATCGGCATCGGGCGTCAGGTGCACGTGCCACGCGGCGACCCGGCCGATTTGCAGGCAGTCGTCGATTTCGTGCAGGTCGTCCTTGTGGGTTTCCACGTGGCTTTGCAGCAACGTCTGTCTCGCGCGTTCCTTGGCTTTGGACTTGTTCGGTGCGCCGAAGAATCCCCATGCGTGGTGTTCGGCGAACACGCCCGGCCGGTACCCGCCGATGTTGATGAAGTAGAGGTGCAGGCCGTTGTCCGGTGGCGTGCGCGACAACTGCACGCGGAAACCTTCCACACTGTCGAGGAAACACCATGCGTCGACGTGCAGGCCGCGCGGATCGCCGAACCAGCCATCCAGCAACTGGCCATGTGCGGCCTCCAGCGAATCGCCGACGGCGAACGCAACATCGTGCAGTTCGGTTTTTGCGCCGGGCGCAGCACCGCCGAGCACGCAGGCGATCAGGTGTGCGGTTGAGGTCATGCGCGGATTGTAGGGCGGGTTGAACCCGCCGTTTGATGTCTCCATTCGCGAGGTCGCGGCGGGATTGTTCGCATCATCCCTGATGCTCGCCCCTCGCGTGTACTCGGGGCCGACTCTTCAGTCGTCCAAAATCGCTCCCGGCGATTTTGTCACTGCGCTGCTCCCGCGCCACGCATCACGCGGCCCTGGCTTCGTCCTTCAGCGATTGCATGTCGATCACGAAGCGGTACTTCACGTCGCTCTTCAACATGCGTTCGTACGCCTTGTTGATGTCGCGCATCGCGATCATCTCGATGTCGCTGACGATGCCGTGTTCGGCGCAGAAATCCAGCATCTCCTGGGTTTCGCGGATGCCGCCGATGAGCGAGCCGGCGATCGCGCGGCGCTTCATGATCAGGTTGAACACGGTGGGCGAGGGGTGCGGATGCTCCGGTGCGCCGACCAGGCACATGGTGCCGTCGCGCTTCAACAGGTTGAGGAAGGCGTCGAGGTTGTGCGACGCGGCCACGGTGTTGAGGATGAAATCGAAACTGCCCACGTGTTGCGCCATCTGATCGGCATCTTTCGAGATCACCACCTCATCGGCGCCGAGGCGCCTGCCGTCGGCAATCTTGTTCGGGGACGTGGTGAACAGCACCACGTGCGCACCCATCGCGTGCGCGAGCTTGACGCCCATGTGGCCGAGTCCGCCGAGGCCCACGATGCCGACCTTCCTGCCCGGGCCGGCGTCCCAATGGCGCAGCGGCGAGTACGTGGTGATGCCGGCGCACAGCAGCGGCGCGACCGCGGCCAGGTCGTCCTTGTGGGTGATGTGCAGCACGAATTTTTCATCGACCACGACGTTGGCGGAATAGCCCCCGTACGTATTGCCGCCGTCGGCCTGCGCCGGACCGTTGTAGGTGCCGGTGAAACCGTTCTCGCAATAGTTTTCCTCGCCAGCCTTGCAGGAATCGCAATGTCCGCAACTGTCCACCATGCAACCCACGCCGACGGTGTCGCCGGCCTTGAAGTGCGTCACCTCCTTGCCGACAGCGGTGACGGTGCCGACGATTTCGTGGCCGGGCACCGATGGATAGCGCGTGTTGCCCCATTCGTTGCGCGCGGTGTGCAGGTCGGAATGACACACGCCACAGAATTTGATGTCGATCACGACGTCGTGCGCGCCGGGCGTTCGACGTTCGATGGTATGCGGGCCGAGTGGCTTGTCGGCGGATTGGGCGGCGTAGGCGGGGGTGTGGGTCATGGACTCCTCCAGGGGCAATATTTTCTGCTCGTCATTCCGGGGCCATCACCGGCCTCATCGGCGATGGAACCCGGAATCCAGTTTTGCTTTCAAGAGACCTCGAAAGCTGGATTCCGGACTTTGCCTGCAAACAGCGCAGACAGCCCCGGAATGACGACAACGAAGTTGTCGTGCCGTTTATCCCGCGGCTTTTTCCCGCACCGGCAATGTCCAATCCGGGCGGATGAAGTGGCAGGTGTACCCATCGGGAATGCGTTCGAGGTAATCCTGGTGTTCGGGCTCGGCTTCCCAGAAATCACCGGCGGGCGCGACCTCGGTGACCACCTTGCCGGGCCACAGGCCCGAAGCGCCCACGTCGGCAATGGTGTCCTCGGCGATGCGTTTTTGTTCATCGTTGGTGTAGAAGATCGCCGAGCGGTAGCTGCTGCCGATGTCGTTGCCCTGACGGTCGCGCGTGGTCGGGTCGTGGATCTGGAAAAAGAATTCCAGCAGCTTGCGATAGCTGATGCGCGCGGGATCGAAGGTGATCTCGATCGATTCGGCGTGCGTGCCGTGGTTGCGGTAGGTGGCGTTGGGCACGTCGCCGCCGGAATAGCCAACGCGCGTGGAAACGACGCCGGGCCGCTTGCGGATCAGGTCCTGCATGCCCCAGAAGCAGCCGCCGGCAAGGATGGCGCGTTGGGTGGTCATGATGGGGTCTCCAAATGTCTGTCGTCATTCCGAACGAGCCCGCGCAGCGGGTGCGATCCGGAATCCGGATTCTTCGTTTTGGGATTCGGGAAAGTCTCTGGATTCCAGCTTGCGCGCATGGCGCGGCCCGGGAATGACGATTGGGGGTCAAATGTTCTCGAACAGTTCACGATACTCGCCGTAGCCCTGTTTCTCCAGTTCGGCGAGCGGAACAAAGCGCAACGAAGCGGAATTGATGCAGTAACGCAACCCGCCGCGATCGCGCGGGCCGTCGTCGAACACATGGCCGAGGTGACTGTCGCCGTGTTGCGAGCGAACCTCGGTGCGATCCATGCCGTGGCTGGCGTCGTGTTTCTCGATCACGTTTTCCGCGTCGACCGGCTTGCTGAAACTGGGCCAGCCGCAATGGCTTGGAAACTTGTCCAGCGAAGTGAACAGCGGTTCACCGGAAACCACGTCCACGTACAGGCCGGGCTCGTGGTGGTCGTTGAATTCGTTGTCGAACGGCCGTTCGGTAGCGGATTCCTGGGTCACGCGATATTGCGTTGGCGTGAGTTTCGCCAAGGCTTCGGGGGTCTTGCGGTAATCGGGCATGGCGGCCTCCCGGCTCGGGGAGCGATCGAAAACGGTGATCTCGACCACATGGAGGCGTCGCCGGTCTGCCTCAAGGTCGTCCGCAAGCAAGCCCATGCACGAGTTCCCACCCCGCTGCCCGATTTCTCGCGTACGCTGCGCATCACCGGGTCATCGGAGGGTAACGCATGCTGCGTCGCGATGTTCTGAAGGGGATTGCACTGGGTGGCGCAGCGATCGCGGCAGGGCGTCTGGCTCCTGCTGCGGCCAAACCGGCGCTCGATGGCGCAGGGGCTCAGTTGGCGATGCTGGAACGCCGCCATGGCGGACGGCTCGGCGTGGCGATCCTCGATACCGGCAGCGGCCGGCGCGAAGGCTACCGCGGCGACGAACGCTTCCTGATGTGCAGCACCTTCAAGCTGTTGCTCGCCGCGGCAATATTGAAGCGCGTCGACCAAGGCAACGAGCAACTCGATCGCCGCATCGTGTTCGGCAAGGACCTATTGCTCGACTATGCGCCGGTGACCAGGCAGCACGTTGGGCCGCCGGGCATGACCGTCGCGCAGTTGTGCGAAGCGGCGATCACGTTGAGCGACAACACTGCCGCGAACCTGCTGATCACATGTGTCGGCGGCCCTGCGGCGGTGACGGGGTTCGCGCGCAGCCTTGGCGATCCCCACACGGTATTGGACCGGATGGAACCCGAACTCAATCCGCGCGATACCACTACGCCGGACTCGATGCTTGGCGACATGCAGAAACTGCTGCTCGGTGACGTGTTGTCGCAGCCGTCGCGTGAGCGGTTGACGCACTGGCTGCTGGATTGCCGGACCGGACTGCAATCGTTGCGTGCCGGAATACCGGATGGTTGGCGAGTCGGGGACAAGACCGGTCAGTGGGACGGAAATGGGGCCGGCGCAAACAACGACATCGCGATCGTCTGGCCGCCGAATCGAAAACCGATCCTGGTCACCGCGTACTACATGAATCACACCACGGACCCATCCGCCCGCAAGGCACTGCTGGCGGAAGTCGGCCGCATCGTCGCGGCGCTGGCGTAACGGAGCCGTCGCAGAGGCGCGGCGGTGCAGGTGGCACGGGTGTACGCTTTGTATCCATGTGCCCGTTTCGCGTCCACGCGCCGTGACCATCCAGTCGTCGCCACCGGCACTCGCGAGTCTGCTGCAAAAAGCGCGGGGTGAACTGGCGCGCAGGCAGTTCGATGCGGCCGCCACGACGCTGGAGTCCGTGCTGGCCACGGCGCCGGATTGTGCGCCCGCAATGGGCATGGCGGCGATCACGGCACAGATGCAGGGCAAGCACGGCGACGCGGTGACCTTCTTCCACAAGGCGATCGCTCAGCAAGGCCAGGACGCCGGCTTGCACGCGGGTCTCGGCATCTCTCTGTTCGAATCCGGCGATGTCGAAGGCGCGGTCACGGCGTTGCGGCGCGCGTGCGAGTTGGCGCCGAACGTCGCCAGCGGCTGGTTCAATCTTGGCCGGGCCTTGAAGTTGCAGGTGCGTACCGACGAGGCCATCGAAGCCTTGCGGCGGGCCTTGCGAATCGATCCCGTGCATGTTTCGGCGCGGTTGACCCTCGCCGATGCGCTGGCCAGTGTCGGCGAGATCGATGCTGCGGCGTCCGAACTGCGATGTGTGCTGAAGGCGCACCCCGGGCAAGCCCGCGCGTGGTTTGCCTTGGCCAACCTGAAGGTGGTGCCGATTTCCGCCGAAGAAGCCGCGCTGCTGCGCCGCAACTTCGAGCAGGTCGTCGCGCCGGTGGAAGATCGCGTACTGTTCGGCTTCGCGCTGGCGCGAGCACTGGAAGACCAGGATGACTACGCGGCGTCGTTCGAGGTCTTGCAGCAGGCCAATCACCTGCAACACCAGCACGTGCACTGGGATGCAGCCCGGCATCGCGCCCGGGTCGTCGCCATCGAGCGTGCGTTCGCTGCGCCGTTGCCGGCACCGCTGGATACGCGGATGGGGAACGAGGTCATTTCCATCGCGAGCATCCCGCGTTCCGGGTCCACCCTGGTGGAACAAATCCTCGCTTCCCATTCCGAAGTGGAGGGCGCGAATGAGATTACCGACTTGCCGCGCATCCTGGATGAGGAATCGCGACGTCGCGGCCAACGGTATCCCGATTGGGCGCCTGCTGCGATGCCTGCCGACTGGCAGCGGTTGGGGGCGGACTATCTCGCACGCACGGCGCGCTGGCGCGAGCGCAAGCCGCGTTCCGCCGACAAGAATCTGGTGGCATGGAAACATGTGGGCGCCGTGCTGGCGATGCTTCCGGCGGCGCGGGTCGTGGTGGTGCGTCGCGATCCCGTCGAGACTTGCCTTGCCTGCTATCGGCAGTGGTTCGCGGCCGACGCCGAGTTCAGCTATGACCTCGACGACATGGCGGATTACTGCATCGACTTCGTCCGCCTGACCCGATTCTGGTTACGGCGGTTTCCCGACCGCGTGTTCGATCTCGAATACGAGGTGTTGCTGGCCGATCCCGAACCTGCGATTCGCCGCTTGCTCGACTTTTGCGGATTGCCGTTCGACTCGGCGTGCCTCGATTTCCGGCGAACCCGGCGAACGGTCGTGAGTGCCGCGAGTGCCGCGCAAGTGCGGCAGCCGTTGCGGCTCGATACCGCGCGCTCAGTGCGCTACGGGCACTTGCTGGATCGGTTGCGTCAGCGGCTGCGCGCCGCGGGCGGGGCGGCGGAAAGCTGAGTTCGCCGCTCCCGGACGCGGCAGTTCCCATTGGAATGTGCTGCGGTCTTTGCACACCCCTCTCTTGAAGGGTCCGGGTTGGATTCATGGCTTTCTGCTGGCGCATTTGTGAATCGACACTTGCATTCAGGTTAATACGTAGTTAATTTGCGAGACGCGTTGTTGCGAGGGACAGCGCAGACCGCGTCTGACGACCCTTGGCCGCGCAGGCGTATTTGGGTGCGGTCGCGTACTTCGCCGTGGGGAGAGGCGAGGCCTCGGCCGTGCCGCGTGTTGCCTTTGGGGGTACACGCCGCATGAAAGTCCAAACCAGGCGCACTTCGCGCAACCACGTTTTCCAGCGCAAGGCGCTGGCTCTCGCAATCGGGGGTTCCGTCGCATTGGCGTTCGCCGGTGGCGCATTCGCGCAGGCCACCACCGGCACCATTTACGGCAGGGTTCCCGTCGCTGCAGGCGAAACCGTCCAGATCACCGGCGGCGCGGGTTACAACCGCACGATCTCGGTCGGTCCTTCAGGCACGTATTCGATCACCCTGCCGGTCGGCACCTACACAGTGTCGTTGCTGCAGAACGGCCAGGTTTTGCAGAGCAAGACCGGCGTCAGTCCGGTGGCGGCAGGTGCAGTCGCGGTGGACTTCACCTCGTCAGCGGCTGCAACACAAACCCTGTCCACCGTCAACGTCACGGCCAATGCCATTCCGCCCATCGACGTGACCACCACCAATCAGGTCACCACGATCACGGCCGAGCAACTGCGGCAACTGCCGTTGCAGCACACCGCCGAAAACATCGCATTGCTGGCACCAGGTACGACTCCTGGTGGCGCTGCACTGGGAAGCGCCAATCCCACTGCGCTGGGGACGCCATTGCTGGTATTCGGCGGCGCCTCGGTTGCCGAGAATGCCTATTACTTCGACGGCATGAATACCACCGATCAGATCACCGGACAGGGTGGCGTCAGTCTTCCGTACGGCGCGATCGAGCAGCAACAGACCTATACCACCGGCTATGGCGCCAAATACGGACGGTCCGTCGGTGGCGTGATCAACCAGATCGGCAAGAGCGGATCCAACGAATGGCACTTCGGCTTCCAGGCCTCGTGGGCGCCGGCCACGCTGCAAGCCAATCCCGTCAATGCCTACTGGAACAACCCGCGCTACACGGGCGCGCTGGCCCTGAATCCAAGTGAGGCTTATGGCCAACTGTACCAATATCGCAAGGGCAGTTCGGGCACGCTGAATGCCGTGGAGACTGGCCTTGCGGTTGGCCAGCCGGGACAGGAAACCATCTATGACGCCTACGTCAGCGGGCCGATCGTCAAGGACAAACTGTTCTTCTTCCTGGGTGTCGAGCAGGACAACGCCCACTCCAATTCGATCACTCCCAATACCGGCAACACCTACAACATCTTCTTTACCACGCACGCCCCGAAGATCTACGCCAAGCTCAACTGGAACATCAACGAAAGCAACTTCGTGACGCTCACCGCGGCGCAGAACTCCTTCAAGTCATGGGGGACCGCTTACGATTTCGATTACAGCACTTTCAAGACGGGGGCTTTCAACAACCTCGCCCAGACCGAAAAGAACAGTTTTCGCACCTGGGTGTTCAACTACACGTCCTACATCACCGACAACCTGACGCTGAATGCGATGTTCGGCAAGACGCACGGCGAGTACTACACCCAGCAGCCGCTGTTCCCTGGACTGACCGCGGACCTGGCCAACATCAGTGGTTCGTCCAGCCAGAACCCTGCGTTCCTGCCACCCGGATCGACCGGAATCTCGAACAAGCAGGTCAACTCGAACATCAGCCGCCCGAACCATCGCAGCAGCATCATGAACTACCGCCTGTCGCTGGACTGGAAGTTGCCCTGGAACCTGTTTGGCACGCATGACGTATCGGTCGGCATCGACAACATCAC
>DATFGL010000142.1:0-4533 GCA_035249465.1 Rhodanobacteraceae bacterium | reverse complement strand
CTCCAGTCCGTGCGCTTCACGCGGGCGACTCCAGTGCGCGTTGTACCGCCACCGCGATGGCTTCGGGCGAGACGCCGTACATGCGCACGCTCGACCCGAGCGCGGCTTCCAGCACTTCGGCGTGACGCTTGTTGCCGGCTTCGGCCGGCAAGCCTTCCAGGGCCACGTCGATCAACGTGAGCGCGGAATCCGGCTCCAGGAAAAAATCACCGCTGATCCGCACGCGGGTCAGCTTGCCGTTGCGTACTTCGAGGTCCGCCACCACCAGCTTGCCGCCGGGCATCTTGTATTCGCCGTGCATGATCGTGCGTGTCCCCGTGCCGGAAGGGCGGCACGACGGCGAAGCTTAGCGCGGTGATGCGGGCGTTGTCCTGCGGTGGGGCGTCAGAAATTACCAGTGACGACCGCCGAACCGGCTCTGGCCCACGCTGATCGACAAACCGACGCTGCCGGACGGGTGCTCGCAGTCGCCGAGGCTCCTGGTCATGTTGACCGTGGCGGCTTGATAGTTGCCGCTCACGTGGTTGCCGGCCATCACGCCCATGCTGGCACTGCCGTGCATCTGCGGCTGGTTGTAGGTGGCGTCGTCGCAGTGTTGAGCCGCGACGCGTGTGTCGGGGGTGGCGGGACGCCCGCTGGTGTCGCCGTAATACACGCCCGGCGGGCTGACCGGATTGCCGTAACGATCGGTTGCCGGTTTGCTGGCCGGATGGCTGGCGGCCGTGTTCGCCGCAGCGGGCATGTCGCTGGGCGGCAGCTGCAGGTTCAGTGGCGGCTTGGTGGTCTGCGCCGACGCCGCGCCGGCCACGACGCAGACGGTGAGCAAGGCGGCATTGCGGATTGCGTTCATGGCGAAACTCCGATCGGCACCAAGTTCAAACGCACGAGCCCGGGCTTGCGTGCACAAGATTGGATTTCGCGGAGCGGCACGAGTTCCCGTATCAGCCCGTCGTTTCGATCCGATCCACCCGGCGCAGGCCGCGCGGCAGCAGGCCGCCGCGCTGCGCGCGGCTGCCACCATACTCGACCAGGTCGGCCCACTTCAGCGTCAGCTTGCGCTGGCCGGCGTACAGCGTGACTTCGCCCGAACCCTCGGTGACCACCGCGACACCGGCCACGCGTTCTTCGCCCGATTGCAGCTTGGCTCTGGGAATCTCGATCAGCTTGTTGCCGCGGCCGCGGTCGAGTTCCGGCAGATCAGCGACCGAGAACATCAGCAAATGCCCTTCGGTCGTGACCGCGACGATCCGGTCACGCGCCGGATCGTTGACGTGCGCAGGCGCCAATACCCGGGCATCGTCGTCCATGTTGATGACCTGCTTGCCGGCCTTCTTGTTGGCGAGCAGGCCCTCGAAGCGGGTCAGGAAACCGTAACCGGCATCGGTGGCCAGGATCAGCTTCGTCGCGTTGTCGCCGATCGCGACCGCGTCGAAGCGCGCGCCGGCTGGCGGAGTGAAGCGGCCGGTCAGGGGTTCGCCATTGCCGCGCGCCGAAGGCAGGGTGTGCGCGGGCGTGGAATAGCTGCGGCCGGTGGAATCGATGAATACCGCCTGCTGCGAACTCTTGCCGCGCATGCTGGCGAGATACTTGTCGCCCTCGCGGTAGGAAAGCTCCGCTGCATCCACGTCGTGTCCCTTGGCCGCGCGCGCCCAGCCCTTGTCGCTCAGCACAACGGTGACCGGCTCGGACACGACCAGTTCGCTTTCATCCAGCGCCTGCGCCGCCGCACGCTCGACCAGGGGCGAACGGCGCGCATCGCCGTATTTTTCGGCGTCGGCTTTCAGTTCCTGCTTGATCAGGGTCTTCAGGCGTGCCTTCGAATTCAGCGTCACTTCGATCTTCGCGCGCTCTTCTTCCAGTTCATCGCGCTCGGCATTGAGCTTCATTTCCTCGAGCCGCGCAAGTTGCCGCAGCCGGGTTTCGAGGATGTAGTCGGCCTGTTCCTCGGAGAGCCTGAAGCGTTCGATCAACGCCGGTTTCGGTTCGTCCTCGTGGCGGACGATGCGGATCACCTCGTCGAGGTTGAGGAAGGCGATGCGCAAGCCTTCCAGCAGGTGCAGGCGGCGCTCGACCTTTTCCAGCCGGTGCTGCAGGCGTTTCGTCACAGTGTCACTGCGGAATCGCAGCCATTCTTCCAGAATCTGCTTCAGCGTCTTGACCTGCGGGCGGCCGTCCAGCCCGATCATGTTGAGGTTGATGCGGAAGCTCTTCTCGAGATCGGTGGTGGCGAACAGGTGCTGCATCATCGCGTCGGCGTCCACGCGATTGCTGCGCGGAATCAGCACCAGTCGCACCGGATTCTCGTGGTCGGATTCGTCGCGCAGGTCTTCCAGCATCGGCAGTTTCTTCGCGCGCATCTGCACCGCGATCTGCTCGATGACCTTTGCGGGCGAGACCTGGTGCGGCAGCGCGGTCAGCACGATGTTGCCGCGCTCTTCGGTGTACACCGCACGGCAGCGCACCGAGCCGTTGCCGGTGGCGTACATGGCCGCGAGTTCGTTGCGCGGCGTGATGATTTCGGCGACGGTCGGGAAATCAGGCGCCTTGATGTGTTCGCACAGGTCCGCGATGCTGGCGGAAGGTTCGTCCAGCAGATGGATGCATGCGGAGGCGACTTCGCGCAGGTTGTGCGGCGGGATGTCGGTGGCCATGCCGACCGCGATGCCGGTGGAACCGTTCAGCAGCACGTTCGGCATGCGCGCCGGCAGCCACGAAGGTTCCCTCAGCGTGCCGTCGAAGTTGGGCGCCCAGTCCACCGTGCCCATGCCGAGTTCGCCCAGCAGCAACTCGGCGATCGGCGTGAGGCGCGACTCGGTGTAGCGCATCGCCGCGAAGGATTTCGGGTCGTCCGACGAGCCGAAGTTGCCTTGGCCGTCGATCAGCGGATAGCGGTACGAGAACGCCTGCGCCATCAACACCATCGCCTCGTACACGGAGCTGTCGCCATGTGGGTGGAACTTGCCGATCACGTCGCCGACCGTGCGCGCGGATTTCTTGGGTTTCGCGGTGGCGGCGAGGCCCAGTTCGCTCATCGCGTACACGATGCGGCGCTGCACGGGCTTCAAGCCGTCGCCGATGAAGGGCAGAGCGCGGTCCAGCACCACGTACATCGAGTAATCGAGATAGGCACGCTCGGCGTACTCGCGCAGCGGGATTTGTTCGAAGTTGGATTGCAGTGCAGTCATGGTGTTCCGTTGTCCCGGCATGGGCCGGGACCGTGCGTTCGAATCGGGGAATTGTCGCGGCGCGCGCGCCTCAATGCACGCGTTCGGCTACGATCCCCTGAAAACGGTGTCTTGCAATCCACCATGACTGTCGCACGACTTGCTGCGGGGTGTAATCGCCGCCACGATCTACCGAATGGTTCCAGAGGAGCCCGCATCCGCGGGACGCGCGGATGGCGTCGGTCACGTCGGTCGCGTCAGTGGGAAGCGGGTCCGGAGAGCGACGGTGATCGGTGACGCGGCGGCATTCTCGAAAATCGGGGCACGCCAGACGAACGAGGACAGCCACGCCTTCTGGTGGGCGGGCGACACGTTCTTCGCCGCGGTGGCGGACGGGCTGGGCGGAATGGGTGGGGGCGCGCATGCGTCCAGTTTCGTCGTCGATTACATGAAAACCCACGCGGTGCGCCCGGATATCAGTTCCGCGGAACTCGTCGAACTGGTGCGCGAGAGCCATCGCGGCCTGCACGCATTGCAGCAGCGAAGCGTCGAAGACCGTTCGATGGCGACCACGCTGGTCGTGATGGCCGTGCGCGGCGACGAGTTGATGGCCGCGCACTGCGGGGATTCGCGGCTCTACGTGGTGACGCGCGAACACGTGGAGCAGTTGACCGAGGATCATTCCGAAGCGCAGCGCCTTTTCAACGAAGGCAGGCTCACGGTGGTCGGCCTTTCGAGTTATCCGCGCAAGTACATCCTGGAGAGCGCACTCGGCATCCCGGGTGAGCCGGTGATCCAGGAAATCCGCCGTGGGGCGGGCGCGGGTGACTGGCTGGTGCTGGCCACCGATGGCGCGTATGGCCTGCTCGAACCTTGCGACCTGGCCGATGTCGCACGCCGCTCCCGCAAGTCCCGGCAATTTTCCGCCGCCTGCCTCGGACTCATCGAAGCGCGCGGACCGCGCGACAACTACACGATGATCGTCGCAAGGGCGGGCGGTCATGGGTTGCTGCATGGGTTGAAGCGCGCGCTGCGTCGGCCGATGGCAAGCGGCAATCCGCCGCATTCCGCCTAGGGGCCTCTTGTTTTGCTCGTCATCCCGGAATCGCGAAGCGATATCCGGGACCCAGCGCCTTTGCATGGGTACGCTACAGCAAAGTCATTGGGTTCCCGCTTTCGCGGGAATGACGACAAAAGTTTGCTCCGTCCTTTCGGCGCTGTAATCGTCGACGCTGTTTCCCGAATTGGAGGAGGACGCGGCACGCGCCGCGCGTTTCCAGCTTGGAGCCTCCGACATGCCAACCGTCAACGATGAATTCAACCGGACCTGCGTGCGCCTCGACCTCGATCCCGAGCGGTCGGCGATCTT
>DATFGL010000141.1:0-10746 GCA_035249465.1 Rhodanobacteraceae bacterium | reverse complement strand
GTCGAATGCTTGATCGCCACGCCCGGCAGCCTGCAATATGCGTTCCGGATTGAGCACGACGGCAATGTACTCGCGAGCGGGCGCGCAACGGTGATGTTGCAGGTCGTTGGGGAAGATCGGTGATGACGAACGACTCGAGACGGGTGCTGGTCACCGGTGGCAGCGGCGACATCGGTGGCGCGATCTGCATCGCGCTGGCGTGCGATGGCTGGCAGGTGATCGTGCACGCCAATGCGCACCGCGAACGCGCCGAAGCGGTCGCGGCGCGCATTCGCGACGGCGGCGGCACCGCGGAGACCGCGGCGTTCGATCTGACCGATGCCGCCGCGACACACGCGGCGGTCGATGGCCTGTTGCAAGCCTCCCCGATCCAGGCGCTCGTGCACAACGCGGGCGTCCATGATGATGCACCGCTTGCCGGCATGGCCGAAGCGCAGTGGCGGCGCGTGATCGACGTGTCGCTCAATGGTTTTTTCCACGTCGCGCAACCTCTGCTGTTGCCGATGGCGCGCGCGCGTTTCGGGCGCATCGTCGCGGTGTCGTCGGTGGCGGCCACGCTGGGCAACCGTGGGCAGGTGAACTACGCCGCGGCGAAGTCCGCGCTGCACGGTGCGGCGAAATCGCTGGCACGTGAAATGGCTTCGCGCAACGTTACGGTCAATGTGGTCGCACCCGGCATCATCGAAGGCCGTTTGACCGAGACGTTGTTCACCCCGGATCAGATCAAGGCGATGATTCCGGCCGCCCGCACCGGTACCCCCGCGGAAGTGGCCGACGTGGTGGCGTTCCTGTGTTCGGAGGCCGCGTCCTACGTGAACGGCCAGGTCATCGGCGTGAACGGCGGCATGGGCTGACCCTTCTCTGGACCTCGCGGCGTTCGACGTCCCACGCCAATAACCTCTGGCGACTTTCCGATTTTTCGACGGTCCGTGTTGCGCGCAATACGGCGTGGCGTGGTTCCAGGCGGGTTGGGGTCCCGATTGACACTTGAACACGGCGGGCGTATACAACCCCCAGAATAAACCGTGAACTGCGTCACATAATCTCGCAGACATGGGTGTCGCCCGGGCGACAGCGTGGCGTGTGCTTGCCGTCGGTCAGTGGCGTCTTTTCCGCAGACCGTGAGGGAGGGTTGCGCATGAATACCAATATTTTGGGGACGAAGCTCTGGATCGGTTTGCTGGCGGTCGCCGGAAGCGTTCTCATCGCGCCGGCGGGCCATGCCGGCTCCAACGCGCAGCCGCAGATGCCCCATTGCAACAGCAGGGTCGGCACGCTGGCGGTGCAGGAACCGCAGAACGGCAACCCGTGGTGGACGTCGATGAATCTCGAATCGCCGGCCGCACTGATCAAGGTGTATGTCTCGCAATCGGGGTGTTTCACCCTCGTCGATCGCGGCAAGGGGTTGCAGGCCGCGGAGCAGGAACGTGCACTGGCCGGCGAGGGCGAGATGCGCGTGGGCTCGAACATCGGCAAGGGCCAGATGAAGGCGGCGGATTACGTACTGGTGCCCGACATCGCCAACAGCAACGGCAATGCCCAGCGCACCAACATCGGCGGCATTCTCGGCGGGTTGATCGGGCATGGCGCCGGCGCGGTGCTTGGTGGAGTCAGCCTTTCCAAGAAGACCGCCGACGTGGTGCTGACCCTCACCGATGTCCGTTCGACCGAACAGGTTGCGCTTGAACAGGGGCACGCCGACAAGACCGACGTGGGCTGGGCGGGTGGCGGCGGCGCCGGATTCTGGGGCGGCTTCGCGGCGGGCGGCGCCAGCGGCTACGCCAACACCGAGATTGGCCAGGTGGTCGCGATGGCCTATCTGGACGCGTACACCAAGATGGTTGCGGACCTGCAGAGGAATGCGCCCAACGCGCAGGCGGAAAACGTGCAGCAGGCGGTGCGGCTGACCGAGGGAACCAGGCTTTACTCGGACGCGAACCTGCATTCATCGGTCGTGCGCAGCCTCAAACCCGGCATGATGCTGTATCCCACCGGTGACAAGGTCGGGGTCTGGTGGAAGGTTTCGGACGAGCTGGGCAACATCGGCTGGGTGCTCTCAAGCAAGCTCGAACTGGCACACTGACCGTCCGTTTGAAAAAATCCCGCGGCGCGCGCGTCCCGCACCCACACCGCGCCGATCAGCCAGCGCGCGTCGTGCGGCGCTCCATCCAGTACGCGGATCGCGAGATCGGGGTAGCGGTTGTGCAATTGTGGCGCGAGGGCGAGTCCGGCAAGGCCGCCGCCGAGGACCAGGACCTCCACGGGCGCCGGAGCAACCCTTCGGGCTGACGCCGCCGCCACGCGGCATGGCGTCAACAGGCTCCGTCTCCTGGCGGTGCGCCGGCGCCGGCCAGTCGCGCGGAAGGTGGCGCCGCAAGCAGGCGTTCGGGATCGTAAATTTGGGGTGGAGGCTCGTGCGACGCGCGGTAGCTTCGCACCACACGTCCGTAGTGCACCAACCGCCGGATGGTGTACCAGGTGATGCGCAGCACGTCACGCACCGGGCGAAAGTGGCTGTGGCGCGCGCTGTCGTCGTAACGGCAAGTTATGGGAATGGACACGACCGGCATGTCGAGGTCGCGCGAGGCGGCGATCAGGATGGCCGCCTCGAACACGAAATCCTGGGCCGGCAGGTCCACCAGTTCGACCGCTGCATGCGGGTACCAGCGCTGGCCGCTCTGGGTATCGGCCACCGGCCGGCCGCAGCCCCAGCTGATCCCCCAATCGGCGAAATCATTGGCGCGACGCCGCCCGGCCGGCTGGCGTTCGCGTTCCAGCAGGCGCGCGCCGATGATCATCGCATCGGGGAACTGGCGCGCGGCGGCGAGGATGCGCGGGATGTCCGCGGGATCGTGCTGGCCGTCGCCATCCATCGTCAGCACACCCGTTGCGCCGCGCTTCAGAGCCTCGCGAAAGCCGGCACGCAGCGCATCGCCCTTGCCGCGCCGTTCGGGGTGACGGATCAATGTCACCGGCATCTGCGCGACGATCGCCGCGGTGTCGTCGCTGGAGCCGTCGTCGATCACGATCACGTCACGGCAATGCGCCAGCACGCCTTCCAGCAGGCCACGGATCGCGAGCGCCTCGTTGAGGCAGGGCACGACAACGAAAGGGCGTACGGCTTCGTTCAAGGGGTGATCTCCATGTCCAGTGACAATCCCGTTGATAGTGGCAAACGCAGCCGTGAAGTCGTCCCGGTGGCAAGCCGCTGCAACAAGGCAAGCGCATGCGCGTTGGCCGGATTGTCACCCGCCACGCCCGGCAGTGCCAACCCGCTGTCGGCAAACGGTTCATCCACGGCATCCGCCAGCGCAAGATCGATCGCTGCGCCTTTGCGCCCGTCCGGTGCCAGCAGAAGCGCCACGCCGAACGCGAGCGAGGTGCGGGTCATCTGCGCAAGCGGCCCGGTCGACGCGACATCGCTGGACGCGAACAGCACCTGTGTGCCTTCGGCACAGGCGAACACCGCCGCTTCCAGCAATCCGGCCGCGAAGCTGCAGTGGTGCGCGGTCACCGCGCTGGATGCCGCGGTGCAACCGGTCGCGATGGTCCAGTAGCCGGCGGGTGCGTTCAACACCGAGTTGTGGAACTTGGTGGGCGACAGCTCCAGCGGCGCGCGTGCCAGTGTTTCGCACACGTAATCGGTGATCGCGACCTCGCCGTGGGTGGATGCGAACACGCAGGGAACCGCCGCAGGGTCGATGCCCGCCATCGACGCGGCTTGCGCGGCAATGTCCGCCGCGAGCCGCACGCCATCGGGGGCGCGCCTGCGTTCCGCGGTGGGCAACACCGCGCCGGCGGGGCGGGTGGGTGCATCATCGGCCGGCGCGGATTCACCGCGCAGGATCTTGCGCAGATGTTGCCAATCCGGTGCACCCGGCGCCCACGCACCGACGCCGGCGATGCGCAGCGTTGCGCTCACGCAGGGTCTCCCCGCCCGAACACCAGGCACGCGTTGTTGCCGCCGAAGCCGAACGAGTTGCTGAGCGCAACGTCGATGCGCCGTTCGGCCGGCTGCAATGCCAGCCACGGCGATGCTTCCGGCATCGGTTCGCTGCAGCCCAGGTTGGGCGGCACGATGCCGTGTTCGATTGCGAGCAATGCAATCACCGCTTCCAGCGCACCGGCTGCGCCCAGCGTGTGGCCGGTGAAGCCCTTGGTGGAACTCGCGCGGGTGCGCGCGGGAAAACGCGGCAGCAATTTCGCCTCGACTTCGTCGTTCTTGAGCGTGGCGGTGCCGTGCAGATTGATGTAATCGACGGCCTCCGCGCCGATGCCGGCGCGCGCCAGCGCATCGTCCAGCGCGGACAATGCGCCCCGGCCTTCCGGGTGCGGCGTCGACATGTGGTGCGCGTCCGATGATTCGCCGTGGCCCAGCAGGCGCGGCGCATGGGGCGCCGCGGTGGCACGCTCCAGCAGCGCGAATCCGGCGGCTTCACCGATCGAGATGCCATCACGCCGCGTATCGAACGGACGGCAACCGTTCGGCGAAACAAGTTCCAGCGAATGAAATCCGAACAGCACGCTGTCGCACAAGGTGTCGACGCCGCCGACCAGCGCGGCATCGGCGAGGCCGAGCCGCATCAGGCGTTCGGCGGACGCAAAGACCTTGGCCGATGAGGAACATGCGGTCGAAATCGTGAGCGCAGGGCCCGCGATGCCGGTCGCATCGGCGACGAACGCGGTGAGCGAGTGCGGTGTATGGATTTCCGGGCGTTGCAGGTCAGAGGGGAAACGACCGTGATCGAGCCGCCGATACGCGTCTTCCGTCGAACCGATGCTGGTCGTCGAGGTGCCCAGCACCAGCGCCACACGCGTGGCACCGTATCGCGCGATCGAAGCGGCGACCGCGTCGGGCAGTCCGTCCTGCTGCAGGCCCAGCCATGCCAGCCGGTTGTTGCGGCAATCCCAATGCCCGAGTGCAGCCGGCAACGTGATGGCTTCCACGCCGACGACACGTCCGATCCTGCATTCGAGGTGTGCGCTGGAGAAATCGTTCGGCTTGAGGCCGCCGCGGCCATCGCGCAGGGCGTCGAGGTGCGCCGCCAGCCCGTGCCCGAGCGCGGACGTTGCGCTCATGGCGGCGATGGCGAGCGGTTCGATGCGTGGCGGCACCCGACAGGTTCCGTGCGAGGGCGGTTCGCAAGTATACGTGGCCATGCCGCAGTTACACTCCCAGCGTTGTGCGCCGGCGCCGCATGCTTCGTGGATCGTGAAATGCCTGCACAGGTCGAAAAGGTGGACGCCTTCCTGCGCGGATTGCAGGATCGGATTTGTGCCGCGCTGGAGCATGCCGATGGCGGCGCGAAGTTCGCGGAAGACGCCTGGGCGCGCGCCGCGGGCGGGGGTGGGCACACGCGTGTCCTGAAGAACGGCCAGGTGTTCGAACAGGCTGGCGTGAATTATTCGTGCGTGACCGGCGACGCGCTGCCGCCGTCCGCGACCGCGCATCGTCCGCAACTGGCGGGGCGGCAATGGACCGCGACCGGCGTGTCGCTGGTGATCCATCCGAAGAACCCTTACGTGCCAACCTCGCACGCCAACGTGCGCTACTTCGAGGCCAACAAGCGGGGCGAAGAGCCGGTGTGGTGGTTCGGCGGCGGTTTCGACCTGACGCCGTTCTACCCGTTCGACGAGGATTGCGTGCACTGGCACACCGTTGCGCGCGACCTGTGCGCACCGTTCGGCGGCGACGTCTATCCGAGATACAGGAAATGGTGCGACGAGTATTTCTACCTGAAGCACCGTGACGAAACCCGCGGCGTCGGCGGTCTGTTCTTCGACGATTTGAGCGAAGGCGGCTTCGAACGGTGTTTCGCGTTCACGCAGGCGGTCGGCAACGGTTTCCTCGATGCGTACGTCCCCATCGTCGCGCGCCGCAAAGAGACGCCTTACGGCGAACGCGAACGCGAGTTCCAGTTGTACCGCCGTGGCCGCTATGTCGAATTCAATCTCGTGTACGACCGCGGCACCCTGTTCGGTTTGCAGTCAGGTGGGCGCACCGAATCGATCCTGATGTCGCTGCCGCCGCGCGTGCGCTACGAATACGGTTATGCGCCCGCACCCGGCAGCGCCGAAGCGCGGCTCGAGGAATACCTCAAGCCGCACGACTGGTTGCCCCGCTGACGTTTACGCCTTGCGCGAATTGGCGTTGCCGCGCCACTTGCTGCGGCGCTTGTTGCCTGCGGAATGTTCGTCCTTGCCGCGCTGCGCGTGCGGACGGCGTGCATGCGACGGCTTGCCGGGCTTGGCGCTGTTGCGTGGCGCGTTGCCGTTGTTGCGGCCGTGCTTGCGCGTCGCCGGTGCCGGATGATCCAGCCGCAGGTCCCAGACCGGTTCGAAACCTTCGATCGGTTCGATCGCGAGATCCTGCTTCAGCAGGCGGCGGATGTCGCGCAACAGGCCTTCCTCTTCGCGGCTGACCAGCGACAGCGCCAGGCCTTCGGCGCCGGCGCGTCCGGTGCGGCCGATGCGGTGGACATAATCCTGCGCGACCATCGGCAGGTCGTAGTTCACCACTGCAGGCAATTGCGCGATGTCGAGGCCGCGTGCGGCGATGTCGGTGGCGACCAGCACCGTGGTCTTGCCCGCCTTGAAATCCGCAAGCGCGCGGGTGCGCTGGCCCTGACTCTTGTTGCCGTGGATCGCGGCCACGCGGAAACCGTGCTGATCGAGGTACCGACACAGCTTGTCGGAACCGTGTTTGGTGCGCGCGAATACCAGCGTCTGCCGGCGGCTGTCGGCGGCCAGCACATGCAACAGCAAATCGCGTTTCTTGTCCGCATCGACCGGGTGCACGCGGTGGCTCACGCCAACCGCGACCGCGTTCGGTTGCGCCATCTGCACTTCGCGAGGGTTGTGCATGAACTGCACGGCCAGCGCCTTGATCTCCGGCGCGAGGGTGGCCGAGAACAACAGCGTCTGGCGTTGCTGCTTCGGCAGAGCGGCGAGAATCTTCTTCAACGCCGGTGCGAAACCCATGTCGAGCATGCGATCGGCTTCGTCCAGCACCAGGGTCTCGATGCAGGAAAGATCGACGTTGCGGCGGTCCATGTGGTCGATCAGGCGGCCGGGGGTCGCAACGATCACGTCGAGGCTGCGACGCAGGCTCATCACCTGGCCGCCCATGCCGACGCCGCCGAACACCGCGGCCGAGTACACGCGCAGGTGCTTGCCATAGGCGCGCAGGTTGTCGTGCACCTGCGCTGCCAGCTCCCGGGTTGGGGTGAGGATCAGTGCGCGCGGTTTGCGCGGCTGCTTGTCATGTTTGGGGCCGTCTTGTGCGGTGCCGAGTTTCTGCAGCAGCGGCAACGCAAACGCGGCGGTCTTGCCGGTGCCGGTTTGCGCGCCGGCCAGCAGGTCGTGGCCATCCAGCACCAGCGGGATCGCCGCGGCCTGGATCGGGGTGGGGCTGGCGTAGCCTTGTTCGGACAAGGCGCGCAGCAGCGCGGGCGCAAGCCCGAGCGATTCGAACGTCATGGGAAAAACTCCTGTTGTTCCCGGAGCGTTCCCTAAACCGCGCTGCAGGTAGATAAAGCAATGTGCGGTTGCCGCAGATGCGGAACCGTGTATGCGCGACGAGCGAGTGGCGAGGGCCGACGGCACGGAGCTGTGAGCTCTGCGGCGGCGGTGATCCAGCAGGGAAATTCGGGGTGCGGCGCGTCAAACTGCGTGCAGTGTAGCGGGTTGTGTGATCCGAAGCCAGTTGTATCAATCCCAGCGATTTGCGTTTTCCGCGAAACCGGGCCGCTGCACGCGCACGACGCAGAAGCGCTGGCCGCTCGGCGCCTGCATCACCACCCAGCGGTCGAGGCGCTTGAAGATCGTCGCGCCGAGATTCTGCAAACGCGCAACTTCCGCCTCGATGTCGTCGGTTTCGATGTCGAGGTGCACGCGGCTCTCGTGGTCCACGCGCTGCAACTGGATCATCAATTGGTCCGGCGGCGTGGCGAGTTGCCGGTATTTGTCGCGGCTGCCGGAGTGGTCCATGTCCACGGGACGACCGAGCGCCGCGGCCCAGAACCAGGCCGCGGCATCGATGTCGTCAACCTTGCAGTCGATCTGCAACGAGCAGAGGCGCGATTGGTGCATGTCGATTCCAAAGCAAGTCCCGGGTTCCCTGGGCGTCATTCGGCCAAGCGGCCGTGATCGCTCCGGTGTCAGGAAGCCGTCGCCGTGTCTTCTTCCTTGAACGCCTCCACCGGAACGCACGAGCAGAATACGTGCTTGTCGCCGTACACGTTGTCCACGCGTGCGACCGGTGGCCAGTACTTCACCTGCTTCAGCGACGCCAGCGGATACGCCGCGAGTTCGCGCGGATAGGCGTGCGTCCATTCGCTGGCGGACACCACAGCCGCTGTGTGCGGTGCATGCTTCAGCGGGTTGTCTTCGCGGTCCAGGCGTCCGTCCTCGATCGCGCGGATCTCGTCGCGGATCTGGATCATCGCGTCGATGAAGCGGTCGAGTTCGTGCAACGATTCCGATTCGGTCGGTTCGACCATCAGGGTGCCTGCGACGGGGAACGACAATGTGGGCGCGTGGAAGCCGAAGTCGACCAGGCGCTTCGCGATGTCCTCGGCGCTGACACCGCTGGCTTTTTCCAACGGACGAACATCGAGGATGCATTCGTGCGCGACCAGCCCGTTGCGCCCCGTGTAGAGGGTGGGGTAGTAATCAGCCAGCCGCTTGGAGAGGTAATTCGCGTTGAGCAGTGCGGCCTGCGTGGCCTTCAGAATCCCTTCGCGGCCCATCATCGTGATGTACATCCACGAGATCGGCAGGATCGAGGCGCTGCCGAACGTCGCGGCGGAAACCATGCCACCGCCGCGCTCGCCGTCCGCGCTCGGGAAGCCTTTCGGCAAGTACGGCGCGAGGTGCGATTTCACCGCGCACGGTCCGACGCCGGGGCCGCCGCCGCCGTGCGGAATGCAGAACGTCTTGTGCAGATTGAGGTGCGACACGTCCGAACCCCAGCGGCCCGGTCGCGCGACGCCGCACAACGCGTTCAAGTTGGCGCCGTCGGTGTAAACCTGTCCGCCGTGCTGGTGCACGATCTCGCAGATCTTCGCGATCTCTTCCTCGAAGACGCCGTGGGTGGAAGGGTAGGTCAGCATGATCGCGGCGAGGCGATCGGCGTACTTCTCGGCCTTGGCGCGGATGTCTTCCACATCCACGTTGCCGTTGGCATCGCACCTGGTGACGACCACCGTCATGCCGCACATCTGCGCGGAGGCCGGGTTGGTGCCGTGCGCGGATTCCGGGATCAGGCACACGTCGCGCTGCGTCTGGCCGCTGGCGTGGTGGTACGCGCGGATCGCCAGCAGGCCGGCGTATTCGCCCTGCGCGCCGGCGTTCGGCTGCAGGCTCACCGCATCGTAGCCCGTGATCGCGATCAACTGCGCTTCGAGGCTGTCGATCAGTTCACGATAGCCGCGCCACTGCTCGGCGGGCGCCAGCGGGTGGATATTGGAAAACTCCGGCCAGGTGACCGGGATCATCTCGGCGGTCGCGTTCAACTTCATCGTGCACGAGCCCAGCGGAATCATGCTGCGGTCGAGCGCGAGATCCTTGTCCGCGAGCTGGCGCAGGTAACGCAACATCTCGTGCTCGCTGCGGTAGCTGTTGAACACGGGGTGCGTCAGGAATTCCGATGTTCGCTTCAGCGGCGCGGGCAGCGCGTCGGCGGTTTCGCGATCCAGCGCATCGATGTCGTCGATGCGCGCGCCGAACAGCGACGCGAGCTGGTGCACGTCGTCGCGCGTGGTGGTTTCGTCCAGCGCGATCGCCAGCGACTGGTCGTCGATGTGACGCAGGTTGACGTGTGCGGCATGGGCCATCGCATGGATGGTGTGCGCGTCGATCCCCGTGACGTGCAGGGTGTCGAAGAAGTCGCCGCCGACCTCGATGCCGCCTTTGCGCAACGCAGCCGCGAGGATCGCGGCCAGGCGGTGCGTGCGGTGCGCGATGCGGACCAGCCCTTCCGGACCGTGGTACACGGCGTACATCGCGGCCATCACGGCCAGTAGCACCTGTGCGGTGCAAATGTTGGACGTCGCCTTTTCGCGGCGGATGTGCTGTTCGCGCGTCTGCAGCGTGAGGCGGTACGCCTTGTCGCCCTGCGCGTCCACCGATACGCCGATCAGGCGTCCCGGCAGCGAGCGCTTGTAGGTATCGCGGCAGGCCATGAAGCCGGCGTGCGGGCCGCCGAAACCGAACGGAACGCCGAAACGCTGCGAGTTGCCGACCACGATGTCGGCGCCCCATTCGCCGGGCGGCGCAATCAGGGTGAGTGCCAGCAGATCCGTCGCAACCGCGACCAGCGCGGACTTGGCGTGCAGCCCGTCGCACAGCGACTTGTAGTCGCGGATGCTGCCGAAGGTATCGGGATATTGCAGCAGCGCGCCGCAGCAATCGACATTCGCGGCGTCGGCTTCGTCGTCGATGTGCAGTTCTATGCCCAGGGGCTCGGCGCGGGTTTTGAGCACCTCGATGGTCTGCGGATGCACGTGTTTCGATACGAAGAACACGTTGGATTTCGATTTCGACGAACGCTTGGCCAGCGTCATCGCCTCGGCCGCGGCGGTCGCTTCGTCCAGCAGCGACGCGTTGGCGATTTCCATGCCGGTCAGGTCCGCGCACATGGTCTGGAAGTTGATCAGCGCTTCCATGCGGCCCTGCGAAATCTCGGCCTGGTACGGCGTGTACGCGGTGTACCACGCGGGGTTCTCGAGGATGTTTCTCAGGATC
>DATFGL010000140.1:0-15510 GCA_035249465.1 Rhodanobacteraceae bacterium | reverse complement strand
TCGGCCTTGATCACGATCGGCGCGCCATGCTTCCGCATGTAGTCCAGTGCGCGGTTCATTTCCGTGAACACCGCATAACGAGCGGTCGGGATGTTGTGGCGGAGCAGGAAATCCTTGGCAAAGGCTTTCGAGCCTTCCAGTTGTGCCGCGAGCTTGCGCGGTCCGAAACAACGCAAGCCGGCGGCGCGGAACCTGTCCACGATCCCCGCGACCAGCGGCGCTTCCGGTCCGACCACCGTCAGATCGACGTGGTCGTCGCGAGCGAGCTTCAGCAGGCCTTCGATGTCGTTCGTCGCGACATCGACATTGCGCACCCGTTTCTCGCGAGCGGTGCCGGCGTTGCCAGGCGCGACGAGCACTTCGTCGACGCGCCGCGATTGCGCGAGTTTCCAGGCCAGCGCGTGTTCGCGGCCGCCGGAGCCGATCACCAGAACTTTCATGCAAGCCATTGCGCAACGGATTGACCGTGCATGTTAACGGCTCAGCGCCGCGAGCAAGGCGGCGCGCGGCAACTTGCCGGTTTCGCCGCGTGGCAGCGTATCGACCAGCTTCAGCGGACGAGGCAGGAACACCGGATCGATTTCGCGCCGCAAGACACGAAGGATGGCGCCAGCATCCAGATCCGGTGCGACCACCAGCGCGGCGATACGATGCACGCCCATCGCGTCGGTTTCGTCCATCTGGAACACCACGCCGTCGCGCACGCCCGGCACCGCCAGCAACTTGTGCGTCAGGTCGCCCAGCGATGCGCGCTTGCCCGCGATTTCCAGAAGGTCGGTGTTGCGCCCGCGCAGGCGGTAGCGCCCGTCGGCCAGCAGCTCCACGATGTCGGCCAACACCACCGGCTGCGCCAGTTGCGGCGCCTCGATGCGGGTGCCATCCGGTTGCGGATGCACGCTCACGCCGGGGTAAGGCTTCCAGGCACCCTCGCGCGCGGTGCGGCGGTGCGCGATCACGCAGGTTTCGGTGGAACCGAACACTTCCTGGACCGGCGCGCCGTAACACGCCTCGGCGTCGAGCGCAAGATGGCGCGCAAGCGGCGCGGTAGCGGAAACGATGCCCGAGATCCGCGGCAGCGGGTGTTCGGAACCGAGCAGCGCGCGCAAGTGGACCGGCGTGGTCACGAGGATGCGGGGCTCAGGCAGTTGCTGGAGCGAAGCCGCAATGTCGGCCGCGAAGAACGGCTTGCCCGCGCACACCGACGCGCGCCCGAACAAGGGCAGCAAAACGGAAAATTCCAGCCCGTACATGTGCTGCGGCGGCACGGTCGCCACCACGTGGTAATCGCCACCGGCAAGCGCGCGCAACAGCGCATCGTTGTGCCCGGTCGAGATCGTCAGCTTGTCCCAACGCTTGGGGTTGGCGCGCGGTACGCCGGTCGAACCGGAGGTGTAACCGATCGCTGCCAGCGCCGTTTCGGCGATCGACGCCGCGTGGCCCGCTAGGGCGTCCTCCGCATCTGGCGTGAAGCGCAGATAGTCTGGCGGCGCCGGATCGAGATCGGCATCCCCCAGCGTGTAGCTGTCCGGATGCGCGGCCAGCGTTTCGTCGATGGCGTGCGCGGCACGCGACGGCGGCAGCAGGTTGGTTTGCCCACGCGCCAGCAACGCAGCGAAAGCGACCAGGAACGCGTACCGGTCTTCACACAGATTGACCGCCGCCTGCGCCACCGGAAGGCGCGCAGCCAATGCGCTGACATCGCCCAGGAATTGACTGACCGTCACCGCTCGGCCCTCGCGCCACGCGATCGCGCGTTGCGGTGACGCATCCGCGAGCAGGGGCCGCGACGATCCCGGCATCCGGCTTTGCGGTGATGGATAAACGCTCGACACGGGAAACTCCCCAATCCCCTCAGGCGCGGATGGTAGCGCCGCTCACGGCATCCGTGATCGGCGTGGGCTTGTCGAGACCGCCCAGCGGCGCATCCAGAATGCCGTCGGGTTCGTCGCCGAAAATCGCATGGATGTCCGCGGCGCTGCGCGCGGGCGGTTCGCCATGGCGGTTGGCGCTGGTGGAAACGATCGGGCCTCCGAAGGCGCAGCAAAGCGCGGCGGAAGGCGCATGCGCGGTGACGCGCAGGGCAATGCCTGCATGCATGCCCGCGACCCATTCCGGCACGCGCGGCGAGCGCGGGAAGATGAACGTGTGCGCGCCGGGCCATGCCGCGCGCGCGCGATCGAGCGCCGTCTCGGACGCGTCACCCACCCAAGCCCGGACCTGTTCGAAATCGGCCGCGATCAGCAACACGCCCTGCTCTGGTGCCCGGCGTTTCATCGCGAAGATCTTTTCGAAAGCCTCGCGATTGTCCGGGTCGCAACCGAGGCCGTACACGCCCTCGGTCGGGTAGGCCAGCACGCCGCCCGCGCGCAGCAACGCGGCGGCGGCTTCGACTTCATCAGCATTGAAAACGCGCATGGATCAGAGGTCGAAGGGCGGCGTGTCGCCCGCCGACGCATCCACCGCGGGCTTTGCACGCGACGATTTTTTCGCGGCTGTCTTTTTGACCGCGGTTTTCTTCGTGGCAGATTTCCCTGCCACCGATTTCCCGGTCGCCGCTTTCTTCGTGGCGGTTTTTTTCGCCGGGGCTTTCTTCGGCTCCGCCTTCTTCGCTGCCGCCTTCTTGAACGCCCCGCGCCCGCGCCGCACCGGCGCGGCTTCGATCAACGCCTTGCATTCGTCGTGCGTCAGCGATTTGGGTTCGCGATCCTTGGGAATCTTCGCATTCTTCTCGCCATCGGTGATGTACGGGCCGTAGCGCCCGTTCAACACCTGGATGCCGTCGCCGAAATCGGTGATCACGCGGTTGGCGATCAGTTCCCGCTTCTCGCGGATCAATTCCTTCGCGCGTTCCAACGTGATCGTGTAGGCGCTGTCGCCGTCCTTGATGGAGGCATACATCGCGCCCTTCTTCACGAATGGACCGAAACGGCCCATGCCGGCGGAAATTTCCTCGCCGTCCGCGTCCTTGCCGAGGTGGCGCGGCAGCTTGAAGAGTTCCAGTGCCTCTTCCAGCGTGATGGTGTGCATGCTCTGCCCGGGCAGCAGCGACGCGAATTTCAGTTTTTCGTCGCTGTCCTTGTCGCCGAGCGCGGCATACGGCCCGTAGCGGCCTAACCGCACCGACACCGGCTTGCCGGTTTTCGGATCGTCGCCGAGCAGGCGTGCGCCGGTGGCTTCGCTGCGGTCGACCGATTCCATCTTGTCGTCCACCAGCGCCTTGAACGGCTTCCAGAAACCCGCCATCAGCGGGCGCCATTCCTCCTCGCCGCGGCTGACCGCGTCGAGCTCGTCCTCGAGCTTCGCGGTGAAGTCGTAATCGACGTATTGCGTGAAATGCGCGGTCAGGAATTTCGCCACCGCACGGCCCACGTCGGTGGGCTTGAAACGGCGCGAATCCAGGATCACGTATTCGCGCGACAACAGCGTCTGGATGATGCTGGCGTACGTCGACGGCCGGCCGATGCCGTATTCCTCCAGCGCCTTGACCAGCGATGCCTCGGAATAACGCGGCGGCGGTTCGGTGAAGTGCTGGTCGGCGGCGATGTCGGTGAGCGGCACTGTCTCGCCTTTCGCCAGCGCGGGCAGCTTGCGGGCTTCCTCGTCTTCATCCGATTTCGCATCGCGGCCTTCCTCGTACACCGCGAGGAACCCCGGATCGACCACGGTGGTACCGGTGGCGCGGAAACCAGCATCGCCACCGCACGGGAATTCCACGGAAACGGTATTGAGCGTCGCCGGTTTCATCTGGCATGCGACCGCGCGTTTCCAGACCAGTTCGTACAGCTTCAACTGGTCGGGGGTGAGATAGGCTGCGACGGATTTCGGCGTCCGCAACGCCGAAGTCGGCCGAACCGCTTCGTGCGCTTCCTGCGCGTTCTTGGACTTGGTCTTGTACACCATTGCGTGTTCGGGCAGGCCTTGTTTGCCGAACTCGCGTTCGACGGTCTGGCGCAGTTCGGCGATCGCCTCGCCCGACAGGTGCGTCGAATCGGTACGCATGTAGGTGATCAGGCCGACGTTGCCTTCGCCGCCCAGCGACACGCCCTCGTACAGCCCCTGCGCGATGCGCATGGTGCGGCTGGTGGCCATGCCGAGTTTGCGCGCGGCTTCCTGCTGCAACGTGGACGTGGTGAACGGCGCGGCCGGCCGGCGCTGGCGTTGTTTCGACTGGATGTCGCCGACCACGAGCTGCCCGTTCGCGGCCTTCAACAAGGCGTCGCGCGCGCCGTGCGCATCCTTCGCATTGGTAAGGTCGAACTGCTCAAACTTCTTGCCGTTGAGCTTCACCAGCCGCGCGCTGAATTCGCCGTCCCTGTGCGCAAGCTTCGCCTCGACCGTCCAGTATTCGCGCGGCTTGAAGGCTTCGATTTCCTCCTCGCGCTCCACGATCATGCGCAGCGCGGGCGACTGCACGCGCCCGGCCGACAGTCCGCGCTGCACCTTGCGCCACAGCACCGGCGACAGGTTGAAGCCGACCAGGTAATCCAATGCGCGGCGCGCCTGCTGGGCGTCCACCATGTCGTGCGACAGTTTGCGCGGATGCGCCACGGCTTCCTTGATCGCGCGCGGGGTGATTTCGCTGAACACCACGCGATGGGTTTCCTTGTCCTTCAACAGGCCGCGTGATTTGAGGATCTCGCTGATGTGCCAGCTGATCGCCTCGCCTTCGCGATCAAGGTCGGTGGCGAGATAGATCGATTCGGCGACCTTGGCGGCCTTGGCGATGTCATCGACGTGTTTGACGTTCTTGTCGATCAGCGCGTAGTCCATCCTGAAATCGTGGTCGGGATCGACCGCGCCTTCCTTGGGCACCAGGTCGCGGACATGGCCATACGAGGCCAGCACCTTGAAGTCGTCGCCGAGGTATTTGTTGATCGTCTTGGCCTTGGCGGGCGATTCGACGATGAGCAGGTTTTTGGCCATGTCTTGGATGCAATCCATGGGCGGCTTGGGTCCGCCCCTATATATAGTGAACACACGCGCAGGGTAGCCGTGTCAAGCTTTGCCGGTGAAAACCCGCTGCCAGCGCCCGTTCACCGCCGGCCCGACCACCCCCTCCAGCTCCAGCAACAGCAACATCGAGGACAGCGCTGCGGGCGGCAGATGGGTACGTTCAGCCAACTCGTCCAGCGACGCCGGTGCGTCACCCAGCGCGGCGAGAAGTGACGCATAATCAGGGTCTTGGCTGCGGTTTTCTGCATCCGGCGAGTGCGGCGTCTCCGTGCCGTCGGCGGCGTCCAGCCGGGCGCGGAGCCCCGCCCCTTGCGCCTGCGCCGCCGGCGCCAAGGCCTCGATCACCTCGGCGGCGGTTTCGACCAGCCGCACACCATCCCGGATGAGGCGATGGCAGCCCTTGGCCAACGGATTGTGAATGGAACCGGGCAGCGCGAACACCTCGCGGCCCGCTTCCGCCGCCAGCCGTGCGGTGATCAGGGATCCTGACTGCAAGCCTGCTTCCACCACCAACGTACCGAGCGAAAGTCCGGCGATCAGGCGGTTGCGGCGCGGGAAGTGATCCGGGCGCGCTTCGGTTCCCGGCGGGAATTCACTGGCGATGGCGCCGTTTTGCTCGATGCTGGCTGCGAGTTGTCGATGCTTGCGCGGATACACCAGATCGGGGCCCGTGCCGATCACGGCCACGGTCTGGCCGCCTGCTTCCAGGGCGGCGGCGTGTGCCGCGCCATCGATGCCGTCGGCCATGCCGCTGGTGACCGTGAGGCCGGCACGGCTCAAGGTGCGGGCGAAATCGCGTGCGTTGGCCAGGCCTTGTGCGGTGGCGCTGCGGGCGCCAACGATGGCGATTTGCGGAGCGAGCAGCACGGCCGGGTCGCCGGCGACGAACAACGCCGCGGGGGGCTGCGGGATGGTTTCCAGTTGTGGAGGGAAATCGGCTTCGTCGCAACGCAGCAGCCGATGGCCGGGTTGCGCCAACCACGCCAGGTCCGCATCCAGCCGCGCGGCGTCGGGACGCGCAATCCATTCCAGGGCGGCTTGTTCGAGCCCGGCCGATGCGCGCAATTTGCGTGCATCGCGGCAAATCGCCCGCGCCGACCCCGCCCGCTGCAGCAGGGCACGCAGCCCCGCGCCCCCCAGCCCGGGCGCGCGCAGCAGGGTCAGCCAGGCGAGCGGTTCATCATCGTCATGCATGCCAGGGTCTGTTGACGCCATGCCAAGTGAGCCGCGTTGCTTCCGCAGCGGTTGCCAGACAAGGTGCGCACCGCAGCGCCATAGTGGTTCTATGGCCAAGGTGCGCACCGGTGGATGGCGGCCGCTGCGGAGCAACCCTTCGGGCCGGGGCCCATGGCCCACATGGCTGCGTCATCGTTCGTCGATGTATCGACATGCATCGTCCTCACTCTTCCTTGCCCTGCGGGCCATGGGCCCCGGCGCGGCCATGTGGCATGGCGCCAACAGACCCCCAGTTTAGGGGCGCCGCAAAAACAAACGGCGCGGTTGGGGCCGCGCCGTCGTGTAAGGCTTTTCCTTGTCGTCGCGTTATTCCGGCGCTTGCACCGTGTCGCCGACCTTCACGGGGCGAATGCCGTCCATCACGAGTCCATAGCTCACGTGTGCGAAGGTGCGGAACACCATCAAGTGGCCCACGAATTCGCTGGGCAGCTTGACCTTCGGGCCAAACTCGCGGCGGTCGGTATTGCCCTTGACCAGATCGGTGACGGTGTCGCCCGGCTGGTAGATGGCGAAGGTGGTGCCGTTGTCCACGCCGTCGTCGCCGCCGACGTTCAGCGCCACCACATCCATCGGACCTTGCACGGAGATGCCGTCATAGCCGTTGGACAACGCCATGATGTAGGCATTGGTCGGCGCATTGCGCGGTGGATGCGGGTAGTAGGTGAAATCGTACGGCGTGTCGTCCACCGGCATCAGGCGGTCGCCCGCACGAATCTCCATGCTCGCATTGGTAAGCAGCAACGTGGCCGGATCGCCGTTCTTCAGCACCTGCGCGGTGCCGATCACGCGTACCTCGGTGCCGATTTCCGTGCCGCGGCCGAAGTGGCCGTCATTGCGGAAATCTTCCTGCCACGGGCCCGGCGCGAGATCCACGTTGTTGCTGACCAGGTGCCCGACATCATCCATCCGGCCGCCATCGTTGAATTGGCGGAACACATGGGTCGGACGCACGACCGCGAAGCGCTCGCCGACGCTGGCCCCAGCCAGCCTGCGCACGTACAGGTTCATGCCTTCGGTGGCGCGCGGCTCGTTCTCCTCGACCGCCACCACGTAAGGCGTCTGCTGCAGCTGCGCCGCCGTGAGCACGCGGAAATCCTTGAGGAACGGCTCGATCGCTGACAGCGGCACCGTCGGGATGGGATTGGCTTCGACCGCGGCGCGCTTGGCCACGCGCAAGCCATTCACGTCAAGGTCCAGCACGTCGCCCGGGTAAATGCGATGCGGGTTGTAGACCTGCTGGTTGACGTCCCAGATTTCGGGCCACAACCACGGCTTCTGGAGGAAACGAGCCGAGATGCCCCACAGCGTGTCGCCCTTCTTCACCACGTAGGTGTGCGGGTGATCGGCGCGCAGCTGGGCTCCAGCTGCGTACGCGGCGAACGTGATCAGCAAACCCGCGCTCAACGCAAGCAGTTTCTTAAGCATGACCGGCAATCCCCCGATCCCCCACAAGTTTCAGCCGAGTGTACCCGAACGGCCAGCGGCGGCAAGCAAAAACTTCACATTTGGTGACGGGGTGTTCGAAACCACGGGTAAGACCGCACCGCTGTTACGCTATGCGGCATGAAAACGGCCCCGGCCGCCCCCATCTGGCCCCTGAGCTTCCGACCCTGCGCCCCGTCATGGCCAAACTCGACATCCTCGAATTCCCCGATCCACGCCTGCGCCTTGCCGCGCAAAAGGTCGAGACTTTCAATGCCGATTTGAAACGGCTGGCCGATGACATGCTGGAAACGATGTACGCGGCCCCCGGCATCGGCCTCGCGGCAACGCAGGTCAACGTGCCGAAGCGGCTGCTGGTGCTGGACATCTCCGAAACCCACGACGACCCACGGGTGTTCGTGAATCCCGAGCTGCTGGAAGCCCGCGGCACCGAGATTTGCCAGGAAGGCTGCCTGTCGTTCCCGGGCGTGTATGCCGACGTCGAACGCAAGGAGTGGATCCGCGTGCGCGCCCAGGACGTCACCGGCAAAACGTTCGAACTCGAAACCGATGGCCTGCTGGCCGTATGCATCCAGCACGAGATGGATCACCTGGTCGGCAAGGTGTTCGTCGATTACCTGTCGCCGCTGAAACGCTCGCTGCTGCTGCGCAAGCTGGAGAAGCAGCGGCGTCACACGGGCTGACGCGTGGCCACGGCGCAGCGCTTGCGACTGGTGTTCGCCGGCACACCCGATTTCGCGGTACCGGGATTGCACGCATGCATGTCCGCCGACGTGGACGTCGTCGCGGTTTACACGCAGCCCGATCGCCCTGCCGGACGTGGACGCAAGCTGGCACCAAGCCCGGTCAAACAGGCGGCGCTCGCCGCCGGCATTCAGGTCGAGCAACCCGAATCATTGAAGACGCCGGAAGCGCAGGCGCGCTTGCGCGCCTGCGCCCCCGACCTGATGGTGGTGATCGCCTACGGCCTGATCCTGCCGCGCAAAGTGCTGGCGATCCCGCGCCTCGGCTGCTGGAACGTGCACGCGTCTCTGCTGCCGCGCTGGCGCGGCGCGGCACCGATCCAGCGCGCAATCCTGGCGGGCGATGCAGAAACCGGCGTGTGCCTGATGCAGATGGAAGCCGGTCTGGATACCGGGCCCGTGCTGCTTTCGGAATCGACACCCATCCGCGACGACGATACCGGCGGCACCTTGCACGACCGGCTCGCCGGCATCGGCGCGCGGGTATTGGGCGCGGGTCTGCGACACGTCATCGCGGGCGCGAGCCCGACCGCCAGGCCGCAGCCCGGGACCGGCGCGACCTACGCGCACAAGCTGGGCAAGGCCGAAGCGGAGTTGGACTTTTCGCGACCGGCGATCGAACTCGAACGCAAGGTGCGCGCGTTCGATCCGTGGCCGGTGGCGGAAGCGACCTTGGCGGGCGAACGCGTACGGGTATGGTCGGCACAAGCGCGGGCCCCAGGATCCGGGGTCCGGGGCCCGGCCGCACCCGGCGAGATCGCCGGGGTGTCGAAACACGGTCTTGATATCGCTTGTGGCGCAGGCGTGCTGCGCATCTTGAAGTTGCAACGCGCGGGCGGACGCGTGATCGGCGCCGCCGACTATCTCAACGCGCGTGCCGAGCTGCGCCAGGCATGAGCGACACCCGCGTACTGGCGGCGGAAGTCCTCGCGGCGGTCGCGCTGCGCGGTGCTTCCCTGCGCGAACAGCTGCGGCCGGCGCAGGCAAGGCTCCCCGACGCTCGCGACCGCGCCTTGCTCACGGCGTTGTGCAACCAAGGCGCGCGCTGGTGGCTGCGCTTCGACAAGGCCATCGATGGTTTGCTGCAGCAGCCCCTGCGCAAGCGCGAGCCCGCGCTGCACGCATTGCTGGTACTGGGCCTCGTGCAACTGGAAATCCTGCAACTGCCGCCGCACGCGGCGGTCGCGGTCACGGTCGAAGCCACGCGCGCGCTGGGGCGTGGCGGCTTCGCCAAATTGGCGAACGCGGTGCTGCGCCGCTGGCTGCGCGAGCGCGACACGATCAACGCGCAACTTGATCGCGACACTGTCACGCGCAGCGCCCATCCACGTTGGCTGATCGATGCGCTCGCGCGTGACTGGCCCGAACAAGTGGACGCGGTCCTCGCGGCGAACAACGCGCCCTCGCCACCGATGCTGCGTGTCAACGCGCGGCGCACGACGCGCCACCAAGCGCTGGCGGCGCTGGGGCAAGCGGGCTGCGAAGCACAGCCGCATACGTTCCTGCGCGATGGCATCATGCTCGCTGCGAATACCGACGTGGCGCGTCTGCCCGGATTCGCTGCGGGTCATTTCTCGGTGCAGGATGGCGCCGCACAATGCGCCGCGGACTTTCTGGACCTGCACGACGGATTGCGCGTGCTGGATGCCTGTGCCGCGCCAGGCGGGAAGGCTTGCCACATGCTGGAACGCGTCGGCGTGCAACTGGTTGCGCTGGACGCGGACGCACGGCGCGCCGGCTCGATCCACGCGAATCTCGACCGGCTCGGTCTGCACTGCGACGCGCGCACGGGCGACGCGGGCGACCCCGCGAAATGGTGGGATGGCAAGCTGTTCGATCGCATCCTGCTGGACGCACCGTGCTCCGCCACCGGCGTGATCCGGCGTCACCCCGACATCAAGCTGCACCGGCGCGCGGGCGACATCGCGCAACTCGCGTCGGAACAAAGGCGACTGCTCGATGCCTTGTGGCCGCTGCTGGCGCGAGGCGGACGGCTGGTTTACGCCACCTGTTCGATGTTGCGCGAGGAGAACCAACACGTCGTGGAACCTTTTCTCTCCACCCACGTGGATGCCCGCGCGCTGTCCGTCGAATTGCCGGTCGGCCACAAGGCCGGCCCGGGCTGGCAGATCCTGCCGGGCGAGGGCGGCCTGGATGGCATGTTCTACGTGGTGCTCGAAAAACACGGATGACCGCGTACTCGGTTAACCTCCGTTCTCGCTGAGCACGGGCCCCATCCTTTTTCAAAGCCGGGGCTGAAGTCGAAGGGCGCCTGCGCTTCGACTTCGTTCGCTTCGCTCACGTAGCCAGTCCCGAGCTTTTCGAAGGGCTCGGCGCGAACGGAATATACGCGACGCACAATGCCTCTGACATCAATGTCGAAGTTCCGCGCCCAGCTGCACCGGCTCGAAAATGAACGCGTACAGCTCGCGCTGCTGTTCGTGTTCGCGTTGCTGCTGCTGGGCCTTGGCATCGGGCTGCGCGACCCGTGGCCATCGGACGAACCGCGCTTCGCGCTGGTCGCGCGCGAAATGCTGGCGAGCGGACAGTGGCTGTTCCCGCACCGCGGCGTGGAACTGTATTCCGACAAGCCGCCCATGTTCATGTGGCTGGAAGCCTGCGCATACTTCCTGACCGGCGGCTGGCGCGGCGGGTTCCTGCTGCCCTCGCTGCTGGCGGGACTCGGCACCATTGCCTTGGTGTACGACTTCGCGCGCCGGCAGTGGAACCACCGCACCGGCTTGATTGTCGCCGCCGCGGTGCTGGTGAGTTTCGACTTCACGTTCCAGATGCGCGCCGCGCAGATCGACGGCATGGAAGTGTTCTGGATCGCGTTGGCGATGTACGGCCTGCTGCGCCACCTGCTGCTGGGCCCCGCATGGTGCTGGTACGCGGTCGGCTTCCTCGCCGCCGGACTCGGCGTGATCACCAAGGGAGTTGGCGTGCTGGCGCTGCTGGTGTTCCTGCCGTTCTGGTTCGCGCGCTGGCGCGGCTGGACCGGCTTGCTGCCCGCCCAGAACCGCGATGCACGCTGGTGGCTGGCGCTGTTGTTCGCCGTACCTGTACTCGGATGGGCATTGCCGATGCTGTGGTCGGCGCTGCACGTGCATGCGGGCGATGCCGCATACGCGCGCTACGCGCACGACATCCTGCTCGGCCAGACCGTGTCGCGCTACGCCGAACCCGCGCACCACATCCATCCGTGGTGGTTCTACCTGCCGGTGATCGCGTTCGAATGGCTGCCGTTGTCGCTGGCGATTCCGTGGGCGGTGCCGGGCTGGTCGCGCGCCTTGCGCGCACGCGACGCCCGCACGCTGCTGCCACTCGCGTGGGTGGTGCTGGTGGTGATCTTCTTTTCGCTGAGTGGCGGCAAACGCGACGTGTACATCCTGCCCGCGCTCCCCGTCACCGCGATTGCGTTGGCGCCGCTGTTGCCGGGCGTCGTTCGCATGCGCTCGTTCCGCTGGGCGTTATGGATTTTGACACTGCTGCTGGCGCTGGTGCTGCTCATCGCCGGCATTGGCCTGCACACTGGTCATCTGCACAAGCTGGTGGCGCTGGCCGCGTCGGCGCTGGAGGGCTCGCCCGCGCCCCTGGTTGCAATGATCCTCGGCATCGGCTTCGCCGGCGTATTGATCGCGCTGATCGTGCGGCCGCGGCGCGCGATATGGGGCTGGGCCGGATTCGCCCTGGTGGCCTGGGGCGCGTGGGGACTGGTCGCGTATCCCCTGCTCAACGGCTACTCGTCCTCGCGCGCGGTGATGGCGCGCACCACGAACGTCGTGCCCGCGGGCGATCCGATCGCACTGGTGGCATGGAAGGAACAAAACCTCCTGATGCTGGACATGCTGGACCGCGATACCGTCAACTTCGGTTTCAAGCTGGCCTGGCACGAACAGTTGCGGCGGGCACTCGCATGGCAGGCGGCCGACCCCGCGCACCGCTGGATCTTCGCCTACGGCGAGGTGCTGGCGCCATGCGTGCGGATGCGCGATGCCGTCCATGTCGGGCACGCCAACCGCCGCGAGTGGTATGTGTTCAGCCGCAGCGCCGTGGCGCCGGGCTGCGTGCCGCCCCGAAGCGACGACGCGGGACAATTCGGCGCGTATGAACCCGACGATGACTGACACGGCACCGCGCTCGGTGCACCTGCTCGGCTTCGACAACGGGGTCGGTCTGTCGCGCGATCTGCGTTTGCTCGCGCGCACGCTGGAAACGCGTGGTTACCACGTCGATTTCACCAACACCCGTCGGCGCGGTGGGATTCCGGGCCTGATCCAGCGCATGAAGGGTCGACGGCACGCAGCGCAACTCGCGCGTCGCCACCACCGCGGCTTGCCTTTGCCGTACGATTTCGTGCTGATGGAGGAACACATCGCGCCGGGCTTTCTGGACGACGCGCCCTGCCGCGTGCTGCTGCCGCACCCGGAATGGTTCCTGCCGCGCGACATGCAGGCGCTCGACCGCATCGACCTGGTGTTGACCAAGACCCGCGAAGCCGAACGCATCTTCACGGCGCAAGGCTGCCGCGCCATCTGCATCGGTTTCACCAGCGAGGACCGGCGGGACACCGCCGTGCTGCGCGAACGCGCGTTCTTCCATCTGGCGGGCTCCAGCCGCACCAAGGCCACCGAACCACTGCTGGCGCTGTGGCGCAAGCATCCCGAGTGGCCGCGGCTTACCGTGGTGCAACATCCGAGCGAAGCAAAACCGGCCTCGCCCGCCACCAATATCGCCCACCGCATCGGCTATCTCGCCGAAGCCGAACTGAAACACCTCCAGAACGCGCACCGGTTTCACCTGTGCCCTTCGGAGACCGAGGGTTTCGGACATTACATCGTCGAGGCCATGAGCGTCGGGGCCGTGGTGATCACGCTGGACGCGCCGCCGATGAACGAGATGATCACGCCGGAGCGCGGCATCCTGTTGCCGTATGCACGCACCGGCAGCCAGCACCTCGCAACCACCTACCACTTCGACGACGCAGCGATGGAAGCCGCGATCGAACGCGCACTCGCAATCGACGACGCACGGTGTGAAGCGCTCGGCGCCGCGGCGCGCGTGTGGTACGAGGCCGAGCGTGCGGCACTGCCGGAGCGGCTGGATGGGGCGCTGCGCGGCGCGGGTGCGCCTGCATGATCCGCATCAACCTGGTCGCGCGCGACAACGGCTTCGGCCTCAGCCGCAATTTGAAGCTGTTGCACGACGCCCTGGCCGGTGCGGGTTTCGACGTGACGATCAGCGGCATCCGGCGCGGGGCGTTGCGCAAGGCGCTGCACCCCCCGGCATTGCGTGCGGGCACGCTTGCGCGGTGGCTGACTGGCCGCGGCGAGCAACGCTGGGACGTCAACCTGATGCTGGAACGCATACGCCCCGAATACCTTGCCACCGCGCACCGCAACGTGTTGATGCCGCACCCCGAGTGGTTCGACGAGCGCGACCGGGGATGGCTGCCACGGCTGGATCGCGCATTCGTTCTGACGCGCCACGCGGCACCGATTTTCGAAGCGATCGGGTTGCGGACCGAATACACCGGCTTCACCAGCGAGGACCGCCTGGACGCCGCGATGCCGCGTGAACGCGCGTTCTTCCACCTCGCCGGGCGCAGCTCCAACAAGGGCACCGACACCCTGCTCGCGACGTGGCGCAGGCATCCGGAATGGCCGCAGCTCACCGTACTGCAGAGCCCCCGCGTCGCACGTGCGGTGGTCAACGCACCCAACATCACGCACCGCGTCGACTACATTCCCGATGCCGAATTGAAACGCATCCAGAACGCGCATCGCTTCCACCTTTGCCCTTCGGAAACGGAAGGTTTCGGGCATTACCTCGTCGAGGCGATGAGTGTCGGCGCAGTGACGGTGACGCTGGACGCGCCGCCGATGAACGAGATGGTCACCTGTAACCGTGGTGCGCTGGTTCCGCCTTCACGAACCGGCACGCAGAGCCTCGCGACTACGTATTTCTACGACGAAAGCGCGCTGGAAACGGTGGTCGAACGGCTGCTGGCGACACCCGACGACGAACTTGCACGCATGGGCGCGGCCGCGCGCGCATGGTTCGAGGATAACGATCGTGCGTTCAAAGTGCGGATCGCCCAAGCAGTCCGTGCACTTGCAGCGTGACTCAATCGCTTGCGTACATCCAGCGCAAGGTGTCCTCCAACGGGATCGACGGCGCGAATCCTGTGAGCGCGCGCAATCGCGCGTTGGAACCCGTCAGCCGCTCCACTTCATGGCTTCGTACAAATGCGGGATTGACGCGCACCTCGATCGCATAGCCCGCGATCTGCGCCATCCCGTCCAGCACCTCGCCCAGCGAATGCGCGACGCCGGAACAGAGGTTGACGGTTTCGCCCGCGGGCGCCCTCGCGACGATCGCGGCGTAGGCGCGCGCGACGTCGCGCACGTCGGAAAAATCCCGCGCGACGCCGGTGTTGCCGAGTTCGATGGTCTTTTCGCCACGCCTGAAATGCGCGACGATCTTGGGAACGAGGAAGTTCTCGCCCTGACCCACGCCGGTGTAGTTGAACGGCCGCACCAGTGTGATCGGCAAACGATCCATCCACAGCCGCGCCATGTGTTCCATCGCGAGCTTGGACACCGCATAGTCGTTGGCCGGCGCCGGCGGCGTCGCTTCCGTGATCGGTTCGACCTCGGCGTTGCCGTAGATGTTGGCGCTGCTGGCCAGGACCACGCTGTGGGGCCTCACGTCCGAAGACGCCAGCGCTTCCAGCAGATTGCGGGTGCCCACGACGTTGGTCCGGTAGATTTCGTCGGCGTCGCCGTGCGCGACGAAGGAAATCGCCGCGAGGTGCACCACTGCCTCGGCGCGCGCCCCGGCGACGGCACTTCGCACTGCGTCGCGGTCCAGCAGGTTCGCGCGCAGCACGCCTTCTCGTGGCGGATCGCCATCGTGCGCCAGGCCGACGACTTCGTAACCGGCAGCCTCGAGTTCCGCCGCGACATAGCGCCCGGTGAACCCGTGGCAACCAGTCAGCAGCGCACGGGGTTGATCAGAACGAGACGCCACGTTCCACCCGCTTCAGATCGGCTGCCACCATCGTCCGGCACAGTTCCTCCAGCGTGGTCCGCGCCTGCCAGCCGAGTACGTCGCGCGCGTGCGCGGCGTCGCC